>NZ_JAMYUT010000022.1:0-119719 GCF_040323235.1 Mesorhizobium sp. M0051
TTAAAAAACACAAAAATCACCACAAAACACCACCCCGCGCGCCGTGGGCGTCCCCGGCCGCGTCCCACAAAAACCCCCTCCCGGCCCCCCCCCCCCCCCCCCCCCCCCCCCCCCCCCCGCTCCAGGATTTTTCAGAGCGCTTTGGAACATCCCACGTCCGCATCAACCGCCATATTGGCTAGGTGGATCATGGAGCCGGATCAATTGGTCTCGAGTGGCCGGTCCTGGCTGGCAATCATCGCGCCGATGGCGTCGGTGTTCTCAGGCGTGGACTGGAACCCCACCATCGTCGCCTCCTGTGGCGCGTTTTGAACCGAGGAGATGACCCTTGTGTTCAGGGTTCCGCCAAAACGGGCGGCATCCGGCTCTTCCATGGGTTCCTGCATCGCCACCACCGTCGGCTGAACCGAGACACGCGCGGATTTCGCGGACGGCGCAGCCGCCGCCGTCACATAGGTCTGTTGGGCAGGGGCGGATCGAATGGTTGCCGTCCTGGCCGGAGGTGCGGGCTCGGTGGAAGCGACCATTATCGCTGCTGCGGCCGGCTTCTCGGGCGCCGCCGAAGCAATTGCGACCTGCGGCTCATCCGGCAACGGCTGCCAATTGCGGCCGCGCTTCTCATAGAAGGCATTGCCGCCGGCAACCATCGTGTAGTGCATGTTCTTGTAAGGGAAGCGCAGCCCAGCGGTGTGGAAATACATCGTGTTCTTCAGCTTGGCCTTGCGCTCGCCCTTGAGCACGGCATCGGCGGCTTCCTCGACTTCGGGCATCGCTCGCGAATTCATCGGTCTCGTCATGACGCCAGGCGCGAACTGCCCACCCTCGCCCACCACCTCGCAGATGGTGCTTCCGTGGTTGCCGGAGCGGAGCCGGTTCATCACCACCGTGCCGACGGCGATCATGCCGTCGCGGCTTGAGCGATTGGATTCAAAGAACATCGCCCGTTCCAGGCATTCCTTGTCCTTGGGCGTATGGCTGTAGGCCCGGGAGCTCAGGAAACTCGGCGTGATGGCGTCGGTGAGGCTGGCCACGGACATACCGTGCGAAGTGGTTTGGCTGCATGCAGCCAAAAACAGGGGTGAAATGACGGCGCCGAGCAACAGCGGCGCCTTCCATCGCGTGGCAATCAACAGGTAACCCTCTCACGTCCATGCCCGCCCCCAGGCTGCGGCAAGAATGAGACACTTTCAGGCAAAAAGATGGCCAAAACGTTATTACTGGGGCACTGTTGCCAAATTGGCACGGTTGCATGGCTTTATGCGGGCTACCTCCCGGCTGCAATCGCCACCGGCTGGCCAGGTTCAGCCTCTTCGATCTTCTCCGAGAACAGGCCGCGCCGGAGGAACAGCGCTCGCGCGTCCCTGGCCGTCGGCGCGATCCTTGCCGGCCAGCCGCTTTCAACGAACTCGGCCTTGGTGAAGTCCGGATTTGTCTCGCTGGCCGCCTCCAGGAACTCGGCGATCTCCAGCACGATCGCGCGCTCGTCTTTCGAAAGCGCAGATGTGCCGGCCTCGATCGACGGGCGATGGACAAAGTCCTCGAACAAATTGAAGTAGCCCTTGATACCGACGAGATCGACGCCGTCGTCGCAGTCGGCCAGAATTTCCAGGATCTCGTAGATCCTGTTGCGGATACGTTGCTCGATCAATCTTTCGGTGGGCTCTTCGGTCATGTCGACCATGGGGCGCGCCGAACGCTAGAAGGGCAGTTTCATTCCCGGCGGGATCGGCAGACCGGCGGTCAGCGCCTTGGTCTTTTCCTGCATGATCTGCTCGACCTTGGTCTTGGCGTCATTGTGGGCGGCGAGCACCAGGTCTTCCAGGATCTCGACATCGTCCTCCTTGGACAAGGATGGATCGATCTTCAGCGACTTCATTTCGAATTTTCCGGTCAGCGTCACGCTGACCAGGCCGCCGCCGGCCTGGCCCGACGCTTCCAGAATGGCGATCTCGTCCTGCATGGCCTGGAACTTGGCCTGCATTTCCTTCGCCTTGCCCATCAGGCCGAGAAGATCTTTCATGGTCTGGTCCTTTGCGGATTCGTTCTGTGGTCAGGTTTCGTCGTCGTCAGCCGGCGGCTCGACCGGCACTTCGGCCTCGGCCGTTTCGGCTTCCGGCGCGTCTGGAATGCGCACGTCGATGATCTTGGCCCCGGGAAAGCGCGCCAGGATAGCGGCCACCGTCGGATCGCTCTTGGCATCGAGGAAGGCGTTCTCGCGCTTGGCCGATTCCATCTCGGAGAGCGTCTGGCCACCCTCTTCCTTCGACAGCGAAACCAGCCAGCTGCGGCCGGTCCAGGCGCGCAACTTCGTCGTCAGGTCGTTGAGCAGCATCTTGGGCGCGTCGCTGATCAGGCCGACGTCGATACGGCCGGGCTCGATACGAACCAGGCGGATATAGCTCTTGACCTGCACCTTGAAGGCGATGTCACGCTGCGCGTCAGCCAGGGCAATGATGTCGGCGAGCGATTTCAGCGGCACCGATTGCGTCTCGACGACCGGCTCCGGCGGAGCGACGAAAGCAACAGGGGCAGGCGTGCTCTCCACAAGCCGCATGGTCTGTGCACCGCCCGGCCCGGCCGGCATGCGCGTCTGCGCCACAGCACTGGCGCCGCCACCATTGCCCGACCCCGCGGGTGTACCATTCGGGCGTGGGGTGCCATTTTGTACCGGCGTTGCGCCCTCAAGCGATCTCAACGCCTCGTCCAGCGTCGGCAGGTCGGCGGCATGCGCTAGCCGGATCAGCACCATTTCGGCGGCACTCACCGGCCGGTTGGAGGACTGGACCTCGGGAATGCCCTTGAGCAGCATCTGCCATGTCCTCGACAACACTCTGACCGACAGCGTCCTGGCGAAATCCGCGCCGCGCTGCCGCTCGTCCTCGGATAGCGAGGCATCCTCGATGGCCGTCGGCACGAAACGCAGCCGCGTGACGAGATGGTTGAACTCGGCAAGATCGGTCAGTACGGCGGCCGGATCAGCACCAGTGTCGTACTGCGCGCGGAATTCGGCAAGAGCGGCCGCTACATCACCCTTCATTACATGTTCGAACAGGTCGACGATGCGGGCGCGGTCGGCGAGCCCCAGCATCGCCCGAACCGCAGCGGCGCTGACCGAGCCGGCGCCATGGGCAATCGCCTGATCGAGGATGGAGAGCGAATCGCGGGCCGAGCCTTCGGCGGCGCGCGCGATCATCGCCAGCGCGTCGTCGTCGACCGAAATGCCCTCCTTGGCCGATATCGACGCGAGATGCGCAACCAGCGCACCGGCGTCGATGCGCCTCAAGTCAAAGCGCTGGCAGCGCGACAGGACGGTGATCGGAACCTTGCGGATCTCGGTGGTGGCAAAGATGAATTTGACGTGCGGCGGCGGCTCTTCCAGCGTCTTCAACAGGCCGTTGAAGGCCTGCGTCGACAGCATGTGCACTTCGTCGATGATGTAGACCTTGTAGCGCGCCGAGACCGGCGCATAGCGCACGCGCTCGATGATGTCCCTGATGTCGTCGATGCCGGTGTGCGAGGCGGCGTCCATCTCGATGACGTCGACATGGCGGCCTTCCATGATCGCCTGGCAATGTTCTCCGAGCTCGGCAAGGTCGACCGACGGCTGGTCGATATCAGCGGTTTTGTAGTTCAGGGCACGAGCGAGTATGCGTGCCGTCGTGGTCTTGCCGACGCCACGCACGCCGGTCAGCATCCAGGCCTGGGCGATACGGCCGGTGGCAAAGGCATTGGTGAGGGTGCGCACCGTCGGTTCCTGGCCGACCAGTTCCGAGAAGTTCGAGGGACGGTACTTGCGCGCCAGCACGCGATAGGCGGCCGCCTTGCCATTCTCCAGGCTTTTTGGTCCCGAATTTCCGGCTTCGCTCATTCGCCCATAAGCTCCAAATGGCCGCGCCCGAAAGCGGCCGATTCCTGCGCATAGTCTCGCCCGCGCTGCAATGCGTCGTCAATGTCGCGAGAAGGGCCGGTGAGGTGGGAGGCTGGAACAATGACCCGTTCCGGGCTCGTTAGGGCTGCTTCCTTCCGGACCTGACCCGGTTGGCGAGTGGATCGTCCACCACCAACCTCCCGTCGTCCATATCGGCAATTGTTCGATGAAATGCAAGTGCGCAGAAGAAATCCCGGATTCCTTTGCAGCCTTCGCCGGCGCGTCGGCTGACGGAGCATCAAACGAAAACCCGCCTGCGCGGCGGGTCACTGGCGCAAATCAGCACCATGAACAAATATGTACCATAGCTGAGGTCACGAATCAAGAAAAAATTCCTATCGTGAAGAGCTGCCGATCGCGAGGGCGCAATGATTCGCTTGCAGCCCCCTTGCCGCCGCTCTAGCGTTCATGCCCTTGAGGAAACCAAGAAAAGCAAGGGAAACGCCGATGATGACGGGCCTGAAGGCCGGATTCACGCTGGACTCCCGGCTGGAGGCGGATAGCGAGCAGTTGATGTGGCTGGGGCTGTGCGAGTTGCGGGTGATGAACGACCGCCGCTGGCCATGGCTGCTCCTGGTGCCGCAGCGGCCAGGCGCGGAGGAGATCCACGAGATGACGCCGCTCGACCAGGCAATGCTGACCTTCGAGACCAATATGGTGGCGCAGGCGCTGAAGAAAGCGACAGGCTGCACCAAGATCAACACCGGCGCGCTCGGCAACATCGTGCGCCAGCTGCACATCCATATCATTGCGCGTTCGGAAGGCGATCCCGGCTGGCCGGGCCCGGTGTGGGGATACGGCCTGCGCGAGCCCTATAAAGGCTCCGACCTGCGGCGGTTTGCCGAAACGATCAAGGCGGCGCTATAAGCGTTCCCCGTGTCCATCCCGCAACGCAGAGTTTCCATGAGCTTCCGCCTGTTTGACGCGCCCTTGCGCGAGCCGAGTCAGTTCGTCGGCTTTGCCGGCAACATCATCGACCGGCAGTCCGAAAACCGCGCCGACGATTCGGTCGACAAGGCGCTCGCCGACCCGGCGACACGGCTGCTGTTGATGCATGGGGGGCGGCTCTATCTGAAGCTCGGGGATGGCAGTGGTCTCGACCCCTGGTTTGGCGCCTCCGAGAGCGAGCCTTTCGAACCATTTCTCGAACAGGGTGTCCTGCTCGGTTTTTCCGAACAGGGACCCGTGCTGGCCGTGCCCGGCGGCGTCGATCCGGAACGGCTTCCGGAAACCATCAAGGCCATCGACTACCGCTCCGTCTACATGCAGGGGCTGATCGATGAGGCGGCTGCCGGCGCGATGGCGCAAGGTGCGGCCCTGCTGGCCTGGCATGCAAGCCATCGTTTCTGCAGCAAATGCGGCACGCAATCGCAGATGCGGGCCGGCGGCTACAAGCGCCACTGCCCGAATTGCGGCACCGAGCATTTTCCGCGTACCGACCCGGTGGCTATCATGCTGACGGCGACGCGGGAGAAGTGCCTGCTCGGGCGCGGCCGGCATTTCGCGCCGGGCATGTACTCCGCCCTTGCCGGCTTCATCGAGCCGGGAGAGACGATCGAAGCGGCGGTGCGCCGCGAGACGCTGGAGGAGGCTGGCATCCGGCTTGGCCGCGTCGTCTATCACGCCAGCCAGCCCTGGCCGTTTCCTTATTCGCTGATGATCGGCTGCTTCGGCGAGCCGCTCAACGACGATATCCAGGCCGATTTGAACGAGCTGGAGGACTGCCGTTGGTTTGCCCGCGACGAGGTGCGTTCGATGCTGACCAGGGAGCATCCCGGCAATTTGGTCACGCCACCGAAAGGCGCCATTGCTCACCACCTCATCCGCGCCTGGGTCGACTCGGAGTGATGGCAGCGACTATCGAAAGACCATTCAGGAGCAGCAAATGATCCGTCACACCGTCGTCTTCACGCTGAAGCATCCGCCACATTCGCTGGAGGAACGGAGGTTCCTGGTCGACGCCAAGAAAATCCTCACCGCGATCAGGGGCGTCACGCATTTCGAGCAATTGCGGCAGATCAGCCCCAAGAACGACTATCGTTTCGGCTTCTCGATGGAGTTCGCCGATCAGGCTGCCTATACCAGGTACAACGATCATCCCGACCACGTCGCTTTCGTACGCGACCGCTGGGTGCCGGAGGTCGAGACGTTCATGGAAATCGACTACGTGCCGCTGGGCGCGGTGATCTAGTCAGCGACCTTCCACTGCTCACGCGACGCGCTGGCCGGATATACGCCCAGAATTCGCACTTCGCGTGAGAAGAAGCGAAGCTCGTCCAGCGCCAGCTTGACCAGCGGATCTTCGGGATGACCCTCTATGTCGGCGTAAAACAGCGTCGCGGTGAAAGCCCCCAGCTGGTAGCTCTCCAGCTTGGTCATGTTGATGCCGTTGGTGGCGAAACCGCCCATCGCCTTGTAGAGCGCGGCCGGCACATTGCGGACTCGGAAGATGAAGGTCGTCATCATCTTGACGTCCGGTGACGGGCGGTCAGCCCATTGCTTGTTCTTGGTGAGGACGACAAAGCGGGTGACGTTGCTATCGGTGTCCTCGACATTTCGCTCGAGGATGTCGAGCCCATAGAGCGTCGCGGCCAGCGTCGGCGACAGCGCCGCCATGGTGCGGTCCTTGCCCTCGGAGACCATCTTGGCGGCGCCAGCCGTGTCACCGGCGACGATCGCCTTCCAGCCGTTCTTGCGGATGTATTTGCGGCACTGGCCAAGCGCGTGGATGTGGCTGTGCACGGTCTTGATCTCGTCGCGTTTGACTCCGGGCAGCACCATCAGCTGGAAATGGATGGGCAGGAAGTATTCGCCGATGATGTGGAGCTTCGATTCCGGCAACAGATGGTGGATATCGGCGACCCGCCCGGCAATTGTGTTCTCGATCGGAATCATGGCGAGATCGGCCTTCCCGGTCTCGACCGCGTTGAACGCGTCCTCGAAGGTCGGGCACGGCAACGGCTCCATCGATGGATAGACGTTGCGGGAAGCGGTGTCGGAATTGGCACCCGGCTCGCCCTGGAAGGATATTCTGTTGGTCTTTTCAGGCATGGCCAATTCTCGATTCAAGGGGGTCTCAGCTTCGAAGGGATTTCTCAGTTTGCAAGGATGGCTCTGGTTGCAAGAATGGTTCTGGCGCGTTCGAGATCTTCCGGCGTGTCGACGCCAAGCGGCAGCGACTGGACGATCTCGGCATCGATGCGCATGCCGGCTTCGAGCGCCCGTAGCTGTTCCAGCCGTTCTCGCCGCTCCAGAGGCGACGGCTTCAACGCGACGAAACGCTCTAGCGCGGCGCGACGATAGGCATAGAGGCCGACATGATGATAGAGCGGCCCCTCGCCCCAAGGTGCCGTGGCGCGCGTGAAATAGAGCGCCCTCAGCCTGGTGCCGGAGAGCGGCGACCCGACGATCTTGACGACGTTGGGATTGGTCTTTTCCTCATCGCGGACGATCTCGACGCCGAGGGTGGCGATGTCCACCGCGCCGTCATCGAACGGCCTGAGCGAGGCGACGATGATGCCGGGATCGATGGTCGGCAGGTCGCCCTGCACATTGACGATCGTTTCGACCTTGCGCTCGGGATCGAGCGCGACCAGAGCCTCGTGAATGCGGTCGGAGCCGGATTGGTGGTCCATGCGCGTCATCACGGCCTCGAAACCATGCGCACGCACCGCTTCGGCCACGCTTTGCGTGTCGGTCGCCACCACGACCCGGCCGAGGCCGGACTCCGTGGCGCGGCGGGCGACATGGACGATCATCGGCGCGCCGGCGATGTCGGCCAGCGGCTTGCCTGGCAGGCGTGTCGAGGCCATGCGGGCCGGGATCAGAATCAGTGTGGACATGCGCGGTGCAAGGCGTCTCGAAGAGGACAGGGAAAGTGGCAAAAGGTCTCACTGGAAGCGCCCTTATAGGTGTTGCAACGCCGCAGCAAAAGACCTAGTTTCCGCCCGATTTGACCGCCCTGGCAGGGTGATCACGATACCGACGGACGGAGTGGACGGTTCGGTCCGCCGGAAAAGGGAGCAAGGGGCGTATGGATTCCAACGAAGTCAACAAACTGCTCGCCGGATTGCTCGGAACCGTTTTCGTCGTCTTCTCGGTCGGCATTGTGTCGGACGCGCTGTTTGCCTCGCCGGCGCCGGAAAAGCCCGGTTTCGCCATCGAGGCCGCTGAGCCTGCCGAAGGCGGTCCGGCCGCGCCTGCCGCCGAAGCCAAGCCAATCGCCGAGCTGCTGGCCACCGCCAATGTCGAGCAAGGCGCTGCCGTCTTCAAGAAATGCCAAGCCTGCCATTCCGGCGAAAAGGGCGGCCCCAACAAGGTCGGCCCCGATCTGTGGGATCTCGTCGACCGCCCTGTGGCCGAGCATGAAGGCTTTGCCTATTCGGCCGGCATGAAGGAATTTTCCAAGGGCGGCACCGAGAAGTGGACCTACGACAACATCAACCACTTCATCACCTCGCCGAAGAAATTCGTTAAGGGCACCGCCATGGGCTTCGCCGGCCTGCCGAAGGACGAGGATCGCGCCAACGTCATCGCCTATCTACGCACGCTGTCCGACAATCCGAAGCCGCTGCCGGCGCCAGGCGCTGCCGCCGACGCAACCGCGCCCGCCAAGCCGGCTGAAGGTGCTGCCCCGGCGAAGCCGGCTGAAGGTGCCGCGCCGGCCAAGCCGGCCGCTCCGGCTCCGGCCGTACCCGCACCGGCGCCCGCTCAATAACCGGATATCCATCTCGACGACCTTGAAAAAGCCGGGTTCAGCCCGGCTTTTTCGTTAGGAAAACCGCATATGCGGCGACAAAGCCGCGCATGGCGGTTTTCACGAGCGCCAAATCGTCTAGATTGTCCATGAACGGGCATTGCGAAGAGGATAGTGCATGACGGTTGGCCGAACGCTTCTCAAGTCGATGCTGGCGGCAGCCCTTCTGGCGGCCGGATTGCAGACGAGCCGAGCGGACGAATGGCGCACCGCCTCATCGCTGATCGGCGAGTCCAAATACGGCGACAACTTCCAGCACTACGACTACGTCAACCCAAACGCGCCCAAGGGCGGCACGTTGAATTCGGTGGTGCTCGGCACCTTCGACAGTTTCAATCCCTACATCGTACAGGGATCACCGGCCGCCGGCCTGGTCGGGTTCGGCGGTGGCCTGCTCTACGATACGCTGATGGAACAGGCGACCGACGAAGGCAGCACCAGCCACCCGCTGATCGCCGACGCGTACAAATATCCCCCCGACTATTCCTCGGCGACCTACCGGCTGGACCCGCGTGCCAAATGGCATGACGGCCAGCCGATCACCGTCGACGACGTGATCTGGTCGTTCCAGGTGCTCAAGGCGAACAGTGCGCAATACAGCCGCTACTTCGAAAATGTCACCGATGCGGTGGCGATTTCGGACCACGAGGTCGAGTTCCATTTCAACCAGAAGGGCAACCGCGAACTGCCCAAGATCATCGGCGATCTTGCAGTGCTGCCGAAACATTGGTGGGAAGGCACCGATGCCAATGGCAAGAAGCGTGACATCACCAAGCCGACGCTGGAGATTCCGCTCGGCTCGGCCGCCTACAAGATCGCCAGCTTCAAACCGGGCTCGGAAGTCATCTGGCAGCGCGTGCCGGACTATTGGGCGGCGAAGCTGCCGGTGAAGATCGGCCGCGAGAATTTCGATACGCGGCGTTTCACCTATATACTCGATGACAATGCGGCCTGGTTGGCCTTCACCAAGGGCGGGCTGGAAGACCTCAACCGCGAATTCAGCTCGCGCAAATGGGCGACAGCTTATGATTTCCCGGCGATCAAGGCCGGCGACGTCATCAAGAAGGTCTTCGAGAGCCACTCGCCGCAGCCGATGCAGGCATTCGTGCTCAATCAACGGCGGCCGCTGTTCCAGGATCGCCTGGTGCGCGAGGCGCTGACCTATCCGTTCGATTTCGAGTCGATGAACCGAACGCTGTTCTTCGGTTCCAACACCCGTACTTCAAGCTATTTCCAGGGCACCGACCTGGCGTCGAGCGGTTTGCCGCAAGGCAAGGAACTGGAAATCCTGGAAAAGTACCGCGACAAGCTGCCGCCTGAACTCTTCACCCAGCAGTTCAAGCTGCCAGTCTACGATTCACCGCAAGCGGAACGAAAGTACCTCAAACAGGCCGTCGACCTCTTCGCCAAGGCCGGCTGGGTGATCAAGGGCGGCAAGATGGTCAATGCCAAGACCGGCGCTCCGTTCAAATTCGAGATCCTGGGCTGGAACGACACCGACCAGGTGATCGCCAGCCCCTATATCGCCAATCTGCGCAAGATCGGCGTTGATGCCACGTTGCGCATCATCGACCAGACGCAATACATCAACCGCGTCAACCACTTCGAATTCGATGTCGTCACCGGCCTGTTCGGCCAGTCGGATTCGGCCGGCAATGAGCAGCGCGATTTCTGGAGCTCGAAGGCCGCCGACACACCCGGTTCGCGAAATCTGATGGGCATCAAGGATCCGACCGTCGACGCATTGGTCGACCGCGTCATCTTCGCCACCGACCGCGAGGATCTCGTCGCCGCCACTCATGCGCTCGACCGCGTGCTGCTGTGGAATTTCTATGTCGTGCCGCAATATCATCGCTCGGCAATATGGGTGGCCTACTGGAACAAATTCGGCATCCCCGACAAGCAGCCTGCCTATTCCGGCTATGATCCCGACTCCTGGTGGATCGACCTCGACAAGGAAAAGGCGCTGGCCGCCAAATACAGGGGCAGCAATTGATGGCGGTCCTGCCCCGCCGTGATTTTCTCGTCCTGGGCACTGCCGCCGCTGCCGCCGCCATGCTGCCGGGCAAGGCCTTCGCCACCATTGCGACCGGCGTGAAGCTGCACGGCTTGTCCGCCTTCGGTGATCTCAAATACAGCCCGGATTTCACCCATTTCGACTATGTGAATGTCGATGCGCCGAAGGGCGGCACCTTCAACTTCTCGCCGCCGAACTGGGGCTACAACCAGAACACGCTGACCTTCAACACGCTGAACTCCTTCACCCAGAAGGGCGATGCGCCGCCGCGCATGGAGATGTGTTTCGACGCGCTGATGGTCAGGGCCCTGGACGAGCCGGACGCCCTCTATGGGCAGCTCGCCGACGGCGTGACGGTTTCCGACGACCGCAACAGCTTCGAGTTCTCGCTGAGGCCGCAGGCGCGCTTCCACGACGGCACGCCGCTGACGGCAGAGGACGCCGCCTTCACCTTCAAGCTGTTCAAGGAAAAGGGCCATCCCGACTTTTCGCTGTCCTTGATCCACCTCGACGAGGCGGTCGCCGTCGATCAGCACACGCTCAAGCTCAATTTTTCCGGCAAGCAGTCCGCCCGCACGGTGCTCAATGTCGTGGAGTTCCCTATCCTGTCGAAGGCCTTCTACACGGCCAACCCGTTCGATTCCTCGCAACTGAATCCGCCGCTCGGCTCCGGCGCCTACAAGGTTGGTCGCTTCTCGGCCGGCGCGTGGATCGAATACGACCGGGTGGCCGATTATTGGGGCCGCGACCTTCCGGTCAATCGCGGCATGAACAATTTCGACACTATCCGCATCGAGTTCTACCAGAACCGCATGGCCGGCTTCGAAGCGTTCAAAAAAGGCGAAATCACCTATCGCGAGGAATTCACGTCGCGCGTTTGGGCGACCGCCTACGACTTTCCGGCCCTGACCGCTGGCAAGGTGGTCAAGCACGAATTTCCCGCCGAGAAACGGCCGACGATGCAGGGAACCGCCGTCAACCAGCGACGCGAGCAATTTCGCGACGCGCGCGTGCGCCAGGCGATCGCTCTCTGCTTCGATTTTGAATGGACGCGGCGCAACTTCTTCTACGGCTCCTATGAGCGCTCGCAGTCCTGTTTCGAGAAGTCGGACTTTCGCTCAGAAGGACCGCCGTCGACACAGGAACTGGCTCTGCTTGAGCCGTTGCGCGCACAGCTCCCAGCGGAGGTCTTTGGCGAGGCGGTAAGCCAACCCCCGTCCGACGGCTCCGGCCGTGACCGCAAGCTGCTTGGCCAGGCAGCGAAGCTTCTGGCCGCGGCCGGCTGGAAAAGGTCGGGCGATTTCGTTGTCAACGACAAGGGCGGCCGGCTTTCGGCCGAGTTTATGGTCGACGACGATACCTTCGTCCAGGTCTATTCGCCCTGGGTCGCCAATATGAAGGCGATCGGCATCGACGCCACGATCCGGCTGGTCGATTCGGCGCAATACCAAGCCAGACAGGCGACGTTCGATTTCGATCTGCTGTCGGCCGCTTTCTCGTTCAACGCTACGCCGACTCGCGACGACCTCGAAACCTTCTTTCATTCAAGCACGGCAAAAGTGTCCGGCTCGCGCAATCTGCCAGGCATCGCAGATCCTGCGATCGACAAACTGATCGACGCCGTCGGCGCGGCCAAGGATCGGGAGAGCCTGACCGTTGCGATGCGGGCGCTCGATCGGGCCTTGCGCGCACGGCGCGATTGGATTCCAAGTTGGTTCCTGGCGAATCACCGAAGCGCCTTTTGGGACATGTTCGGCTTTCCCGAGCAGAAGCCCGATTTCGGCTTTCCGGTCGAGGCGCTGTGGTGGTTCGACAAGGGCAAGGCGGCAAAAATTGGCAAAGCCTGAGATATCAGTCCAACGAGGACAGAAAGCCTGATGGGCGCCTATATCCTGCGCCGCATCCTGTTGATGATCCCGACGCTGTTCGGCATCATGGCGATATCCTTCGCCGTCATCCAGTTCGCGCCCGGCGGGCCGGTCGAGCAGGTCATCGCCAGGTTGACCAACCAGGGCGGCAGCGACCGCCTCGGCGGTGGTGGCGGTGGCGACGCAGGCGGCAGCGCCAATTTCGACGTTGCCGGCGACGTCAGCTCGAAATATCGCGGCGCGCAGGGCCTCGATCCGGAATTCATCAAGAAGCTGGAAAAGCAGTTCGGCTTCGACAAGCCGCCGCTCGAGCGCTTCGGCATAATGTTGTGGAACTATATCAGGTTCGATTTCGGGGACAGCTATTTCCGCGACATTTCGGTGCTCGACCTGATCCTCGAAAAAATGCCGGTGTCGATTTCGATCGGCCTGTGGATCACGCTTCTATCCTACCTGATCTCTATCCCGCTCGGCATCCGCAAGGCGGTCAAGGACGGCTCTCCGTTCGACGTCTGGACCAGCGGCGTCGTCATCGTCGGCTATGCCATCCCAGGGTTCCTGTTCGGCATCATGCTGATGGTGCTGTTTGCCGGCGGGTCGTTCTGGGACTGGTTTCCGCTGCGCGGCCTCACTTCGGACAATTGGGATCAGCTGTCCTGGTGGGGCAAGATCGTCGATTATTTCTGGCACATGACCTTGCCGCTGACGGCGCTGGTGCTGTCGGCCTTCGCCACCACGACGCTGTTGACCAAGAACTCGTTCCTGGAGGAAATCCGCAAGCAGTATGTGGTGACGGCGCGGGCCAAGGGCCTGTCGGAGCGGCAGGTGCTCTATGGCCACGTTTTCCGCAACGCCATGCTGATCGTCATCGCCGGTTTTCCCGGCGCCTTCATCTCGGCCTTTTTCACCGGCTCGCTGCTGATCGAGAACATCTTTTCCCTCGACGGCCTTGGCCTGCTCGGCTTCAGGTCGGTGGTCGAGCGCGACTATCCGGTGGTGTTCGCCAATCTCTACATCTTCTCGCTGCTCGGGCTGTTCGTTGGGCTGCTGTCCGACCTGATCTACACCTGGGTCGATCCGCGCATCGATTTCGAGCGGAGAGACGTCTGATGTCGGATGCTACTGCCCCCGCGGGAGCGACGCCGGAGCGGATCGCGCGGCCCTGGCTGTCGCCGCTCAACAAGCGCCGCCTGCAGAATTTCAAAGCCAACCGGCGCGGCTACTGGTCGCTATGGATATTCCTCGTCCTGTTCGTGCTGTCGCTATTTGCCGAGTTCATCGCCAACGACAAGCCGATCATCGCTTCCTACAAGGGCGAAATCCTGTTTCCGGTGCTGGTCGCCTACCCCGAGGAAAAGTTCGGCGGCTTCTATGCCGTCACCGACTATCGCGACCCTGTCATACAGGACGAGATCAACGCCAATGGCTGGATGATCTGGCCGCCGGTGCGGTACTCCTACCAGACCGTCAACAACGCCATTCCTGAAGCGGCCCCTGCCAAGCCGTCCTGGGAGTACGACGCCAAGATGCGATGCAACCAGTATCCGCAAGGTCCGGCCGATCCGGCCTGCATCGTCGGCAACTGGAACTGGCTCGGCACCGACGATCAGGCGCGCGACGTGCTGGCGCGTGTCATCTACGGCTTTCGCATTTCGGTGCTGTTCGGCCTGATCCTGACTGCCGGCTCGGCACTGATCGGCGTCGCGGCCGGCGCCGTGCAAGGCTATTTCGGCGGCTGGACGGATCTGCTGTTCCAGCGTTTCATCGAAATCTGGTCGGCGATCCCGGTGCTCTATCTCCTGCTCATCATAGCCGCCATCCTGCCGCCGGGCTTCTTCATCCTGCTCGGCCTGATGCTCCTGTTCTCCTGGGTAGCGCTGGTCGGCGTGGTGCGGGCCGAGTTCCTGCGCGCCCGCAACTTCGAATATGTCAACGCGGCGCGAGCGCTCGGCGTGCCCAACCGCACCATCATGTTCCGGCACCTGTTGCCCAACGCAATGGTGGCGACATTGACCTTCATGCCCTTCCTGCTCTCAGGTTCGATCTCAACGCTGACTTCGCTCGATTATCTCGGCTTCGGCCTGCCGCCCGGCTCCGCGTCGCTCGGCGAACTGCTCAAGCAGGCGCAGCGCAACCTCAACGCGCCGTGGCTCGGCATTTCGGGCTTCATCGTCATCTCGCTGATGCTGTCGCTGCTGGTCTTCGTCGGTGAGGCGACGCGCGATGCCTTCGATCCGCGCAAGACGTTCAGATGACAACGATGCGGATCGGCAATCAGCATGATATATTCCCAGTGAGGGCAGTTCGAACGAAAATGAGCGTGTGCATTGTTGTCGAGATGACTGATGGCGATGGGTCAATGACGGACCACAAGCTGCAGTTCCTCATATCGAAGCCCACGGAAGGACAGAGGTATGAATAAGATCATCCTTGAGCATTACCCTGCATCCAAACTCCCGGATGAACTGCGAGAGGGTATAGCTTTGAGCGCCTCGGTTAAGGTGACGATAGAAGAGGAAGCCAAACAGCCTCTCGGCCGTAAACAATTGCTTGAGCTTATGCGGAATGCGCAGGCCAACGCGGTGGGGACAAGTCTCGACGAGGCTGTTGCGCGTGTTCGTGCCCTCCGCGATGAGTGGGAGGATTGATGGCCGCCTTCCGGCTTTACGTCGACACGAACATTTTCATCTACGCTTTCGAAAATAACGATGCTCTGGCAAAAAAGCTGCTTCAGCTCATTTCAGTGAACGAGGGCAGAAAGCAGCCTTTCCTCGCGACAAGCGAACTCGTGCTGGCAGAGTTGATGGTTGATCCTCTGAAAAAGAGCAACGAGCCGCTTGTCGAGCTCTACGACAATGTTTCGATTGGCAACGCTTTTGTCTCGATTGGGACGGTAACTCGCGAGGTTCTCTGGCACGCGGCGCAGCTTCGCTCGCAATTCATTTCTCTCAGGCTACCGGATGCCATTCATCTTTCGACGGCGATGCATTTCGGATGCACGCAATTTCTGACTGCCGATACCAGATTGAAGGACGCGTATTCGATCGCGCCAAATCGGCTTGTCCCTCCCCAATTGACAGCGCAAATTTCGATCATACGACCGGAGATTTCTGCCCTCGATAAAGTTATGGCGGAAGTTGATACATGACTGCTTCCCTGCTCAGCGTACAAGACCTCAGCGTCGCCTTTGGCCAGGGCGACGGCCAGTCGACGGCGGTCGACCACATCTCGTTCGACATCGCCAAGGGCGAGACGGTGGCACTGGTCGGCGAATCCGGCTCCGGCAAATCGGTGTCAGCGCTGTCGGTGCTGAAGCTGTTGCCCTATCCCAGTGCCAGCCACCCCTCGGGCAAGATCCTGTTCCAGGGCGCCGACCTGCTTGCGATGAGCGAGAAGCAGTTGCGGCAGGTGCGCGGCAACAAGATCACCATGATCTTCCAGGAGCCGATGACCTCGCTCAATCCGCTGCACACGATCGAGCAGCAGATCGTCGAGATCCTGAAGCTGCATCAGGGTATGGCTGACCGCCCTGCCAAGGCGCGCACGCTGGCCTTGCTCAACGAGGTCGGCATCCGCGATCCGCAAAAACGCCTCGATGCCTATCCGCACCAGCTGTCCGGCGGTCAGCGTCAGCGCGTCATGATCGCCATGGCGCTGGCCAACGAACCCGAATTGCTGATCGCCGACGAGCCGACGACGGCGCTCGACGTCACCGTGCAGGCGCAGATCCTCGAGCTGCTGGCCGGCTTGAAGAGCCGCAAAGGCATGTCGATGCTGTTCATCACCCACGATCTCGGCATCGTGCGCAAGATTGCCGACCGGGTCTGCGTGATGACCAAGGGCAAGATCGTCGAGACCGGTCCGACCAGGGAGATTTTCGTCAATCCGCAGCATGCCTATACAAAACATCTGCTGGCGGCTGAGCCGAAGGGCAAGCCGCCGGCGGCCAATGCCGCCGCCAAACCGGTGATGATGGGCAAGGACATAAAGGTCTGGTTCCCGATCAAGCAGGGCTTCTTCCGCCGCACCGTCGACAATGTGAAGGCGGTCGACGGCATCGATGTCACCGTGCGGGCCGGCCAGACGCTCGGCGTGGTCGGCGAATCGGGGTCCGGCAAGACGACGCTCGGCCTGGCGCTGGCGCGCATGATCTCCTCGACCGGAACCATCCGGTTCAACGGGCGCGACATCAACCAGCTCACCTTCAACGCCATGCGGCCGCTCAGGCGCGAGTTGCAGATCGTCTTCCAGGATCCATTCGGCTCGCTCAGCCCGCGCATGTCGATCGCCGAGATCATCGAGGAAGGCCTGAAGATCCACGAGCCGAAGCTGTCGCCGGACCAGCGCGACGACAAGGTGGCGGCGGTGCTGAAGGAGGTCGGCCTCGATCCGGCGACACGCAACCGCTACCCGCACGAATTCTCCGGCGGCCAGCGCCAGCGCGTCGCCATCGCGCGCGCCATGGTGCTCAACCCGCGCTTCGTCATGCTGGACGAACCGACATCGGCGCTCGACATGAGCGTGCAGGCGCAGGTCGTCGACCTGTTGCGCAGCCTGCAGGCCAAGCACGACCTGGCCTATCTCTTCATCAGCCACGATTTGAAAGTCATCCGCGCGCTCGCCAACGACGTCATCGTCATGCGCAATGGCAGGATCGTCGAAGCCGGCCCTTCCCAGCAGATTTTTGAAAATCCGCAAACCGACTATACTCAGGCACTGATCTCGGCCGCCTTCAAGATAGAAACGGCGCCGGTCGGCATCGTCAGCGAGTAATTTGCGTGCAGAGGGACTAAAAGATCGGAATGGAAAAAGGCCGCATCCTGCTTGCCGTCACCGGCTTCAATCCGCAGCGCTGGCGCGAACTCCTGTCGGCCGAACGCGAGGTGGTGCTGGAACCGGACGGCGCCAGCGATCCTTCGATCACCTATGCGGTGGTGTGGAAGCAGAAGCCGAACCTGCTGGCCTCGCTGCCCAATCTGCGCGCCATCTTCTCGATCGGAGCGGGTGTCGATCACATCTTCGCCGACCCCGGGCTGCCCGATGTTCCGATCGTCAAGGTCGTGGCCGGCAACCTCACCCAGTACATGACCGAATACGTCGTCTGGCGGGTTCTCGACCATCACCGCCAAGGCCTGCTTTACCGGTCGCAGCAGTCGAAGAAGATCTGGCACGAGCCGCAGCAAAGGCCGGCCGGCGACATTTCCGTCGGCATCATGGGCCTCGGCAGCCTCGGCCGCGCGGCGGCCTCGGTGCTGCTATCGCTCGGCTTTGCCGTGAATGGCTGGTCGCGCAGCGACAAGGCTATGGAAGGCGTGGCGACCTATTCCGGCGAGGCCGGATTGATCCCCTTCCTCAAGGCGACTGACATCCTTGTCGTACTTTTGCCGCTGACGCCGGACACCAAGGGCATCATCAACTATGGCGTGCTGAAGGAATTGCGGAAGCGCAACGGCCTCGGCGGCTCGGTGCTGATCAATGCCGGACGCGGCCGCCTGCAAAAGGACGCCGACATTTTGCGGGCGCTGGATGACGGCACGCTGAAGGAGGCGAGCCTTGACGTGTTCGAAGTCGAGCCGCTGCCGAAGACCAGTCCGATGTGGGGACATCCAAAAGTGTTCGTCACGCCGCACGCGGCAGCGACTTCCGACCCCGTCCATCTGGCGCCGATCATGCTGCGCCAGATGGACGCCTTCGAGCGCGGCGAAAAGCTCGACAATCTGGTGGACCGCAAGGCGGGGTATTAGCCAGGCAACGCCAATTTCTTCTGCTTGTCCGGTTGGCCGCACTGGCGGCGATTGATCGACCGGTTCATGGCATCGATCTCGCCGCTCGCCTGGTCGGTATCGCGCTTGACCTTGGAGCGCATGTCCGGCGTGAACGGGCCGAAGCCCATCGCCGGATTGGAGAATGTCGGCTTGGCCGTCGTCGGAAGTTTGTATTGCTGCGCCAACCCGTTGCGCTGCGCCAGCAACTGATCGCACGGCACGCTGTCATACTGCAGGGACGACTGGATGTTGGCGTCCTGGCGTTCCGACATCGAGGTGCCGCCAACGCAGCCGGCGGTCAGCACGCAAGATGCCAAGATCATCATGTTCCAGCGCATCGAGATGCTCCTCCTGATATCGCGCATGATCCGTCCAGATCGCAAATATCAGTCGCGCATGCAAATCGGACTTTTTTCGCAGCACGGATATTCGTGAGGCCGGCGAGACAGTACCCTCAAGCGGCCGGCAACTTGCCCGCCACAACGACCAGCCCGTTGACGGGTTCGCGCCGGTCTTGCCTGATCACGGTCGTTTCCAGCGACAGGACCGAAAATCCGTTGGCAGCCAGGACGTCACGCACATAGTGTTCCGCATGTGCGTAGCGGCGCGACGGCTGCAAGGCAAAATCGCCATTTCCGGCCAGTTCCTCGACGGAAAACGCAAACAGGCCATCCTTGGCCAGCAAGCCGGCAATCGTCCTCACCACGCCGTCGAGCGCACCGACATAGATGAAGACATCGGCGACAGTCACCAGATCGGCCGTCGGGCCGGCATGGACAAAATCCCGCAGATCGGCCTTGCCCAGGACATCGTAGACGCCCTTCGTCCGCGCCTTTCTCAGCATCCTGCCCGAAATGTCGTAACCCTCGAGCCGATCGACGATCGGCCGCAGCCTCTGCCCCATCAAGCCGGTGCCGCAGCCGAGATCGAGCGCCAGTGGGAAGCGGCCCGGCCTCGCCGTGCGAATGGCCTGGTCGAGCACCTCAGGCAGCCGGTAGCCCAGTTTGTCGACCAGCGATTCATCGAAGCTGTCGGCATAGTGGTCGAACAAAGTCTCGACGAAGGCGCTGGGCAGCGCGTCGACCGCCGGCGCCTTGCCGATCAATTGCAGGTTCAGGGCAGCGCCTTGTCGATCCGATGGATCGAGTTGCAGCGACATCGTCCAGGCCCGTGCTGCCAGATCCGGCGCGCCCGCCGCCTGCTGCATTTCGCCGAGGCGAAACCAGCCCATCGCCCATTGCGGTGTCATTTCCAGCGCGCCGAGCAGCAATTCCGCCGCTGCCGCGTGAGCGCCATCCGCATGGAGCATCTCGGCATATTCGGCACGGCGATCGGCGTTCAAGTCGCCGGACGAGGCCTGAAGCGGTTTCATGACGGTTGGTCCTGTCGGCGGATCGAGCCAGCGGTGCTGTATGCGAGAGTCAGCAGTCACTTACAACAGGCTTCCCGCGGCGGAATTATATCCTATCTTGCGACCATGCGCGCCAGCGACTTGCTTCATCCCCGGCCCGAGGGCCTTTATTGCCCGCCAGGCGATTTCTTCATCGACCCGGTGCGGCCGGTCAACCGGGCGTTGGTCACGCATGGCCATTCCGACCACGCGCGTTCCGGCCACCGCTCGGTGCTGGCGACGCAGCAGACGCTCGACATCATGGGGCTGCGCTATGGCGAAGATTTTGCGGGAACGACGCAAGCAGCCCGGCTCGGCGAGACGATCGACCTCGACGGCGTCAGCGTCAGCTTCCATCCAGCGGGCCATGTGCTGGGCTCGGCGCAGATATCAGTTGAGCATCAGGGCACGCGCATCGTCGCCTCCGGCGATTACAAGCGGCAGAAGGACGCCACCTGCGCGCCATTCGAGCCGATCCGGTGCGATGTGTTCATCACCGAAGCGACCTTCGGCCTGCCGGTATTCCGTCATCCACCCGACACCGAGGAGATCGCTCGCCTGCTTAAATCGGCGGCACAGTTTCCCGAACGCTCGCATCTGGTCGGCGCCTATGCGCTCGGAAAAGCGCAGCGGGTGATGCGGCTGTTGCGCGACGCTGGCTACGACAAGCCGCTCTACATCCATGGCGCATTGGCCAAACTCAGTGAATACTACCAGAGCCAGGGCATCGACCTTGGGCAGCTGGAGCCGGCAACCGTCGAAAGCGGCGGCAGGGATGATTTCGCCAGCGCCATCGTCGTCGGCCCGCCATCGGCCTTCGCAGACCGCTGGGCAAGGCGCTTTCCCGATCCGATCTCGTGCTTTGCCTCAGGCTGGATGCGCATCCGCCAGCGCGCCAAGCAAGGCGGCGTCGAACTGCCGCTTATCATCTCGGACCATGCCGACTGGGACGAACTGACCGCCACCATCAAGCAGACCGGAGCCGAGGAAATCTGGGTGACGCATGGCCGCGAGGAGGCGCTGGTACGCTGGTGCGAACTCGAAGGCATCGCGGCGCGGCCACTGCACCTGGTGGGGTACGAGGACGAGGGCGATTGATGGCATGAACCGCTTCGCCGAACTTCTCGATCGCCTGGTGCTGACGCCGTCGCGCAACGGCAAGCTGACCTTGCTGACCGACTATTTCCGCACCGTGGAGGATCCCGATCGCGGTTTGGCGCTGGCGGCCATCACCGGCGACCTCCACATCGCGGCGGTCAAGCCGGCGATGCTGCGCACGCTGGTCACCGAGCGCATGGATCCGGTGCTGTTCGGCTATTCCTACGACTATGTCGGCGATCTTGCCGAAACGGTGTCGCTGGTCTGGCCGCAAACGCCCGGAAACATCCCGAACCGCGAGCCGACGCTGAGCGAGGTCGTCGCCAAACTGCAGGCGGCAAGCCGTTCCGACGGACCGAAGGTGCTGGCGGGGCTGCTCGATAGCGCCGGCATCTCGGCCCGCTTTGCCATCATCAAGCTGGTCACCGGCGGCCTGCGCATCGGCGTGTCGGCGCGGCTGGCCAAGCAGGCGCTGGCGGGTTTCGGCAAGGTCGATGTCACCGAGATCGAAGAGCTTTGGCACGGGCTGTCGCCGCCCTACACAGCACTGTTCGCCTGGCTGGAAGGCAAGGCCGAAAAGCCCCGGAGCACGGCGATGGCGTTGTTTCGCCCGGTAATGCTGTCGAACCCGGTGGGTGACGGCGATCTCGAAAAGCTCGATCCGGCGGATTATGCGGCCGAGTGGAAATGGGACGGCATCCGTGTCCAGGCGGTGGCCGAAGGCGGCGTCCGCCGGCTCTATTCGCGCACCGGAGACGATGTTTCGGGTGCCTTTCCCGACCTCGCCGACGCCATGCATTTTTCAGCGACGCTGGACGGCGAGCTGCTGGTCGGCGATCCCCGAGAGGCGACAGGGACATTCTCGGATCTGCAGCAACGGCTGAACCGCAAGACGGTTACCGCAAAGATGCAGCAGCAGTACCCGGCCTTCATGCGCTGCTATGATGTGCTGCAGATCGGCGACGAGGATTTGCGCGCACTGCCGTTTCGCGAGCGCCGCGGCCGCCTCGAAATCTTCGTGAAGACGCTCGACCCAAGCCGGTTCGATCTGTCGCCGTTCGTCGAATTCTCGGACTGGCATGCGCTGGAAGAACTGCGGCGGGTAGCGCTGCATCCAATCATCGAAGGTGTCATGCTGAAGCGCTGGGACTCAGCCTATGTCGCCGGCCGGCCGAAAGGCCCTTGGTTCAAGTGGAAGCGCGATCCGCACACTGTGGACGCGGTGCTGATGTATGCGCAGCGCGGTCATGGCAAGCGCTCGAGCTTCTATTCGGATTATACGTTCGGTGTCTGGTCCGGTCCCGAAGGCGAGGAGGAGCTGGTGCCGGTCGGCAAGGCCTATTTCGGCTTCACCGACGAGGAGTTGAGGCAGATCGACAAATATGTACGCGACAACACGGTCGAGCGTTTCGGCCCGGTGCGCTCGGTGCGGGCCGACCGCGACAACGGCCTGGTGCTGGAAGTCGCCTTCGAGGGACTCAACCGCTCGACCCGGCACAAATCCGGCGTCGCCATGCGCTTTCCTCGCGTATCACGATTGCGCTGGGACAAGCCGGCCAACGAGGCCGATCGCATCGAGACACTGCAGGCGCTGCTCGACCGCTAACCGGCCTTTTCAGCGCCTGATGCTTTACGGCTCGACCGAAACACGGATTTCGTAGATGTCGGCGGCCTTGCCCTGCTTGTCGAAGTCGGAATTGATGGCGATGGTGCCCGCAGAACCGGGACGCTTGTCGGGAAATTTCACGTCGAACAGATATTCGTTCTGCTGCTGGCCGACCGCATAGCGCTTGCGCCCGCAATCGCCCAGTTCGCCGAAATTGCAGTCGACGGAAACTTGCGTCTCCTTGCCTTCCTCGGAGCGGGCAATGATGTCGAACACGGCATGTTTGCCGGCGAGCTTCTCCAGCACGCCTTGCCCGACATCGAAGCTGATCGCCGAACCGGACGCCCCGGAGCGTATGCGCAGGAACGACCCGGTATCGTCCTTCATCACCTCGGCCTTGGCGTCCGACGGGGCGCTGACATGCGACGCGTCGGTCGGCGAAAACACGTTGATCCAGTCGTGTGCCTGATCCGCGGCACCGGGCTTTGCCGGTCCGCCGGGCGGTGTGAAATCGTCGTCGTTGACGGTCGGCGGCGCCTGCGGCGGGGCGGTATCGAGTTGCGCCTGTGTCTTGAAGACGCCGGTCTGTACAGCGAAGAACAGGCCGATGCCAACAGCGGCAAGCAGCGTCACGGTCAGGAAGATGGCGGTCAGCGGAAGGCGACGTCCCCTTATGCGCCGTTCATCGCGATCGGGCGCCACTTCCGCGGCGGCACCGGCCGAGCCCGGAGCCGACATGTCGATGGACGGGGCGTCGGGAAGGGCAGCGTCCGGCATGATATCGGGAACGACGGGCAGCACGCGCGAGCGCGGCGCATCTGAGGCAGAGCGCGGCGCATCCGAGGCGGGTTGCACAGGCCCGTCGACGACAGCGGGTGCCGATGGATGTTGGCCGGCCTCGGCCGCTGGAGCGGAGTCCGCACCAAGCTCGACCGCCGGGGCATCGCCCTGCGGGCCGACATCCGGCACCGCCGGCAGGAACTCGGATTCGATCTCGGTGATTTTCGCCTGGATCGCCTTACGGCGCTTGATGGCGAGTTCCACGGTCACGTCCGGATTGGCCTTTAGCGCGCGATCGAGCGCGGAAAAAGCCGCACGATAGACCCTTTCGCGGAACGCGCGGTCCTCGGCATTGCCTTTCTCCAAGGCGTTCCGGATCGCTTTTTCGATCGCGTCCAAGCGGGTCCCTCTGTCCGTTCGCCAACCTTGCCGTGATCGTTAGCCGCAGGCGGCCAATCAATCAACGGGCGAACGGCGCATTCTGCCTTGGAGAGGTATGCAAAGTCCATTGCGGCGCTGTTCCGGCAACGAAATCAGCATGTTTCATCGATTTGCACGCGCCGGAGGCACGCAGCGACCGATTTGCGAACAACGCGGCGGCCGGCTTTCGACGACTGCATGACACGCTCGCATGAATCGCCAAGTCGCATCTTGAATTCGCGGCCGGTTGCGTCTATCAACCCCCGCATCTTGGAGGCCTTGGCCTCCCGGGCCGCTTTAGCTCAGTTGGTAGAGCACCGCATTCGTAATGCGGGGGTCGCGTGTTCGAGTCACGCAAGCGGCACCATCCCCCCAAAAGAACTATTGATGGCGCCCCACTGGCGCTAAGCCCCTTGCGTCCGGCCTATCATTTCTTTGGTGATTGTGTCCCTGAATGCTTGCCGGACGGATTGGCATCCGCTGAGGGTCCGACAGCAGCTTGGAAAGGTGGAGGCCTCGCCTCGGGATCGAACCGAGGCTTCAGAGATTTGCCGTCTCCAGCGTAGCCGCTCCGCCACGAGGCCATCACCATCCAAGTAGCGGTCAAATGTTTACGGAAAGGTTAAGACCGAGCAGATCGAGCGAACCACCGCGACCTCTACCGACCAGAACGGCCGGCGACCCTCTCGACTTCACCGAAACTCACCCGCGATGCATCGCCTTCGCACCTGTTCGTACTCATGACCTCCTCGCCGTCATCGCGCTGCTGGCGCAAAGGAAGGCGGCGCCGGCGAAACACATCTGCCATTGTCGAGGCCCTGGTTTGGTGTGAAACTCGTGGCCTCAGCATGGGAGGTCAAAATGCCCAATACTTTCAAGACTGGAGACGTCGTCAGGCTGAAATCCGGGGGCCCCAGGATGACGGTGAGCGATAGCGCTGCCTCGGGCATGTATCTGTGCCACTGGTTCAATCGCGAGGGCGAAGTGTGGACCCCGCAACATGCCGGGTTCAAGCCTGAACAACTGATTGCGGTCGAACAGTCGGACTAGAGCCAGGCTGACGCAATGTGCCGGAGGCGTGGTCGACGCCTTTGGCGAAGATGCGCTCGCCCTTCGACTGTGTCGCCGCCATCCGAAGGGCGGCCGGCCCCGATGGGCGCCTGCCAGCTATTTCAACTGACTGGATCCGGCCCCAGCGTCGCCACCGTCTTCAACGCACCGTCGAGCATGTCGCCCTTCTCGTCCTTCAGCGCCATCTCGCGCAAGCGACGGATCCAATCGGCGGCGTCCGCTCGGCCCTTGAGCAGATCGAGCGCGGACAGTACGCGGTCGAATTTCGACTGGGCGCGGACATGGGTGTCGCTGTAGCCCTTGATCAGCCGGCGGCAATTAAGGATCTCGACAGCCAGCGCGTAATCCCGGGGCACATGGTCGAGTGCCAGAGCGTACCAACGATCGAGATGCGCGATCTCGACCTTGTGACGCAGCAGGCGGCGGCGCCAGCGGCGCAGGCCGCCGATGAACCAGAGTGCTGCAAAGCCGGCGAAACTGTCGGTGCGGATGCGGCGGCCATGGTTGATGCGGCGGTCGAGAAAGTCGGCCAGCTTCGGCCGGTCCTCGATGTAGCTGCCCAGACCCGCTGGCAGGGTGCCGCAGAATTCCTCGATGCGCGGATGGAAATACTCGGTCACCTGCAGGATCGAGCCGTCCTTGACGCCGACCTCGTGGCGCACGCGCCTGTTGCGTGTGGAGCGTGTCTTCAGATCGGCGACGCGGATCATATCGTCGTAACACAGCGCATTGGCCAGATGCTTCGCGGCAGCGATGGACAAGCCATATCCGCGATCCGGCCCGTCCAGCGCGACCGCCTTGTCCAGCCGGTCGAGATACTCGCGCCCGTAGGCGATGTCCTGATAGTCGACGACCTTTCTCAGGCCCCGAAGCGCCATGTCGCACACTGCCACGGGCATCAGATCGATACGGGCGGCCAAGGCCTGCCAGCCTTGCAGCAGGTTTTGCGGACCGCTGACGCGCCCGGCGCCCAGGACAGATTCGACAAGCGCGGGCTCAGCTTGCTTCTGCGCCGGCGCTGCCGTACCGCGCGTGCGATCGAACGCAGCACCGAAGGCGGCGAGGCTGGCCTTGACGCCCCGGCCACCGGCACCGATCGCCTGTTCGTAGCTCTCGCGAGAGAACGGCAGGGCGTCGGACCCCGCCAGCGCGCCAAGCAGGCTGGCCGAGATCATCGAGCCATTGTCGGCGGCGATCTTTTCCATGTCGAAAGCGATGAAGCGCTTCGCGGCGGCTTCCGCCGTCGCATGCACTTTGGAGGACGAGGCGCGGCCATCGCCCGGTTCGATCTTTTCCGACACGGCAGCGATGCGATGCGACGAGGCGATCAGCGTGGTACGCTCGGGCGTGACGAAGCCGCGGATGATGGCGCGGCCGGCTTCCATCAGTTCCGCCGCGATCAGGATGTCGACGTCACCTTGCGAGGGCGACAGCGCGAAGACCGGCAGCCGGCCGGTGTCGCGGGCCATCTCGACATAGTAGATGGTGGCGCCGGTGCGCTGGGCGACGCCGGCGACCGAAGTCGATTGCGCAACGTAGCCGCTGCGCTCGGCGACATCGGTGATCCAGTCGGCCAGCACGCCGCCGCCCTGGCCACCGACCGCCAGCACGGCAAGCTTGATGACGCGCTCGCCGTCCTGGGCGCCGGGCCGGGCGCGAAATGGCGGGACAGCGTCAAGCATCGGCGAAGGTCAGGCGCCGGCTTTCGCGGCGGCGCTGCAACAGGCTGATGATGGCGCGGCGCACCGCTTCGAGGGCGCGGTCCCAACGGCTCGGATTGTGCACGACGTCGGCACGGTAGAAGGATGGGCACAACACCGCCGCATCGGCGACCTCGCCGCAATTGCCGCAGCCGACGCAGCTCTGGTCGATATGCGCCACCGGATCGTCGCGCAGTGGATCGTCGAGCGACTTGACCGACAGCGACGGACAGCCCGACAGCCGCATGCAGGCATGGTCGCCGGTGCAGACGTCCTCGTCGACGCCGAACTTCGGTTTTATCACCCGCTCGCCGCCCTTGATTGCCTTGTCGACCAGCGGCTTTTCGCGGCGCTGGCGGTTGAGCATGCATTCGGACGAGGCGACGATGACCTTCGGCCCCTTCTCGTCCGTCGTCAGCGCCTCACGCAACGTGTCCTGCATCTTGGTCACGTCATAGGTGCGGTCGACATGGCGCAGCCATTTGACGCCCATCCCTTTCACCGCCTCAGTGATCGGATGCTTCGTCGACTTGGTCTTGTTGCCCGCGCGGGACGACAAGATGTCCTGCCCACCGGTGGCGGCCGAATAAAAATTGTCGACGATGACGATGACGCCGTCGTTCTTGTTGAACACCGCATTGCCGATCGAGGAGGTCAGGCCGTTGTGCCAGAATCCGCCATCGCCGACGAAGGAGATCGAGCGGCGCTTGGCGTCGGGCGAATTGAACGCCGAAGCCGAAGCCGGCCCTAGCCCATAGCCCATGGTAGTGGCGCCGAGTTCGAAAGGCGGCATGATCGAAAACAGATGGCAGCCGATGTCGGAGGCGATGTGGTGCTTGCCGAGTTCCTGCTCGACCAGCTTGGTCGCGGCAAAGATCGGCCGCTCCGGGCAGCCGATGCAGAAACCGGGCGGTCGTCCTGGAACGACATTGATCAGGTCGGCTGTATCGACGCCGTCGCCGACCTTGTTGGGGGCGCGTACCTCGCCCGGCAGCAGATGCGGCGCCTCGGCGCGCAGGAAGGCGCCGATGCCGTCGAGCATGACCTGGCCGGTGTATTCGCCGGCCATCGGCAGATGCTCCTTGCCGACCAGCCTGGTGCCTCGCCCGGCCTTGTGCAGCATCGCGGCGAAGGCCTGTTCGATGTAATTGGGCTGGCCCTCCTCGACGACCAGCACCGACTGCTTGCCTTCGCAAAAGGACAGGAACTCGTCGTCGATCAAAGGGTAGACGGCGTTGAGCACGTAGAGCGGCACATCGGTGTCGCCATAGGTGTCGGCAAGGCCGAGACGTTGCAACGCGCGAATGACCGAATTGTACATGCCGCCCTGCATGACGATGCCGACCGAACCATGATCGGACCCGAAGAATTCGTTGATCCTATTCTTGGCGATGAAATCCACCGCCGCCGGCCAGCGCTTCTGCACCTTCTCCTTCTCATGCAGGAAGGAAGCGGGCGGCAGCACGATGCGGCCGGTGTCTCTACGCGGTGCGTCGAGCGCATCGGCGACCGTCATCGGCGGCCGCTTGTTGTCCTTGGCGATGAAATGGCCATGGACATGGCAGCAGCGGATCCGGACCTGCAGCATGACCGGCGTGTTGGAAATCTCGGACAGCTCGAAGCCGTCCTCCACCGCCTTGACGATCGACGGCAGATTGGGGCGCGGATCGAGCAGCCAGACCTGGCTCTTCATAGCGAAGGCATGGCTGCGCTCCTGCATGATCGAGGAGCCCTCGCCGTAATCCTCGCCGACGATGATCAGCGCGCCGCCAGTGACTCCGCCGGAGGCGAGATTGGCGAGCGCGTCGGAGGCGACATTGGTGCCGACGGTAGACTTGAAGGTCGCCGCACCACGGATCGGGTAGTGCACCGAGGCGGCCAGCATGGCGGTGGCTGTGGCTTCCGAAGCGCTGGCCTCGAAATGCACGCCGAGCTCGCCCAGAATGTCCTGTGCGTCGGCCAGCACGTCCATCAGGTGGCTGATCGGCGCACCCTGGTAGCCGCCGACATAACCGACGCCGCATTGCAGCAGCGCCTTGGTGATGGCGAGGATGCCTTCGCCGGCAAATTCCTCGCCGGCGCCGAGCCGAAGCTTTTCGACTTCCTTGGCAAAAGACCGTTCGGCCATTTTTTCAATCCTTCCGTTGCCGCCCGAGGCCGGCGGCATAGGTCTAGATATCGTGCTTGCGAATGTTCTTCAGCATCTTCTGCAGCGTCGCGATCATTGCAGAGTATTCCGCATCGTCGACGTCGTCGAACATCGCCTCGAACGCGTCATGCATGGCCGGCCAGGCGCGGGTGAACTCGGCGCGGCCCTCATCTGTCAGGAACACGTGGCGGATGCGGCTGTCGGTGACGCCCTGCTCGCGCCGCACCAGGCCCTGGCCCTCCAGCGAGTCGAGCGTCCGGCTCAAGGTCGACTGCTCGATGACGGTATAGACCGAGAGGTCGTTGACAGTGATGCCGTCCGTGACCGACAGCACGGCGAGCGTGCGGACCTGCGGAATGGTTAGCCCCTGCTTGCGGAAATTGTCGCGCAGGGTGGCATTGTAGCGGCCCATGATGCGGTTCATCAGATAGGGCGCGAATTGCTGCAGGCCGATCTGCCCAAGGGTCGAGATGCGCTGGCGCTTTTGCGCAACCTTCTCTTCCATCACAGCCTCCCCGCCAGGAGAAAGCCGGAGCCGCCACCAAGGCCCGCACCCGGATGGGTCGAGGCGCCGATATGGTAGAGGTTCTTGATGCCGGTCTGATGGTTGCGGCTGGTCTTGAACGGCCGCCACAGGAACGACTGGTCGATGGTCGAGGAGCCGCCATAGGGGTCGCCGCCGACCAGATTGATGTTCATCGCCTCGAGATCGACAGGCGAATAGGCGTGGCGCGCGATGACACTGGCCTTGAAGCCCTCGATATGGCGGGCGAGGATGGCTTCCGCGCGATCGGCATAGGCCTCTCGCAGCGCGTCGGTCCACTGCCCGTCGGCGGGTGCCTGCAGCTCGCCGGCGGCGTCGCCCTTGATGTGACGCGGCGCCTCGGGCAGTTGCAGCCACAGGATCGCCTTGCCCTCCGGGCAGCGTGACGGGTCGAGCGCGTGCGGCTGGCCGACACAGATGGTCGGCACCTCCGGCAGCACGCCGCGCGCCGCTTCGTTGCAGGCTTTCGACACGCCATCCAGTCCCGGCGTCAGGTGCAGCAGGGCGACCTTGTCCAGGCCTTCGCCGCGCCATGCCGGCGCTCTGTCCAGCGCGTAGTGGATCTGGAAATTGCCTTTGCCGTAGCGGTATTTCTGCGTCGCCTCGACATCGGCTTTGGGCGCATCCGCGCCGAGCAGCCGGCCGTAAAGCTGCGTCGGCGTGACCGAGCAGATGACGCTCTTCTTGGCATGGACGGTTTCGCCCGAGGCCAGCCGCACACCGGTGGCGCGGCCCCCGGTCACGATGATTGAGGCGACGTCCGCTTCTGTGGAGATGACGCCGCCGCGTTCGGTAATGAGCGCCTCGAAGGCCGACAGCAGGTTCTTCGCCCCACCCTTGACGATCGGCGCTCCGGCCGCTTCCAGCGCGAAGGCAATGACCTTGGCGATCTGGCCGGAGAACGCATCTTCGGGACCAAGCCCGGCATGCAGCACCCAAGGTGCCCACAGTGCGTGGATGATTTCGGACTTGTAGGTGCTTTCCAGCCAGCTCCGTGCCGGCACAAGCGCCTCGCCGAGAAAGGCGGCAAGGCCGCGTGGGCCACGCCGCCAGGCATCACCGGCCAGCAGCTTGGCGGTCGGATAGGACCACAGGCTGCCACCGAGCAGGCCGAACAGCAGGCCCGCATTGCGCTCGATTCCGCCGACATCCTCCGCGTGCCGGTCGCCGTCGCCTGCCGAGATCGCATTGAGGGCGGCGACATTGGCGGCGCGATCGGTGGTGAGCACGGCATGGCTGCCGTCCGGCCGCAGCACGCCGGTCGGCGTGCCGGTATGGCAGAATTCCAGCCCGTGCCGGGCAAGATCGGCGCCGAGTGCCGCAAAGGCCGGCGAGGTGATGAACAGCACGAAGGTCGTCGCCATCACGTCATGGATGAAGCCGGGCGCAGTGATCTCCTCTGTGCGCATGCAGCCGCCAATGCGGTCATTGCGCTCCAGCACGAGCACCTTGGCACCCTTGCCGCCAAGCATCGCCGCGCAGACCAGCGCGTTGATGCCGCTGCCGACGATGATGTGATCGGGCGCCTTCATCGACACTTGCTCGCCATCTCCGGGAGATGCGATTCAATCGAACGAGGTCGCGTTCCTTCGCGCCCCCCTCTGTCCTGCCGGACATCTCCCCCTCTTGGGGGGAGATCGGCTGTCACAACTGCTTTCGCCAATCTGTAACGCTGCAGGAACGAACGGGGTGCCGAAGCTGCCAATCTCCCCCCTTGAGGGGGAGATGTCCGGCAGGACAGAGGGGGGCGCCGTAGAGCGCTAGCGCTGCACGGTTGCCACACCACCAACCCGGTTTCGCCTACACACATGATCTTCTCCCGAAGACCCAATCTCACCTATTGCTTCGAAACCAGCGCCAGCGCGCGGATCGGGCTGCCGGTGCCGTGTTCGATCTTGAGCGGTGCGGCGATCAGGATGGCGCCCTTCGGCGGCAGCTGGTCGAGGTTGCAAAGGCTGGCGAGGCCGTAACGGTTGGCCTTGTGCATCAGCGTGTGCGCCGGGAATGGCGGCTCCATTCCCCCTGCCTTGCCGGCATCGGTGCCGATCGTCTCTGAGCCCCAGCCCTTGATGTTCTTGCTGATCAGGAACTGGATGGCTTCGGCTGTCGGGCCAGGCGTATGCGGGCCGGTCTCGTTGGCGTTGAGGAACTCGGCTTCCGAGCCGTTGCGCTTGTACCAGTCGGTGCGCATCACCACCCATTCGCCGGCATTGATGGCGCCATGCCTGGCTTCCCAGGCCTTGATGTGGTCGACGGTGAGCAGGAAATCAGGGTCGGCGGCGGCTTCCTTCGAACAGTCGATGACATTGACCGGGCCGACGAAATTCTGCGCCGGGATGGTGTCGGTGGCGCCGTCGGCATAGTCCTTGCCGGAAATCCAGTGCTGCGGCGCATCGAAATGCGTGCCCGAATGCTCGCCGAGCTTCAGCCAGTTCCAGGCCCACCACGGGCCTTTCTTGTCATAGCGGGAGATCGAGTGGATCTCGATCTTGGGTGTGTCGACGGCGAGTTCCGGCGGCAGCTTGATCAGCGGCGTGTCGGGTCCGAGCGGCGCCGTCAGGTCGACCACCTTGATGGCGCCTGAAAGAAGCTGGCCGGCGACTTCGCCGAGGAGTTTTTGGGTGTCCATGGTCTCTGTTCCCTCTTTCATGTGATGATCAAGGCTCGTCTCGGCCCTTAATATCCTACTAGACGAAAACATATGCATCTGCAATTATCTTTAAGCATAAAGGAAATGGGACCGGGGCGTGAGCGAATTTGACGCCATCTTTGTCGGGGCCGGCCACAACACTCTGGCATGCGCCGCGCATCTGGCGCTCAAAGGCTGGAAAACCGGGATTTTCGAGCGCAGTGCAACAATCGGCGGCGCCGTCCAGACCCGCGAATTCACCCTTCCCGGCTTCCGCCACGACTTCGGCGCAATGAACCTGAGCCTGTTTGCCGGCTCGGCCTTTCACCGGAAATATGCAAATGAATTGAAAGTACAGGGGCTCGAGTTCGCCCCGGTCGCCGATTGTTTCGCCAGTGCCTTTCCGGACGGTCGCTGGTTCGGCGTCAGCAACGATCTGGAAAAGACCACCGCGCGCATGGCCGCCTTCTCCGCCACTGACGCCGCAACATGGCGCAGACTGGTTGCCGCGTTTCCGTCGGAGGCCGAGCATCTGTTCCGGCTGCTGGGCTCGCCGATGAGCGCCCGCGCGCTGGCGGGTACCGCGTGGAACCTGTGGCGCAAGAAGGGCATGTCCGGGGCGCTCGATACCGGGCGCCTGCTGCTGTCCTCACCGCGCGCCTGGCTGGAGGCGACCTTCGAATCGCCTCATATCAGGGCAACGCTCGCCACCTGGGGCATGCATCTCGACTTTGCTCCCGACATCGCCGGCGGTGCCGTGTTCCCCTATCTGGAATCGATGGCCAACCAGAGCTTTGGCATGGTGCTGGGCAAGGGCGGCGCCGACACCATCATCCGGGCATTGTCGGGCATCGTCACATCAGCCGGCGGCAAGATCGTGACTGGCGCCGAAGTGGCCGAGATCACGGTTTCCGCCGGCAGGGCGACCGGTGTGAGGCTCGCTTCCGGTGAGACTCACACCGCCACCAAGGCTGTGATCGCCGGCGTCGCGCCGAAGGCGCTGACTGGCAAGCTGTTGCCCAATGGTTCGGGCGACACTGGTTTCGACACGGCGATGCAGAAATTCCGCCATGCGCCGGGTACAATGATGATCCATCTGGCGCTGGACAATTTGCCGGACTGGCGCGCCGGACCCGAGCTTCGGCAATTCGCCTATGTGCATCTGTCACCGTCGCTCGACGCCATGTCGCGCACCTATCAACAGGCGATGGCGGGCATGTTGCCGGACGAGCCGGTGCTGGTTGTCGGCCAGCCGACCGCGATCGATCCGTCGCGGGCGCCTGAGGGCAAACATGTGCTGTGGGTGCAGGTGCGCATGCTGCCCGCCGAAATCACAGGCGATGCGGCCGGCAAGATCACGCCGGCGCATTGGGACCAGGTCAAGGAGGTCTACGCCGAGCGCGTCCTCGACATGATCGAGACCTACGCGCCTGGCTTGCGAAACAAGATCCTCGGCCGCGCCGCCTTCTCGCCCATCGATCTCGAGCGTGAAAACCCGAACCTCGTCGGCGGCGACCAGGTTTGCGGCAGCCATCATCTGGCGCAGAATTTCCTGTTTCGCCCAGCGCGCGGTTACGCCGGCTGGAACACGCCGATCGGCAATCTGCATCTCACCGGTGCCGCGACATGGCCCGGTGCCGGCACCGGTGCGGCCTCGGGCTACATGCTCGCGCAACAGCTTGGCGGGAGGTAGGAGCGACGATCGATAGAGGCCACGAGAGGCAAGGCGCCGCTGCCCACGAAGACTGAACCAATGAACTGACATTGCCGCGCGACGAAAACAGAAAACCAACAAGGGGAACGACCATGACAATCAACAGACGCGAATTGCTGGGATACAGTGCCGCGGCACTCGGGGTCGCCGCCGTCGGCCTGCCGCAGATCGCCAAGGCGGCCGGTGAACTGACCATCGCCTATAACGTCAACCTGCCATCCTGGGATCCGACCACCGGCCCCTCGGCCGTCAACCCGACGATCCAGGGGCTCTACCAGTCGGTGTTCGACCAATTCATCCCGCAGAAGCCAGACCTGTCCTTCGCGCCGGGACTGCTCACCGAATGGGGCTGGAACGACGACCGCACCAAGATCATGATGACGGTGCGAGAAGGCGTGAAATGGCATGACGGCTCGCCCTTCACGCCCGAGGATGTCGTCTGGTCACTGCAGCGCGCGGGCGACGAAAAGACCGGCAACCCGATCCAGTTCGTGTGGAAGAACGTCAACAATTTCAAGATCGACGGCAACAAGATCACCGGCGACGTGGTGCAGTTCGACCCTGTATATTTCAAATGGATGTCGTTCCTGACCGGCTACATCATGCCGAAGGCCTATTACGAGAAGGTGGGCGCCGAAGGTTTCGAGAAGGCGCCGATCGGCACCGGCCCCTACATGGTCGAAAAATTCGAGCGCAACGCCTTCCTGCGGCTGAAGGCCAACCCGAACTATTGGGGCGGCAAGCCGGCCTTCGAGAATGTGACGATCAAGTTCGTCACTGACGCGGCGAGCCGCGTCGCCGAGATCGAGTCCGGTTCCTCGCAGGTGACGCTTGAAATTCCCTACGAGGAATATGACCGCCTGATCGCCAAGGACGGGCTGGCCGGCTCGTGCAAAAACGTCTCCGACATCGGCATGATCTTCTTCAACGACATCGATGCGATGCTGGACAAGAACGTGCGCCAGGCGGCCGTCATGTCGATCGACAAGAAGCTGTTGGTCGACCGCCTGCTGCGCGGCTACGGCCAGCCGATCGACACGCTGGAGACGCCGGAATACACGGCCTACGATGCGTCGATCAAGGTCGAGCACAATCCGGCGAAGGCCAAGGAGCTGCTCGCCGCCTCCGGCTATTCACCGGAAAAGCCGGTCAAGTTCACCATCCAGACGACCAAGGGCTTCAAGCCCAAGGACTATGAGATGATCCAGGCGATCGTCGGCATGTGGCGCAAGGTCGGCATCGAGGCGTCGATCGAGGTCTACGAGATCGCCAAGCACTACGAGTTGCGCGCCGCAGACAAGCTGGCACCGGCCGCCTTCTACAATTGGGGCAACGCCATCGGCGATCCAACCACCTCGACCGGCTTTGCCATGTATGGCCCGAGCCCGCATTCGGTATGGGACAGCCAGGACCTGATCGACATGATCAACCCGCTGTGGGGCGAGAAGGACGAGGCCAAGCGCATCGCCGGCTGGAAGGCAGTCGACAAATACATCGCTGAGCAGGCCTATGTGCTGCCGCTGATGCAGTATGCGCAGCCGATCGTGCATGCCAAGGGCGTCAACGTGGTCCAGCATGTGTCCGGCGCGCTGCTGCCGGCCTTGATGACCCCGGCCTGATATCGGCGAAGAGACGCTGCCGCGATACGGCGTGTCTTTTCCAACTGCGCAGGCCCCCTCATCCGGCCCTTCGGGCCACCTTCTCCCCGCTGGGGAGAAGAGACTGGCTCAGCCATCTGCGACCTCTTCTCCCCTCGGGGAGAAGGTGGCCGCGAAGCGGCCGGATGAGGGGGCTGTTCGTTCATCAGTCACTGAAACGCATTAGGCCTATGCCAGAATGCTCCTGCAAAGATTCCTGATCCGTCTCCTGACGATGCTGATCACGCTGTTCGGCGTGGCCGTCGTCGTCTTCATCGTGATCCGCGTAGCGCCCGGCGATCCGATCGCCATGATGGTGCCGCCCGGCGCGACAGATGCAGACATTGCCCGGCTGCGCGCGCTCTACGGCCTCGACAAGACCATCGTGCAGCAGTTCTTCATCTGGCTGTCCGGCGTCGTCAGGGGCGACTTCGGCACTTCGATTTCGCTGCGGCAAGACGTGCTCGGCCTCGTCTTCAACCGGCTGCCGGCGACGCTGGAGCTCGCCATCGTTGCGCTCCTTATGGCGGTGGCACTCGGCGGCACGACGGCGATCCTCGGCGCACGCGAGCGCGGCACCGCGGTGGAAGCCGGCATCGACATCGCCAGCGGCGCGGCGCTCTCCATTCCTGACTTCCTGTGGGGCCTGGTGCTGATCCTGCTGTTCGGCGTGCTGGTGCCGATCTTCGACATTTCCGGCCGGGTGTCGCCGCAGCTCGACCTGCCCTTCGTCACCCAGTTCTATCTGTTCGAGAGTATCCTGCGGCTGCGCTTCGACCTCACCTGGGATCTCCTGAAGCACATGCTCATGCCGGCCGTGGCTTTGGCGCTGCCGCTCGCCGCAATCATCTCGCAGCTGTTGAAACAGTCGCTGAAGGAAGTGCTCGACCTCGACTATGTCGTGCTGGCGCGGGTGAAAGGGTTTTCGGAAACGCAGGTCATCCTGCGCGAGGCGCTGAAGAACGCCGCTTTGCCGACGCTGACGCTGGTCGGCGTGCAGTTCACTTTCCTCATCGGCGGCACGGTCATCGTCGAGCGGCTGTTCTCCTATGAAGGCCTCGGCAACATGGCGATCGATGCGGTCATCAACCGCGACCTGCCGCTGATCCAGGGCATCGTGCTGGTCTTCGCGTTGCTGTTCGTGCTGATCAACCTTGCCGTCGACATGATGTACGCCCTGCTCAACCCGAGGCTGCGCCATGGATGAGGGCCGTGCTCGAAGGCGTGGTGTGTCGCCGCGCTTGTGGCTTGCCGGCGGCTGGCTGCTGCTGGCGCTGCTGGCGGCGATTTTCGCGCCGCTGGTGGCGCCGCAAGATCCGCTGGCGCAGGATTTGATGCTGGAACGGCTGCCGCCGTTCTGGATCAGCGGTGCGGAACCCGGCTATTGGCTGGGCACCGACAGCCTCGGCCGCGATCTGTTGTCCAGGCTGATCTTCGGAGGCCGCATCGCTTTCATCGTCGCCTTCGCCGCCGCCATCGCCGCGTGTCTGGTCGGCTCGATGCTCGGTCTGGTCGCCGGCTATTTCGGCGGCTGGGCCGACCTCGTCATCTCGCGCATCGTCGACGTCTGGATGGCGTTTCCGCCGGTGCTGTTTGCCATCCTTCTGGTGGCCGTGCTCGGCACCGGCTTGAGCTCCGTCATCCTCGCCATCGCCATCATCGACTGGACGCGCTTTTGCCGGGTGATCCGCGCCGAGACGATGGGCCAGTCGCGCATGGATTATGTCGAGAATGCCCGTATCGCCGGCCATGGCCGCATCGGCATCATGCTGCGCGAAGTGCTGCCCAATGTGGTGCCGTCGATCGTGGCGCTGCTGTCGCTGGAAATGGGCATCGCCGTCATCGTCGAGGCGATCCTGTCCTTCGTCAATCTGTCGATCTCGACCGACGATCCGACCTGGGGCGGCATCATCGCCGAGGGCCGGTTGTCGATCCACCAGGCCTGGTGGGTGCTGGTGTTCCCGCTGATCACGCTGATCCTGACCGTGCTGTCGTTCAGCCAGTTCGGCGAGGCGCTGAAGACGCGCTTCGACCCGGTGCTGCGATGAGCGCCTGTCTCGAAATCAGGAATCTAAGCGCCGTGCTGCCCAACGGCCAGCGCGTGCTGCGCTCGGTGTCGCTTGCCGTGCAGCCCGGCGAAGTCCGCGCGCTGGTCGGCGAGAGCGGTGCCGGCAAGACGATGATCGGCAAGGCAGTGCTAGGCGTGCTGCCGCCGAGCGTGCGCATCGTCGAAGGCGATATGCTGCTTGAGGGCGAGGACCTCGGCCGGCTTCAGCCCAAGGCACGGCGCACGCTGATCGGTGCCCGCACGGCGCTGATCCCCCAAGATCCGCTGACCGCGCTCAACCCGTCACGTCGCATCGGTTCGCAGATGACGGACCGGCTGGTGCGCATCCTCGGCTGGGGTGGCGATAAGGCTGATCGGCGCATTCGCCAGTTGCTGGACGAGGTGCAGATCCGCGACCCCGACCGTGTGCTGAAAAGCTATCCGCACGAGCTTTCCGGCGGCATGCGCCAGCGCGTGCTGATCGCCGCGGCCTTCGCCGCCGAACCAAGGCTGATCGTCGCCGACGAGCCGACGACGGCGCTCGACGTCACCGTGCAGAAGCAGATCCTGCGGCTGATCGCGCAATTGCAGCGCGAGCATGGCACGGCAATCCTGTTCGTCACCCACGATCTCGGCGTCGTCGCCAAGATCAGCCAGAAGGTGTCGGTGCTCTATGCCGGCAAGGTGGTCGAAGAGGCCGAGACGGCTGCTCTCTTCGCCGCGCCGCAGCACCCCTACACACGGGCGCTGATGGCGGCCACGCCGCGCTACACCGACCCATACGCTTCGCTGAAGCCCGTGGACGAGGCGGTGCTGGCCGGGCTTGCCGCCGAGATTGCGGCCGCCGACCAGGCCTGGAGGCGCCCGCATGGCTGAGCCGCTGTTTTCCGTACGTGGGCTGAAGGTGGTCCTACCCGACATGACGCGCAAGCCGCTGTTTGGCCGCGCGCCGCTGGCCGAGATCCTGAAAAGGCTGGATTTCGACCTGCCCAAGGGGTCGGTGACTGGGATCGTCGGCGAATCCGGGTCGGGGAAATCGACGCTCGGCCGCGCCCTGGTGCGCCTCCTGGAACCGAGCGCCGGCAGCATCAGTTTCGAGGGCCGCGACATCACCCATCTGCCTGAGGCGGAACTCAGGCCGCTGCGCCGTGACCTGCAGATGATCTTCCAGGATCCGATGTCGTCGCTCAACCCGCGCCGCACGATCGCCAGCATCATCGCAGCACCGCTGAAGCAGAACGGCCTCGGCGACAATCTGAAGGCGCGCATCGCCGAGGCGTTGCAGCGCGTCGGCCTGCCGCAAAGCTTTGCCAGCCGCTACCGCCACGAACTGTCGGGCGGCCAGCGCCAGCGTGTCGGCATTGCCCGCGCCCTGGCGCTGTCGCCGAAATTCGTGCTGGCCGACGAGATCGTCTCCGGCCTCGACGTGTCGACGCAGGCGCAGATCCTGACCCTGCTGGAGAAGCTTGCGGCCGAGATGGGCCTGACCGTCGCCTTCATCAGCCACGATTTGTCTGTCATTCGGCGGCTGTGCCGGCAAGTGATCGTCATGCGCGAAGGCGTGATCGTCGAAGCCAGTGCCACCGACGCCTTGTTCGACAATCCTCGGCAGGCCTACACGCGCGATCTCATCGCAGCCATTCCGCTGCCGGAAATCGACCCGGGTTGGCTGGACATCCCTGCCGCCGCCAAGGCCCCGACATGAATGCACACGCACGCCGAAAAGCGAGCCTCGGACATGCGACCGCCGGCCAGACCATCTTCTACATCCAGACGGCTGGAATTCGTTTTGATATGAAACTTTAAGCTTGAAATAATTTGCCGCCGGCGCGATACTAAACCAGCAAGCGAAGAGGAGATCGCAGACATGAAGGTTGCGGTTCTCGGCGGTGGACCAGCCGGCCTCTACTTTGCCATCTCGATGAAGCTCAGGGACGCCGCGCACGATGTGACGGTGTTCGAGCGCAACCGCGCTGACGACACGTTCGGCTGGGGCGTCGTGCTGTCGGCCGAGACGCTCGACAATCTATCGAAAAACGATCCGGTCAGCGCCGTCTGGATCAAGAAGCACTTTGCTTACTGGGACGATATCGCCGTCATCCATGACGGCGTGCGCACGGTTTCGACCGGGCATGGCTTTTGCGGCATTGGCCGCAAGCGGCTGCTCATCCTGTTGCAGCGACGCGCCCGAGAACTCGGCGTCAAGCTCCTGTTCGAGACCGAAATTGCCGATCCCCGACCCTACATGGAAACGCATGATCTGGTCGTCGCCGCCGATGGGTTGAACTCCAGGGCGCGCAACACTTTCGTCGACATCTTCAAGCCCGACATCGACACTCGCAAATGCAAATTCGTCTGGCTCGGCACCAACCAGAAATTCGACGATGCCTTCACCTTCATCTTCGAAAAAACCGAACATGGTTGGGTGTGGGCGCATGCCTACCAGTTCGACAGCGATACCGCGACGTTCATCGTCGAGTGCAGCGAACAGACCTGGGCTGCCTTCGGCTTCGGTATGATGTCGCAGCAGGAATCGATCGCCGTTTGCGAGCGCATCTTCGCCAAGCATCTAGGTGGCCACGCGCTGATGACCAATGCCAACCATATCAGGGGCTCGGCCTGGATCAATTTCCCGCGCGTGCTGTGCGAGCGCTGGTCCTACAAGAACCTTGCGCTTATGGGCGATGCGGCGGCATCGGCGCATTTCTCGATCGGCTCGGGCACTAAACTCGCATTGGAAAGCGCGGCAGCGCTGGCCGAGTATGTCGAGTCCGAGCCGGACCTCGATGCTGCGTTCCGCAGATATGAGGATGCCCGCCGCACCGAGGTGCTGAAGCTGCAATCGGCCGCGCGCAATTCGCTCGAATGGTTCGAGGAGGTCGAGCGCTATCTCGGCCTAGATCCGGTGCAGTTCAACTATTCGCTGCTGACCCGTTCGCAGCGCATCAGCCACGAGAATTTGCGGCTGCGCGATGCGGAATGGCTAGGCGGCGCGGAGGAGTGGTTCCAGCGCCAGGCGGGCGCCGGCGGCATGCGCCGCGCGCCGATGTTCGCGCCGTTCAAGCTGCGCGACATGAGGCTCATGAACCGCATCGTCGTTTCGCCGATGGCGCAATACAAGGCTGTCGACGGCTGCCCGACCGATTGGCATTTCACCCATTATGCCGAACGGGCCAAGGGCGGCGCCGGCCTCATCTACATCGAGATGACCTGCGTCAGTCCTGAAGGCCGCATCACGCCCGGCTGCCCCGGCTTCTATGCGCCCGAACATGAGGTGGCGTGGAAGCGGCTGGTCGATTTCGTCCACGTTGAGACCGAAGCCAAGATCTGCGCCCAGATCGGCCATTCCGGCGCCAAGGGTTCGACCCGGCTTGGCTGGGAGGGCACCGACGTGCCGCTGACCTCGGGCAACTGGCCTGTCATGGCGGCATCGGCCGTGGCGTGGTCTCCGCAGAACCAAGTGCCGAAGGCGATGGACCGCGCCGACATGGACAAAGTGCGCGACGAATTCGTGGCCTCCGCCGAAATGGCCGACCGTTGCGGCTTCGACATGCTCGAGATCCACGCCGCGCACGGTTATCTCTTGTCGTCTTTCATCACGCCGGTCACCAATAGGCGCACGGATGCCTATGGCGGTTCGCTGGAAAACCGCATGCGCTATCCCCTGGAAATCTTCCGTGCGGTGCGTGCCGCCTGGCCGGCGGAGAAGCCGATCTCGATGCGCATTTCGGCCAATGACTGGGTCGGCATCGAAGGCGTAACGCCGGCCGACGCGGTCGAGATCGCGCGGCTGCTGCGTGAGGCCGGCATCGACATCTGCGACGTCTCGGCCGGCCAGACATCGGCACTGGCAAAGCCTGTCTATGGCCGCATGTTCCAGACGCCGTTTTCCGACCGCATCCGCAACGAGGTCGGCATGGCGACGATGGCGGTCGGCAACATTTACGAGCCGGACCATGTCAACTCGATCCTGATGGCCGGCCGCGCCGACCTGGTGGCGCTGGCACGGCCGCATCTCGCCGATCCCTACTGGACGCTGCATGCCGCGGTCACGCTCGGCGACCGCGGCGTCAAATGGCCGGATCCCTATCTGCCGGGACGCGACCAGATCTACCGGCTGGCCGAGCGCGACGCAGCGGCGGGGCTGAAAGTATGAGTGCTTTTCGCTTGCTACGTCAGCGCTTCACCCCCAACCCTAGCCCCTCCCCCCAAGGGGGAGGGGGACCATGTTGCGTTCGACCCAGCGGAAACCGCTTAGGTTTGCGATCAATAGGTGCTGCCGCTGCCTTCTCCCTCCCCCTTGTGGGGAGGGTTAGGGGTGGGGGTACTTGGAGCCAAGTTTCGAGGATTGGCGCATGATCGCCGGTAAGCATGCGCTGGTCACCGGCGGCGGCTCCGGTGTTGGCCGGGCCATCGCGCTGGCGCTGGCGGGTGCCGGCATCGACGTCACCATCTGCGGCCGCCGCGAAGCGGAGCTCGCCAAAGTCGCCAGCGAGAACGGCCGCATCTTCGGTATCGCCGGCGATGTGACCAATGAGGCGGCGATGGCCTCGCTTTACGAGAGGGCGCAAGGCGCACGCGGGCCGTTCGACATCGTCGTCGCCAATGCCGGCATGGCCGGCAGCACGCCGGCGCACAAGACCACACTCGACGACTGGCAGCGGACACTCGACGTCAATCTGACCGGCGCCTTCCTGACGGTGAAGCCGGCGCTGGCCGGGATGGCCGCGCGCAAGGCCGGACGGATCGTCTTCATCGCCTCGACGGCAGGGCTGAAAGGCTATGCCTATGTCGCGCCCTACGTCGCCGCCAAGCATGGCGTCATAGGCCTGATGCGGGCGCTGGCTGCCGAGACGGCGAAGTCCGGTGTCACCGTCAATGCCGTGTGCCCCGGCTTTGTCGAGACCGAAATGCTGGAGGAATCCATCCAGCGCATCATCGATAAGACCGGCCGTTCGGTCGAACAGGCGCGGTCGGGCCTAGCCTCGACCAATCCGCAAGGCCGCTTCATCCAGCCGCAAGAGGTCGCCGCCGCCGTGCTGTGGCTGTGTGGCGACGCCGCCCAATCGATCACCGGACAGGCGATTTCCATCTCAGGAGGCGAAACATGGTAGCCGGCCCCCTGCCCGCGCCATCGGGACCCGGCAAGGACCGCTTGCGTCTGTGGATCAGGCTGCTGCGTGCCTCGCGCACGATCGAGGCCGAGCTGCGCGAGCGGCTGAAGAAGGAGTTCAACACGACGCTGCCGCGCTTCGACGTGATGGCAGCCCTTTATCGGGTGCCGGAAGGCATGCTGATGAGCGACCTGTCGCGCTTCCTGCTGGTGTCCAACGGCAATGTCACCGGGATCGTCGACCGGCTGGTTTCGGAAGGACTAGTGGCGCGTGCGAGGCGCAATGGCGACCGCCGCACCTCGATGGTGAGGCTGACCGACGAAGGCACGCAGGCCTTTGCCACTATCGCCGCGGCGCATGAAGGCTGGATCGGCGAACTGCTGGGCAAGGTCAGCGAGGACGACGCGCGCCGGCTGACCGGCATGCTGACCTCGTTCCGCAGCAACTGGGAGGGACGCGAATGACCGAGATGGCCGGGCGCAAGCCAAAGCATTTCCTGTGGGAGGTCGAGGGCAGGATCGCCAAGGTCCGGCTCGATCGGCCGGAGCGCAAGAACCCGCTGACCTTCGACAGCTATGCCGAGCTGCGCGACACGTTCCGCGACCTCGTCTATGCCGACGACGTCGACGCCGTGGTGTTCCTGTCCAATGGCGGCAATTTCTGCTCCGGCGGCGATGTCCACGACATCATCGGCCCGCTGGTCAAGATGGACATGAAGCAGCTTCTCGCCTTCACCCGCATGACCGGCGATTTCGTCAAGGCGATGCTGAATTGCGGCAAGCCGATCATTGCGGCGGTCGATGGTGTCGCGGTCGGCGCCGGCGCCATCATCGCGATGAGTTCCGATATCCGCATCGCCACGCCGGAAGCCAAGACCGCGTTCCTGTTCACCCGCGTCGGACTTGCCGGCTGCGACATGGGCGCTTGCGCGATCCTGCCGCGCATCATCGGCCAGGGCCGCGCCGCCGAACTGCTCTACACCGGCCGCACCATGACCGCTGATGAAGGCGAGCGCTGGGGGTTTTACAACCGGCTGGTCGATGCCGCATCGCTGGAGGCCGACGCGCTCGACATGGCGGCGCGCATCGTCTCCGGCCCTACCTTCGCCCACGGCATCACCAAGACGCAGCTCAACCAGGAATGGTCGATGGGCCTCGACCAGGCGATCGAAGCGGAAGCTCAGGCGCAAGCGATCTGCATGCAGACCCGCGACTTCGAGCGCGCCTACAGGGCTTTCGTGGCTAAGGAAAAGCCGGTGTTCGAAGGGGATTGAGTATGGTGCTTTTCGTGGAGACGTTAGCAGGACAGCGCCCCCCTCTGTCCTGCCGGACATCTCCCCCTCAAGGGGGGAGATTGGCAGCTTTGGCGCCGGCTCCCATCTTGCAGCGCTGGCGATTGGCGGAAGCGGCGATGACAGCCGATCTCCCCCCTAGAGGGGGAGATGTCCGGCAGGACAGAGGGGGGCGCCGTAGAGCGCAAGGCTCCAAGCACTGCGGAGGCAAACATGCCTGACCGGTCTTTCCTCTCCTGGCCGTTCTTCGAAGACCACCATCGCGCGCTGGCCGACCAACTGGAGGCGTGGTGCGCGAAAAACCTGCCCGTCGATCACCATGACGTCGATGCCGCCTGCCGCGAGCTGGTGGCGAACCTCGGCCGGGACGGCTGGCTGAAGCCGACGGCAATCGACACCGACAATCCGAGACCACTCGACGTGCGCACCCTGTGCATTACGCGCGAGACGCTCGCCCGCCATGACGGGCTCGCCGACTTTGCCTTCGCCATGCAAGGGCTCGGTACCGGCGCGCTCAGCCTGTTCGGCACGCCGCAACAGCAGCGATCGCTTTCGAAGACACGTGCCGGCAAGGCGATTTCCGCCTTCGCCCTGTCGGAGCCGCGCTCGGGATCGGATGTTGCCAACACCGAAATGACGGCGACCCGCGACGGCGACAGTTATGTGCTGTCCGGCGAAAAGACCTGGATCTCCAATGGCGGCATCGCCGATCTCTATGTCGTCTTTGCCCGTACCGGCGAGGCGCCGGGCGCCAAGGGGCTCTCCGCCTTCCTCGTGCCTGGCGACGCCAAGGGACTTGGAATCGCCGAACGGCTGGAAGTGATGGCGCCGCATCCGCTGGCGCGGCTGTCGTTCGATCAAGTCCGCCTTCCCGCCTCGGCGCTGATCGGCAAACCGGGCGACGGGTTCCGCATCGCCATGTCGGTGCTCGACGTGTTCCGCTCGACTGTCGGTGCGGCAGCCCTCGGCTTTGCCCGCCGTGCGCTGGACGAGAGCATCAAAAGGGTCGCCGAGCGCAAACTGTTCGGCGCGCCGATGGCCGAACTGCAAATGGTGCAGGGCCATATCGCCGACATGGCGCTCGACGTCGATGCTGCCGCCCTGCTGGTCTACCGCGCCGCCTGGACCAAGGACATGGGTGCGCCCCGCGTGACGCGCGAGGCGGCGATGGCCAAGCTGTTCGCCACCGACAAGGCGCAAGAGGTGATCGACAAGGCCGTGCAGCTGCATGGCGGCGACGGTGTCCGCAAAGGCCATATCGTCGAAAGCCTGTATCGCGAGATCCGCGCGCTGCGCATCTATGAGGGCGCCTCCGACGTGCAGAAAGTGGTGATTGCGCGACAAGTGATGGGCGCGGCCTGACGGCAGAGATTTGACGGGCATTCGATTTTGAAAATTGGTTTTTGGAATACCGGGAGGTTTTGAATGCACACGATTCTGCAGCCGGAAGGCTGGGCAAAACCTGTCGGCTACGCCAACGGCGTCGCGGCACGCGGGCAGCTCATCTTCGTTGGCGGACAGGTCGGCTGGAACGGCCAATGCCAGTTCGAGACCGACGACTTCGTCGGCCAGGTTCGGCAGACGCTCGAGAACATCGTCGCCGTGCTGGCGGAGGCCGGTGCGGCGCCGCAGCACATCACCTCGATGACCTGGTATTTCACCGACAAGGCCGAATACCTCGCCAATCTCAGGGGCATCGGCGAGGCCTATCGCGAGGTGATCGGCCGGCACTTTCCGGCGATGGCTGCCATGCAGGTGATGGCGCTGGTCGAAGATCGCGCCAAGGTGGAAATCCAGGCGACCGCCGTCATTCCGGAGTAAATTACGACCATTCCGAAATGAACCGCATGCTTTGGCAATTAGCGCTAAACACCCATCGCTTCGTCATCCTGGGGCGGAGCAAGGAGCGAAGCGACGCAGCGCAGACCCCAGGATCCATGCCGCGACTTCAACGCGCTGCTGCGGTGCGGAAATTCTGCTCCGCTGCATTCCTCGGTCAAATGCAGAGGGCAGCGTCCGGCCCATTGCGGACGAAGATGTGGCTCGCGCAAGGCGTTCAACTATTGGCTAGCCGCCTCTGTAGCAGGAAATGAAAGTCGCACAGGAAGAAAAGCCCAACCAGCATGCCAGATGTGGAGCCCACTACATCGCGCCAGCCGAGCTCGGACCAACTCAACAAAGTCTTGGACAGGGCATACAGGGGGATTGCCAAAGACAATCCGACGAAACAGACGGTCGTCGCAAACCAGGATCTTTCGTAGGATAATGCTTTCTGTCCATCGAAGCCACGAATTCGCAGGAACCGAGAAATCAACTGGCTGTAGATAGCGCCGTCTTGCTTTCGTAGGCTCTGGATGAATATGGCGATGGCGCAGAGAAACGCTGCATACATCGCCAAGAGACCTTTGAAAATCCGAAGGTGAGGATCAACGCCACAGGGAGCCATGCAGTAGAGCGCCCCGAGGCCCGTGGCAGCCAGAAATCCGTAGAAACAAAGCCGGATAGGATGCCACCGGTCTAGCGATGCAAGAAACATTTCTCGGCCTCAACCCACTCCCAATCAGCCAAGAGCTTCTTCCGCAGGTATTAACTTCTGCTTTCCAGTCCGTCTACGATATTGTCGCAATGCCTCAAATGAAATGATGACTAAATCTCATTCCGCAGCTCCAGTCTCGCCAGCGCCTGTTCTCGCCGGGCTGTCACGGCGGGACCGTTACCCCCGATAGCCCGCCCGCTTTAAAATCGGCAGCACGTGATCGCAGAAATAGGGCAGCTCCTGCGTGTAATTGACGAAGGACAGCGCGATGCCCTGATAGCCGTGGCCGGCAATGGCGACCATGTCGGCGGCGATCGTTTCAGGGGTACCTATCAGCGGGTAAGTGCCCGCGCCGCCCGCGAAACGCTGCCGGTAGCGGTCATAGGCATGCGGGTCATGCGATTGCGAGAATTCCTTCTTGCCGGCCATGTGGGCGTCGACCGCGTCGTGATCGGCCATATCAACCGCATAGCTGTTATAATAGGCCCACGCCTCTTCCATCGTCGCGCGGCAGACGACATGCGCCACGGTATAGACGCCGACATCGCGGCCTGCCTTGTCCGCCCGTTCGCTAATATCGGCGACATGCTTGCCGGCATCGCTCATCTCGGAAAAGGTCGTGAACAGATAATCGCATCTGGCGGCGGCGAAATCCCGCCCGGGCCCGCCGAAAGCTGCGTTCATGGTCACGGGTCGTGGAAGCTGCAGGCTGGCTGGCCGGCTGACGGCTTCCTTGAGGCGATAGTAGGTGCCCTCATAATCGAGCGGCTCGGCCGAGGCGTAAAGCTTTTCGAGGATCTGGATCCATTCGGCCGCCTGGTCATAACCCTTCTCGACCAGCGGCGTGCCGAACATGCCGAATTCCTTCGGGTTCCAGCCACAGACGATGTTCAAGCCTGCGCGGCCCTGGCTGATGTGGTCGACCGTCGCCAACGCCTTGGCGGCGTAGAGCGGATGCACGAGCGGCACATGCACGGTCATGAACAGCCCGATCTGTTCGGTGGCCATGGCAAGCGCCGCCGCCCAGGTGAAAGTCTCGAACGACCATTCCCGCACCTTGTTGCGACCGCCAAAACCGCGCCAGCGCGCGATCGGCAGCATGAATTCCAGGCCGGCACGGTCGGCGATCTGCGCCGCGGTCAGATTGTCCTGCCAGCTCGCCGTCCAGCGTTCCGGCACGTCGGTTATGGCAAGCCCGCCATCCGCATTGGTCGAAAAGACGCCGAGCTTCAGCCTGTTCGGGCCGTGCAATGGGTGTGGCTTGTGCATGTCGCGACCTCCCGCCGAAGATCGCACGCTACGGCTCCGCAAAAATATTTCAAGCATGAAATAGCTTCGCCTCGCGATGGCGAGGCTGGTGCGTCCGAAGGTTCTTTCAACGACGCGAGCCGAACTGGCGCGACACGAGCACGGCCAGGGGCGTATCGACCGGGCAACAGTCCGGTCAAACTTTTTAAGCTTAAAACTTTCGCCTTGAAAACCGCGGCACTTTGGATAAGCATTCCAAAATCGATGGCTATTGCCGTGCCGGAGGGCTTGCTTGCCAGTCCATCGTGGTGGGAGGGGGTTTCAGTCCTTGTCGTTCATAGTGCCCCAGTCATCGTCCAGCGCGCGCTATGCCTTCGACGGTTTGCGCACCCAGATCCGCGACCTGCACATCGAGAACATCGCCACGGCCTTTCTGCGGATGCGCGTCTGCCGTGAGCGTGACCGGATAGCGACCGCGCTCGACCGCATGGTCGCTGCCATGAATTGACGCCCCGCCTGAAGCGGGGCGGCAAAAAACCGTGCGGGAGCAACCCGCCCGATCAACAACAGAGGGAACACAAATGAGCTTCACTCGTCGCAAATTGCTTCTTCTCGCCGCCGCCATCGGCATCGCCGCCGGCCCTGCCACCGCCTATGCCGCTGACGTACTCAATGTCGGCGCCTATCCGACCAATCCGCCCTTCGAATACAAGAACGAGAGCGGCACTTTCGAAGGCTTCGAAGTCGATATCGTCAATGAAGCCGCCAAGCGCATCGGCACGACCACCGACATCGCCGATCTCGGCTTCCAGGCGCTGTTCGCCGCCACCACGTCGAAGCGCATCGACGTCGCCATCTCCTCGATCACCATTACGGCGGAGCGGCTGAAGTCGCAGTCGTTCACCCAGCCCTATTATGATTCCGACATGGGCATCGCCACCAAGACCGACAGCCCGATCAAGGCCGAAGCCGACCTCAAGGGCAAGATCGTCGGTGTGCTGTCCGGCTCGACCGGAGAGACATGGGTCAAGGCGCATCAGGAAGCCGACGGCTTCAGCGACGTGAAGGGTTACGACACGCAGCAGAACCTGCTGCTCGACCTCAGCGCCGGTCGCGTCGATGCCGCCGTCAGCGACATTCCGGGCATGCAGTATTCCTTCACCAAGATGAAGGATCTGACCGTCAAGGAGCGCATCAAGACCGGCGAGCAGTACGGCCTGATGATGACCAAGGACCATCCGCTGCTCGGCAAGCTGAACGACGCGCTGACCGCGATGAAGAAGGACGGCACCCTGGCCGCGATCCACAAGAAGTGGTTCGGCAGCGACGCGCCCGCCGACTCTTCGACCGTGAAGGAAATGCCGCTGCCGAAGGCCTGAGCGGCAATGCATTGAAATCGTGCCGGCTGTCCAGGCCGGCACGATTCATTTCACGCTCTGGTGCCGGCTCCCGCCGCAGACCGCCTCGCCTTCGGTGAGGTCGATTGATTTTAACGTGAGCATTCTTTGCTCTGGGGTTCGGGAACGCTCCCATGTCGCTGCTCGACACCTTCTTCAACCCCGATGTCATCATGTCCAGCCTGCCGGCGCTGCTGCGCGGCTTCCTGAACACGCTGCTGCTCGGCATCTTGAGCATCGGCATCGGCATCCCTATCGGCCTTTTGATCAGCCTGCTGCGGCTCTATGCGCCGAAGCCGCTGCGGTGGCTTGCGGTCGGCTACACCGACATTTTCCGCGCCCTGCCGGTGCTGGTCGTGCTGATCCTGATCTACTATGCGCTGCCGTTCCTCGGCATTCGCCTATCGTCCTGGGCCTCGGCGGTGACGGCGTTCGCCATCATCATGTCGGCCTATTCGGCCGAGGTGTTCCGCTCCGGCATCGAAAGCATTCCGCATGGCCAGTTCGAGGCGGCGCAGGCGCTTGGCCTGCCGTTCCTGCTGACCCTGCGCAAGGTGGTGCTGCCGCAAGCTATCCGCGTCGTCATCCCGCCAATGACCAGCAACTGCGTCTCGATGTTCAAGGACACCTCGCTCGCCTCCACCGTGGCACTGCCTGAACTGCTCAAGGAAGCGACCAATGCGCAGTCGCTCTATGCCAACCCTTCGCCGCTGATCGGCGCGGCTCTTGTCTATCTCATCTTCCTCTGGCCGATGGTCCGCCTCGTCAGCCTGCTTGAGGACCGCTTCAAGACCGGAAAGACCCGCTGACCTCGCCAGCTGATTCCACCCCGCCCAAGTCCTTCGCAGGAGCTACGCGTGAACAAGCACCAGACCGACAATGCCAACGCCATGACGTTCCCCGTCGACACCATCCGCGCCATGTTTCCAGCCTTGCAGCGGGCCGGCGACTTCGTCTTCATGGACAACGCGGCAGGCGCCCAGATCCCGCAGAGCGTGCTCGACGCTGTGACCAACCATCTGGTTTCGCACAACGTGCAGCGCGGCGGCCGCTATGGCCGCAGCGTGACCGTCGACCAGTCGGTCGCGGACGCACGCGAGAGCGTGGCGCTGCTGATCAATGCCTACAACCCGGCTGAAATCTGCTTCGGCATGAATGCCACCTCGTTCATTCGCCTGGTCAGCCTCGGCATCGGCCAGATGCTCGGGGAGCGTGACGAGATCATCATCACCGACATGGATCACGACGCCAACATCGCCACATGGCTGGCGCTGGAATCGGCCGGTGCGAAATTCAAATGGTGGCGCATGCGCGAGGACGGCAATCTGCATGTCGACGACCTGCGTCCGCTGGTCTGCGACCGCACGCGTCTGGTCGCCTGCACGGTGACCGCGCATTCGATCGGCTCGATCGTCGATGTCGCTTCAGTGGCTGGGATCGCGCACGCCGCCGGCGCCGAAGTCTTCCTCGACTGCGTACATTACGGGCCGCACGGGTTGATCGACGTGCAGGCCTGGGACTGCGACTACCTCGTCTGCTCTGGCTACAAGAATTTCTCGCCGCATATGGGTTTCCTGTGGGGCCGCTTCGAAACGCTGAAGCGACTGCCGACCTTCCGCGAGGATTTCATCCCCGACGAGCCGCCCTACAAGGTCGAGGCCGGCACGTTCATCTACGAGAACGTCTCCGGCATGAATGCCGCCGTACAGTATCTCGAACTGATCGGCCGCAATCTGGCACCCTCCAACAACCGGTCGCGGCGCGACAACATCGTTGCCGGCATGGGCGCCATCCGCGACTATGAACTGGTGCTGGCACGCGAGATGCTCGCAGTGCTCAAGGACTGCGGCGCGACCATCTATGGCGTAGCCGACGAGGCGCGCATCAATGAGCGCGTGCCGACCTTCTGCTTCAATATCGGCAAACTGTCGCCGCAGCGGATCGTCGAGGAAATGGCCGAGATGCAGATCGGCATCCGCGACGGCCACATGTACGCGCCACGGCTAATGAGGCGTCTCAACCTGTCGATGGATAGCGGCGCCATCCGCGCTTCGCTGGTCCACTACAACACGGTTGAGGAAGTCCACCGCTTCGGCGAAGCGCTGCGCGCCATCATCGCCAAATTGTCGTAAGGCGGCGGCTACTCCAGCGTCGTCATCCCTGGGCGAAGCAAGGAGCGAGGTGTCCCGCAGACCTTAGCATGACGAAGAGGCGCTAAGCCGCCTTCTTCTTCGCCAGCCTTGCCTTGATCGAGGCGACGTCGGCGCGCGGGGTCGCGGCGAACAGGGTCCTGGTGTAGCTGTGCTTGGGGTCGGAAAAGACCTCGTCGCGCGAGCCGTATTCGACGGCTTCGCCGAAATACATCACCATCACGTCGTCGGCGATGTAACGCACGACGGACAAATCATGGCTGATGAAGACATAGGTCAGTTGGAACTCGTCCTGCAGGTCGGCGAGCAGGTTCAGCACCTGTGCCTGCACCGACAGATCGAGCGCCGAGACCGGCTCGTCCAGCACCAGCAGGCTTGGGTTCAGCATCAGCGCGCGGGCAATGGCGATGCGCTGGCGCTGGCCGCCCGAGAACATGTGCGGATAGCGGTTGTAGTGCTCGTGACCGAGGCCGACCTTCTTCAGCATCTTCATCGCCAGGTCGCGACGCTCGGCCGCCGGCTTGTCGGTGTTGATCAGCAGCGGCTCGCCCAGCACGTCGCCGATCTTCTGTCGCGGATTGAGCGATCCGTAGGGATTCTGGAAAACGATCTGCACCTTGCGGCGCATGTCCTTTGACAGGCCATGTTTGGCGATATCGACCTTATTGCCGTCGATGAACAGCTCGCCCGCTGTCGCCGGATCGATCAGCGTGATGATGCGGGCTAGTGTTGACTTGCCGCAGCCGCTTTCGCCGACGATGGCCAGCGTCTTGCCCTTGTCCACCGTGAAGGAGACGCCCTTGACGGCATGCACGGTGCGCGGTCCGGTGAACAGGCCGCCGCCGATGTGATAGTCGCGGACGATGTTCTTGCCTTCGAGAACGGTCGTGCTCATAACGCGGCTCCCGCAGCCGAAGGCGCCGGCTCGAACATCATGTCGGACACGGTCGGCAGCCGGTCGCCGACAGCGTTCTCCGGCAAGGCCGACAGCAGGGCCCGCGTATAATTGCTCTTCGGCGACTCGAACAGCGAAAGCACGTCGGCCTCTTCCATTTTGCGGCCCTTGTACTGGACGATGACGCGGTCGGCGGTTTCGGCCACCACGCCCATATTGTGGGTGATCATGATCAGGCCCATGCCGTATTTGGCCTGCAGCGAGACCAGCAGATCGAGGATCTGTTTCTGGATGGTGACGTCGAGCGCCGTGGTTGGCTCATCGGCGATCAGCAGTTTCGGGTTGCAGGCGATGGCGATGGCGATCATGACGCGCTGGCACTGGCCGCCCGACATCTGGTGCGGGAACGAGCTCAGTCGCTCCTCCGGGTCGGCGATGCCGACCAGCTTCATCAGTTCGATGGCACGCGCCCGGCGCTGGGCGCGATCCATGCCCATGTGGAAGCGCAGCACCTCCTCGATCTGGAAGCCGACCGTGAAGCATGGGTTGAGGCTGGCGATCGGCTCCTGGAAGATCATCGAAATGTCCTTGCCGACGATCTTGCGGCGTTCGGACGGACTGAGCTCCAAAAGATCGACGCCGTCGAAGGCCATGCGGTCGGCCTTGACCGTTGCCGTGTTGGGCAACAGGCCCATTACCGCCAGCATCGCCACCGACTTGCCGGAGCCGGACTCACCGACGATCGCCAGCACTTCGCGCGGCTCGATCGCGAGATCGATGCCTTGCACGGCCATGAACGGTCCGGCCGCCGTGTCGAAGGAAACAGTAAGGTTCTTGATCTCGAGCAGAGACATGCTCAGGACCTCTTCAGCTTGGGGTCGAGCGCGTCGCGCAGGCCGTCGCCGATCAGGTTGATGGCGAAGACGGTGATCAGGATGGCGAGGCCCGGGAAAGTCACCACCCACCAGGCGCGCAGGATGAACTCGCGCGCCTCGGCCAGCATGGTGCCCCACTCAGGCGTCGGCGGCTGCGCGCCCATGCCAAGGAAGCCGAGGGCGGCGGCCTCGAGAATGGCGTTGGAGAAGGACAGCGTCGCCTGCACGATCAACGGCGCGATGCAGTTGGGCAGGATGGTGACCAGCATCAGCCTGAGATGGCTGGCGCCGGCGACCTTGGCCGAGATGACGTATTCGCGATTCTTCTCGGCCATCACGGCGGCGCGGGTCAGCCGGGCGAAATGCGGCTGAAGCACAAAGGCGATGGCGATCATGGCGTTGACAAGGCCAGGCCCGAGCACCGCAACCAGCACCAGGGCCAAGAGCAGCGACGGGAAGGCCAGGATGATATCCATGATGCGCATGATCAGCGTGTCTACCCAGCCGCGGCAGTAGCCGGCGAGCAGGCCGAGGATAACGCCCGAGATCAGCGCTGACGTGACGACGACGAAGCCAATGGCGAGCGAAAAGCGCGAGCCGTAGATCAGCCGCGACAGCATATCGCGGCCGACGGCGTCGGTGCCGAGCAGGAACTGCGCGTTACCGCCCTCCTGCCAGGCCGGCGGCGTCAGGAAGAAGTCGCGGAACTGGTCGTCGGGCGAATGCGGCGCCAGCAGCGGCGCGAAGATGGCGATCAGGATCAGCAGCGCAAAGACGAAGAGCCCGATCACCGCGCCCTTGTTGACGGAGAAGTAGTGCCAGAACTCGCCGAGCATCTGCAGCCTGGCGTCTTGCGGCTTGACGACGGTCACGGCTTCAATGGTGGCTGGGCCTTCGTTGCTCATGTCAGTTGGCCCGGATACGTGGGTTGATGACGGCGTAGAGCACGTCGACGATGAGGTTCACCGACATGACGATCAGCGCGATCAAGAGCAAGCCGCCCTGTACGGTGAAATAGTCCCGCTTGGAAATAGCGTCGATCATCCATTTGCCAATGCCGGGCCAAGAGAAGATGCTCTCGGTCAGGATGGCGCCGGTCAAAAGCGTTCCGACCTGCAGGCCGATGGTGGTGACGACCGGGATCAGCGCGTTGCGAAAGGCATGCAAACCGATGACGCGGCGCGGCGCCAGGCCCTTGGCACGCGCGGTGCGCACATAGTCCTCGCCGAGCACTTCAAGCATCGCCGATCGCGTCTGCCTAGCGATGACCGCCAACGGGATGGTGCCGAGCACGACGGTTGGAAGGATGAGGTGCGACAGCGCCGAGCGGAAGGCGCCCTTCTGCCCCGAGATCAGGGAATCGATGGTCATGAAGCCGGTCACCGGCTTGAAGAAATAGAGAAGGTCGATGCGGCCGGAAACCGGCGTCCAGTGCAGCGTGCCGGAAAACACGATGATCAGCAGCAGACCCCACCAGAAGATCGGCATGGAATAGCCTGCCAGCGCCGTGCCCATGGTCAGCTGATCGAACCAAGAGCCGCGGCGGATCGCGGCGAAGATGCCGGCGGCGACGCCCAGGATAACGGCAAAGATCATGGCGAAGATGGCGAGCTCGACCGTTGCCGGGAAGCGCATCAGGAAATCCCTCAGCACCGGCGTCTTGGTCGAAAACGAGGTGCCGAAATCGCCGCTCAGGATGTTGGTCAAATAGGTCAGGTACTGTTGCCATATCGGCAGATCGAAGCCGAACTGGTGCATCAGCGCCGCGTGGCGTTCGGGCGACAGGCCGCGTTCGCCCGCAAGCACCAGCACCGGATCACCGGGCAGGATGCGCACGAAGCCAAAGGCGAGGATGGTTATCCCGATGAAGGTCGGGATGATGAGGGCGAGCTTGCCGAGGATATAACGCAGCATGGCGGGCGAGTGGGGGCGCCACCATGCGGTGACGCCCCCGTTTCGCGAACCTTATTCGGCGATATCGACGCCGTCGAAGCGATGGATGCCGAGCGGATCCATCGCAAAGCCGGTGACGGTCTTCTGCATCGGCATGAACACCTTGGAGTGAGCGAGCGTCGCCCAGGGTGCCTGTTCCTTGAAGATGACCTGCGCCTTCTCGTAGAGCTTGGTGCGCTCGGCCTGATCCGAAACGGTCTTGGCCTTGTTGATGAGCGCATCGAAGTCCTTGTTGCACCATTCCGCGCGGTTGTTCGAACCGACGGAAGCGCAGCTCAGGAGCACGCCGAGGAAGTTGTCCGGATCACCATTGTCGCCGGTCCAGCCGACGATGACGGCGCCGTCGTGATCGACAGCCGAAGCGCGCTTGAGGTATTCACCCCAATCGTAGCTGACGATGTTGACGGTGACGCCGACCTTGGCGAAGTCCGACTGGATCAGTTCAGCGGTGCGGCGCGCGTTCGGCATATAAGGGCGCGACACCGGCATGGCCCAGACGTTCATCTTGAGGTCCTTGACGCCGGCCTTTTTAAGCAGCTTCTTGGACGCTTCCGGATCGTACGGATCGTCCTTCACTTGCTTGTTGTACGACCACATGGTCGGCGGGATCGGATTGATCGCCACCTGGCCGGCACCCTGGAAGACGGCGTCGATGATGGCCTTCTTGTTGATAGCCATGTTGAGCGCCTTGCGGACGCGCACGTCGTCGAACGGCTTCTGCTGGGTGTTGTACATCAGCGCGCCGACATTGAGGCCTTCCTGCTCGTCGACCTTCAGGCTTGGTTCAGCCTGCAGGCCGGCGATGTCGGCCGGTGCCGGGTATGACATGATGTTGCATTCGCCGGCCTTGAGCTTCTGCGCGCGCACCGCCGGATCGGTGGTGATGGCGAAGACCAGATCGTCGATCTTCTGCTTGCCGCCCCAATAGTCCGGGTTGGCCTTGTAGCGGATGGCCGCGTCGGTCTGGTAGTCGACGAAGATGAACGGGCCGGTGCCGATCGGCTTCTGGTTGAACAGTTCCGGCGTCTTGTCGGCCTGCAGCTTGTCGGCATATTCCTTGGAGACGACCGAGGCGAAGTCCATGCCCAGCGTCGGAATGAAGGTGATTGCCGGCTCCTTGAGGGTGAACTTTACCGTCAAGTCGTCAACCTTCTCGACCTTGGTGATGTTGTCGCCGAACTGGTCATTGTAATACTGGTAGGCAATGCCCGGGATGTACTGGAACCACGGGCCGTTCTTGTCGACCTGACGTTGGAAGGAGAACACCACGTCGTCGGCGTTGAAGTCGCGCGTCGGAGTGAAATAGTCGGTGGCGGCAAACTTGACGCCCTTGCGCAGCTTGAAGACGTATTCCTTGCCATCGTCGGAGATCGTCCAGCTTTCAGCCAGGCCCGGCGAGATCGTCGTCTTGCCGTGATCGAATTCGACAAGGCGGTTGAAGACGGTGCGCGAGGATGCGTCGAAGGTTTGGCCGGCGGTATACGGCGCCGGGTCGAAACCCTCCGGTGAAGCTTCCGCGCAATAGACCAGAGTTTTCGCGTTGGCCACGCCGCCCAGGACGCTTGCAGCCAGCAACGCGGCTGCAAAAGTCAGTTTCTTCTTCATTGAGCACTCCCTGATGTTCTTCCAAGCCCCTCTATCAGGCTCGCGAAGCGCGCATATAAGCACCGTTTTTCCGGCTTTGGAACACCCCGTTTGCTTACCCCGCGGGAAGCAGGAAAAAAATCCGCGATTTCGCTTAAACGCAGAAAAAATTAGCAGTTTTTTCCAATCACGAGATTGTTAACGACCGCATTTTTTTATTGATTGCCGATCTGACGATATTGATGCCGCGCGCACTTCCGAGCCGCCGGGTGTGCGGCAGGACAACGGTCGCGGCAGGAAGTATTTCTCGACGGCAAATCTTTCGCCGCCTTGCCGCAGGGGCAAGACTTGCACGGTCGTCAATGGAGGCAATACATAGGTGGTATAGCGGCGGCAGCGGAGGACGTCTCTGTCAATTCAGGGGCGAGCGCGGCGCGATCGAACAAGAATTGTCGAGGGAGGAACGGGTGGCAAAAGCATCGAGGAAGACGGCGCCGGCGAAGACGGAAGCCAAGGCGGCTCCAAAAGTAGCCGGCGGCATGTCCACGCCGAAAGTGCCCGCTGCCAAAGCCGCCGCGCCCAAGCCGAAGGCGCCCGTGCCGGCGAAGGCAAGCCCAAAGCCGGCAACCAAAGCCCCGATCAAGAAAGCCTCGACAAAGACTGTTGTCGGAAAGACGGTGCCCGCGGCAAAGTCGGCAGCTGCCAAGCCGGTGGCGAAGGCTGCGGCGGCCAAGGCCTCGCCGGCAGCGAAGCCTGCCGAGACTGCCGCCAGGCGATTGCCGAATGCACTGACGGCGCTGGCCGCCGGACTGCCGGAAAAGCCGTGGCTTAAGAGCTATCCGAAAAACGTGGCGGCCGAAATCGGCCCTCTGCCCTATAGTTCGATCGGCGATTTCCTGGTTGCCGCCTGCAAGCAATTTTCCGCGCAGCCCGCCTTCACCTGCATGGACAAGTCCATCAGCTACGCCGATGTCGAGCGGCTGTCGGCGGCCTTCGGCGCCTATCTACAATCGAAGGGTCTTCAGAAAGGCGCGCGCGTCGCGCTGATGATGCCGAACGTGCTGCAATATCCGGTGGCGATGATGGCCGTCTTGCGCGCCGGTTATGTCGTGGTGAACATCAACCCGCTCTACACGCCGCGCGAGCTCGAACATCAACTCAAGGACTCCGGTGCGCAAGCCATCGTCATCCTCGAGAACTTCGCCAACACCTTGCAGGCGGTGATCGCCAGGACGGCGGTCAAGCATGTCGTGGTTGCCGCGATGGGCGACATGCTCGGGGGACTGAAGGGTAGCATCGTCAATTTCGTCGTGCGCCGGGTGAAGAAGATGGTGCCGGCCTGGTCATTGCCCGGTCACGTCAAGTTCAATGTGGCCTTGAAGGCCGGCGCCGGCGCGACCTTCAAGCCGGCCAAGGTGACGGCCAATGATGTTGCCTTCCTGCAATATACGGGGGGCACCACGGGTGTCTCGAAGGGAGCCACGCTGCTGCACAGCAACGTGCTCGCCAACGTCGCGCAGAACGCGCAATGGATGGAGGACGCCTATACGATCAAGCCGAAACCGGCGCATCCCAACTTCATCTGCGCGCTGCCGCTCTATCATATCTTCGCGCTGACGGTTAACGCGCTGATGGGCATGCAGCAAGGCGCCCGCAATGTGCTCATTCCCAACCCGCGCGACATTCCCGGCTTCGTCAAGGAGCTCCAGAAATACCCGGTGCACATCTTTCCGGGCCTCAACACGCTGTTCAACGCACTGCTCAACAATGAGGATTTCCGCAAGCTCGACTTCAGGCCGCTGATCCTGACGCTGGGCGGCGGCATGGCGGTGCAGAAGGGCGTCGCCGAACGCTGGAAGGCGCTGACCGGTTGTTCGGTCACCGAAGGCTACGGCCTCTCGGAAACCTCGCCGGTGGCCACGGCCAACAAGTTCACCGCCGGCGACTTCACCGGCACGATCGGCCTGCCGCTGCCTTCTACCGAGATCGCCGTCCGCGACGACGACGGCAACAACCTGCCGCTCGGCGAGGTCGGTGAAATCTGCATCCGGGGACCGCAGGTGATGGCGGGCTACTGGAACCGGCCCGATGAGACCGCCAAGGTGATGACCAAGGACGGCTACTTCAAATCCGGCGACATGGGCTTCATGGACGAGCGCGGCTACACCAAGATCGTCGACCGCAAGAAGGACATGATCCTGGTCTCGGGCTTCAACGTCTATCCGAACGAGCTCGAGGAAGTCGTGGCGATGCATCCGGGAGTGCTCGAAGTGGCGGCGATCGGCGTGCCGGACGAGCATTCGGGCGAGGTGCCGAAACTGTTCGTGGTCAAGAAAGATCCGGCGCTGACCGCAGAGACGCTCACCGCGTATTGCCGCGAGAACCTGACCGGCTACAAACGGCCCAGATACATCGAGTTCAGGACCGAACTGCCGAAGACACCGGTCGGCAAGATCCTGCGCCGAGCGCTGCGGGAATAAACGCGATTTGAAGGATGGCCCTGGCAATCGAGGGTTCGCGGACGATGGCCGACGTCCCGACGCGGCTACGTTCATCAAGGCGAATATGCGCCTTGTGCCTGTTCCGGCACTTCCCCAAATCCTGCTCTACACGGCCCATCCTGCAAGCGGTCTCAGGCGGCTGATCGAGTGGTGTGACCATGGCGTCGAGCCGGAAGACAGCATCGAGGCCGACGAGAACGGGACCGAAGCGCAGCCGCCCTACTGGGCCTATGCCTGGGCCGGCGGCGCGGTGCTTGCCCGCTTCATATTCGAGCGACCGCAGACGGTAATCGGGCGGCGTGTGCTCGACCTCGGCGCCGGTTCAGGCCTCGTCGGTATCGCCGCCGCCAAGGCTGGCGCCCGCGCGGTGCTTGCGGCCGAGATAGACCGTAACGGCGTTGCAGCGATCGGCCTCAATGCCGCCGCCAACGGCGTCACGATCACCGTTGTCGACAAGGATATCACCACTGGCCCGCCACCGGCCGTCGACCTTGTGCTCGCAGGCGATGTTTTTTACGGCCATGAGGTTGCCTTACGCGTTACCCCATTCCTCGACCGCTGCCTGGCCGCCGGCATCGAGGTTCTGGTCGGCGATCCCCGTCGCACCGATCTGCCGCTGTCACGGCTGCGATTGCTCGCCGAGTACCGGGTGCCGGATTTCGGCGACGCGAAGGGTGTCGCGACGAAACCGAGCGGTGTGTTTTCCTTTGAAGCGGATGACCGCTGTCGCTGAACCCAGTCACTCGGAATGTACCGAGTTCGACCGCCAACGCAGATGATCATCCAATCAAAGGCACGTTCAGATAGCAGTCGTGACGGCCGCTAACATCTAAGCTCAGCGTCCCCTAATTCGCCAATGTACTTTTCGCCATACAGATGTATCCGCTCAAGTCGCTCGAAGCAGCTCTCCGCGAATAGAGCGCCCCGTCGCTAACGTCGCCTACGTCACGGTCGTCCTCACGCGCCATGCCAAGTCTAACAGATGCGGTTGCGCCGACGATCTTCTTGCCACGGGCCTCTATCGCACCACCGCTGATCTGCTGGCGTAGGCGCTCTCCCCCAAAAGGAGGTTTTCCGCGACGGCCCGCGGCAACCGGAGAAGGGAACCTGTGCTCTCAAACCAGCATCGACTGCTGGGAGAAGATGCCCGCCATCGCGCCGTGCGATGATGCCGTGGTGACCGAGGCCATGAGGGGGTTGGCGAGGTCGCCGGCGGCGTAGATGCCGGGCATGCTGGTTTCGCGGCGCTCGTCGACCTTGAGGGCAATGCCGAGGGGCGAATCGACCGTGGCGAGGCCCAGTGATTCATGCAGGCTTGCGGACGGCTTGTTGCGCGGATGCGCGAACAGGATGTCGACTGCGACATTGGGGCCGGTATCGAGCTCGACGGTGGCGTGATGGCCCCCGTGATGGGCGATTCCGGTGATCCGGCCATCGACGACAGGTATATTGCGGTGCCCCAGATCGGCCCGAATATCGGGCGGAATGTCGTGACCATCGGCGAAGAGCGTCAACGTGTCGGTCCAGTCGTGGTACAGCCTGACATAATTGTGCGACTGCCGGCCGGACCAGACGAGGCCCCAATGCTGGCCGGCGACTTCAAAGCCGTCGCAATAGGGACAGGGCACGATGGACGTGCCCCAGCCTTCGGCAAAGCCCGGAACATCAGGCATCTGGTCGACGACGCCATAGCTCAGGATCAGCCGGCGCGCCGCAAGGCTTTCGCCGTCGCCAGTGAGGACGGAGAAATCGTCGATGGCGCCAGAGATGCTGTCGGCCCGGGCATTGACCAGCCTGATCGTGGGATAGCGCGCCAGTTGCTGCCGCGCCTCGGCCAGGATGTCCAGCGGTGGCTTGTGGTCGTGGCCGAGCAGGCCATGCGAGTGGCCGGCAAAGCGGTTGCGCGGCAGGCCGGTATCGAGAACGGTGACCTTGCGGCGGGCACGGCCGAGCTGCAGGGCGCCGGCGAGACCGGCAAAGCTGCCGCCGATGATGATGACGTCATCCATGATGGGCTCCGTGTTGTGGATGGAGGGGGTTGGGCTGGGCCGGGCGCGAAATATCGTCCACCGATACGCGCTCGAGACGGTCAGCGAGCAGGGCTTCGGCATCGACGAGAATGTCGCCCATCACTGTGTTGACCGGCCGGACAATGCCGCATTCGATATCGCCGGGCGGCCCGGGGAAACTTGATTTGGAGGACAAGTTGAAACCGACCCGTTGGCTTGCACATTTCAGATACTACGTGGTATCGTAATGCACGAATTAGGATACTGTCAAGGACTGGAATTGTCGTGACCGTAAACAGCCAGGGCCGGCGCGGCCGGCCGGCCAACGAGGCGCTTGGCCAAACGATAGTCGACGCCGCGTGCGAACTCTTTGAGGAACTGGGTTTTCATGCGACGACATTGGACAAGGTCGCCCAGCGAGCGAAGATATCCAAGCTCAGCATCTATCGGCACTTCGAGAACAAGGAGGCGCTGTTCAGCGCGGCCATCGCGGCCCGCTGCCGTCAGTTTGCACCACAGGCCCTTGTTGAAGGCGTCGACGGTTCGGCCGAAGATCAGCTCATGGCGGTGGGATCATCGCTGCTTCGCACGCTGTTGAGCCCGGACGTCCGCAGTGTCGAAGCCATGATCATGGCCGACAAGACGAATCAAAATTCGTTAAGCAAGGTCCATTACGAAGCCGGCCCCGCCCATGTCATCGCCCAAATCGAGGCCCTGTTGCGCCGGTTGCACGCGAAGGCGGTTCTGAACGTGCCCGATCCTCTCCGGTCCGCCCGCTTGTTTGCCGCGCTTTTCAAAGGATCCGATCTCCTGATTATCGCACGCTTCGATCAGGCGAGAGCAGAGGACGACAACGAAATCGAATCCTATTGCCGGTCGGCCGTCGCCATGTTCATCGCCGCGCACGGCGGCAAAGGCCACGCAGGATACTAATCCCGCACATCTTATGTCGCGGGGTGAAGTGAAGAACGGCAGCTAACCGTCGGTTTCGACTACCTGCAGACGTTCGGCTCACCACCCCATCTCAGCCGTTGGCGGGAAAGTCCCAAGTCGATTTGCCAAGCCTAGCCCGGTCAGATCGTCTCCTTGACCCGTGCCGAGAGGAAGTCGGGCAGATCGGCAACCGAATCAAGAACAATGTCGGCAATCCCGGCCAGCGATTCGCGGGTGCCGGTGCCGGAGAGCACGCCGACCGCCAGTCCGCAGCCGCCGGCCCGCGCCATTTCGAGATCGTGGCGGTTGTCGCCGACCATGGCGATTTCCGTGGGCTTCAGCCCGGTGAGATCGCTGAAGGCCAGGATGGTGTCGGGCGCCGGCTTCGGATTGGCCACCGCGTCGTAGCCGTAAGCCGCGTCGAACAGCTGGGCGACGCCGAGCGTGACAAGCGTCTTTTCCGCACCGCTGGTCGAATCGTTGGTGGCGACGCCGAGCCGGTAGGACTTCCTGTGCAAGGCCGTCAGCGTGTCGACGATGCCCGGCAGCGCCACAGCCATCGCCGAGCCCTGCACCGAGGTGATCTCGTTGAAGCGGGCAACCGCAAGCATCTGGTCCTCGTTGGACAGCCGCGGGAACCACAATTCGACGACGTCGAGATTGGTGCCGGATGCAAAGATGGAGTCAGGCTTGAAGCGCTTGCTGGTGAAATCGAAGCCGGCGGCCGCCAGCAGCCTGTCGGCTTTCCAGCGATCACCCTCGGACGCATCCATGGCCATGAAGTCGGCAACTCCAAGCCAGGTCGCGTTGAAGTCGACAAGCGTTCCATCCTTGTCGAACAATATACCCTTGATGTCTGCCAAGCTTTTCACTCCGATCCACGCAAATGGTGGATGAATCCCACGAGACCAGCGGTCGATGCATCCCGCTTGGCGGCACTTTCCTTGCCCTCCACGACAGGCAGAAGGCCGGTGGCGAGTTCCTTGCCGAGTTCGACGCCCCACTGGTCGAAGGAGTTGATGTTGAACAGCGTTCCCTCGACGAAGACGCGGTGCTCGTAGAGCGCGATCAGCCGGCCGAAGGTGCGCGGATCGAGTTTGCGGTAGAGGATGGTCACGGAGGGCCGGTTTCCGGAGAAGACGCGGTGCGGGGCAATTTTGTCGACCTCGGCCGGCTTCATGCCCTTGGCCAGCATCTGGGCACGGGCCTCGTCCAGCGTGCGGCCCTTCATCAGCGCTTCCGACTGCGCCAGGCAGTTGGCGAGCAGCAAATCGTGCTGATGCTTTAGATCGGGCTCGTGGCCGACGGCCGCGGCAAGGAACTCGACCGGGATGAAATCGGTGCCCTGGTGCAGCAGTTGGAAGAAGGCATGCTGGCCGTTGGTGCCAGGCTCGCCCCAGACCAGTGGTCCGGTTTGCGTCGTTACGTCGGTGCCTTCGAGGGTGACGCTCTTGCCGTTGGATTCCATATCGAGCTGCTGCAGATAGGCCGGCAGCCTGGACAGGCGCTGGTCATAGGGGATGACGGCGCGCGCCGGATACCCGCAGATCACGCGATGCCACCAGCCGACCAGTCCCAGCAACGCCGGCAGGTTCTCCAGCACGGGCGCGGTGCGGAAATGCTCGTCCATCTCGTGCGCGCCATCGAGGAACGCGCGGAAATTCCGCGGGCCTACAGCGATCATCACCGGCAGGCCGATCGCACCCCAGAGCGAATAGCGGCCACCGACCCAGTCCCAGAAGCCGAAGACGCGATCCGGCGCGATGCCGAACTTGGCCACAAGGTCGAGCGCGGTCGAGACGGCGGCGAAATGCTTGCCCACCGCTTCCTTGCAGAGCGCTTCCTGCACCCATTTGCGCGCCGTCTGCGCATTCGTCATCGTCTCGACGGTGGTGAAGGTCTTGGAGGCGATAATGAACAACGTGGTTTCGGCCGACAGGCCCTTCAGCGTGTCGTGGATATGGGCGCCGTCGATGTTGGAGACGTAATGCGCGCGCGGCCCGTCATGATAGGGCGCCAGTGCCAGCGTTGCCATGGCCGGACCGAGATCGGAACCACCGATGCCGATGTTGACGATGTCGGTGATCTTCTTGCCCGTAGCGCCGGCCGCCTTGCCCGACCGCACGGCGTCGGCAAAGGCGCCCATCGCGTCGAGCACGGCTATGACGTCCGCCTTGACGTCCTGGCCATCGACGGTGACGCCCTTGCCGGTCAGGTTGCGCAACGCCGTATGCAGCACGGCGCGATCCTCAGTGAGGTTGATCTTCTTGCCGGCGAACATGGCGGCGCGACGACCTTCGAGATTGGCCGCCTTGGCGAGCCGTTCCAGCAAGTCCATGGTGAGCCCGTCGACGGCGCATTTCGACCAGTCGAGCAGAAGGTCGCCGTCGGTGGCGGAGAATGTCTCGAAACGCTTGGGATCAGCGGCGAAGGCCTGGCGCATGCTGGCGGGCGCCGCCGCGCGATGATCGCGCAAGGCAGCGAGCTGTTTTTGGAAGGACGATTGATCCACTGCCGAACTCCGAAACCTCGAGCCATCATTACGAACCGGATGTTTCCGGCGCGTGTCGTCGCGACAATCTATCGAACCTAATTCGAGCCATTTCAATGCGCAGCGATGACGCACGAAGTCATCGCCGGGACGAGGCGCCGCGTCACCCCGCGATGCCGCAGCGCAGCATCAAAATGGCGTGAAGGATCACTGGCATAAATCCCAACGATCAGAAAAATTGATTGGCGCAACCCCTTGTGCCACGGTTACGTTCGGCTGGTCCAGCCAAGCGAAAAAGACTGGCCATCGAGGAACACCTCCCATGCCACAGCGTAACGACACGGCCATATGGTCCGGCCTGTTCCGGATTTCGGCGGAATCGGGCCAGACCCTGCAGGCGCAGATCCGCCAAGCCATCGTGGCCGCCATTCTCGACCGCCAGATTGCCGCTTCGATGCCGCTTCCTTCGTGCCGGATCCTGGCTGAAAAGCTCGGCGTTGCGCGCGGAACCGTCGTGCTGGCGTTCCAGCAGCTCGTCGACCAGGGCTTCCTGGTGGCACGCGAGCGGCGTGGCCATTTCGTCAATCCCGATGTGCTGGCAACGCCTGCCAAGCCGCACCAGAAGGCGCCCGACCAGGCCAACGAAATTGACTGGAAGGCACGCCGCAAGATCGCCGCCAGCGACATGCCGCCGCCGGCCAAGCACGAGAACTGGATCAAGTCGTCCTACCCCTTCGTCTACGGCCAGTTCGACCCGGCGCTGTTCCCGACCGCCGAGTGGCGCGAGTGCAACCGCATGGCGCTTGCCGTGCTCGAAATCCGCAACTGGGCGTCCGACATGGTCGACCGCGACGATCCGCTGCTGATCGAGCAGATCCAGGCGCGGCTGTTGCCGCGACGCGGCATCTTCGCCAATCCCGACGAGATCATCGTCACGCTGGGCGCCCAGAACGCGCTTTACATGCTGGCGACGCTGCTGATGTCCAAGGGCTCCAAGGTGGCGATGGAGGATCCCGGCTACCCCGATGCACGCTCGATCTTCCGCCTTGCAGGCGCCGACATACAGCCGGTGCCGGTCGACCAGTCCGGCATCGTAACCGCTTCTATTCCCAACGATTCCGGGTTCGTCTTCGTCACGCCCAGCCACCATTGCCCGACGATGGTGCCGCTTTCGGCGGAACGGCGGCAGGATCTTCTGGCGCGAGCCAACCGCTACAACCAGATCATCATCGAGGACGGCTATGACAGCCAGCTTCTCGACGAAGCACCGCAGCAGGCGCTGAAAAGCCTCGATCGTTCCGGCCGTGTCGTCTATGTCGGCTCGATGTCGAAGACGCTGGCTCCCGGCCTGCGGCTTGGCTACATCGTGGCGTCTGCCGGACTGATCTCCGAGCTCAGGGCACTGCGCCGCTTCATGCTGCGTCATCCGCCGGCCAACAATCAGCGCGCCGTAGCACTCTTCCTGTCGCTCGGCCATCATGAGGCGCTGGTACGACGGCTGTCGTCGGCCTTCGACGAGCGGCGCAAGCGGCTGGTCCATGCGATTTCCGCCTTCCTGCCGGAGTGGCGCTCGACTGATTCGGCCGGCGGCACGTCGCTGTGGCTCGAGGGACCGCGCGGCACCGATTCACGCGGGCTGGCCGAGGCAGCAGCCTCGCGCAGCGTCATCATCGAGCCGGGCGACCGTTTCTTCGATCGGACCGAGAAGCCTTCGCGTTTCATGCGGCTGGGCATCTCGTCAATCGCGCTGCAGCACATCGAGCCAGGCATCCGTGAACTCGCCACCGCCGCCGGACGCAGGCCGGCGGCCGCCTGATCCATCGCCCACCCCTTTGGACCGCAGCCGTGCAGGCGTGGCTCCGGTCCTTTAGTGTTCTGGCATATGCGACCGGACCCTCTGGCTCATAGTCTGGGCCAATGCCGGCGGCATAGTCGGAGCACAAAGGGGAAGAAGCAGCCGATGGTGGACCAACCGCCGCGCCCTGCTTCTCGGAAAGGTGGAGTGTCTCCATGTCAGTTCTTGAAAAGCAGGAAGCGGCGGCGGACCAGCGTTCGCGTCGCTCCGGCGGGCGCGAAGCGCGCCGCGCCATGCGGGCAGCACCCTTGGCCGACGACATCAAGCCGGTGCGCGCCGGCCTCGAAGGCGGCAGCTACGGACCGCTGACACAGAACGACCAGGAACGCATCCACGAAGCGGTGTTGACGCTCCTGGAGACGGTTGGCTTTGCCAATGCCATCCCCTCTTGCATCGAAGCCTTGACAGAGGCCGGCGGCACCTATGGCGACGATGGGCGCATCCGCTTTCCACGAGCGCTCGTGCTCGACACGATCAAAAAAGCGGCACGGCATTTCACGCTACACGGCCAGGACCCCAAGCACGACATGCTGATCAAGGGTAAGCGCGTGCATTACGGCACGGCCGGAGCTGCCGTGCATCTGGTCGACGTCGAGAAGCGCGAATATCGCGAGTCGCTGCTGCAGGACATCTATGACGCCGCCCGCCTCGTCGAAGGGCTCGACAATATCCACTTCTTCCAGCGGCCGATGGTGCCGCGCGATATTCCCGATCCGCTCGAAATGGATTTCAACACGCTCTATGCCTGCGTGATGGGTACGTCCAAGCATGTCGGCACCTCGTTTACGGTGCGCGAGAATGTGCAGCCGGCGCTCGAAATGCTCTATGCCATTGCCGGAGGCGAGGAGAACTTCCGCGCCCGGCCGTTCGTGTCGAACTCGAACTGCTTCGTGGTGCCGCCGATGAAGTTCGCCGAGGACGCCTGCGGCGTGCTCGAGGCTTGCGTCGAGGGCGGCATCCCGATTCTCCTGCTGTCGGCCGGGCAGGCCGGCGCCACGGCACCGGCGGCGATTGCCGGTGCGGTGGTGCAAGCGGTGGCCGAAGTGCTGGCCGGTCTGGTCTATGTCAACGCCATCAAGCCGGGCCACCCGGCGATCTTCGGTACCTGGCCGTTCGTTTCGGATCTGCGCACCGGCGCAATGTCCGGCGGTTCGGCCGAGCAGGCAGTCCTGACTGCAGCGTGCGCACAAATGGCGCAATACTACGACTTGCCTGGCGGTTCAGCCGCCGGCATGACGGATTCGAAACTGCCCGATATCCAGTCCGGCTACGAAAAGGGCATCACCGACGTGATGGCCGGTCTCGCCGGGCTCAATCTCGTCTATGAATCGGCCGGCATGCATGCCTCCCTGCTCGGCTTTTGCCTGGAAAGCCTGATCATCGACAACGACATGCTCGGCCACTGCCTGCGCTGCGTGCGTGGCATCGAGGTGACTGACGAAGCGCTGTCGATCGATACCATTGCCGATGTCTGCCTGAAGGGTCCGGGCCACTATCTCGGCAATGAGCAGACGCTGCGGCTGATGCAGACGGAGTATTTTTACCCCGCCGTCGGCGACCGCTTTTCTCCCAAGGAATGGAACGAGAAGGGCCGGCCCGACATCTTGCAGCGGGCGATCATCGAGAAGAAGCGGGTGCTTGCCGAGCGCTTTCCGCGCCATGTGCCGAAGCCGATCGACGACCGGCTGCGCGCCCGCTTTGGCGAAATGATCAAACTGCCTCGCGGCAGGATGGGCGGGTAAACAACGCTCCCGGAACAGCTATTCGGTGCCCAGCCCATAGCGCTCGACGACCTCGGCGCTGATCAGCTTGGCGTGCAGGGTCATCAATACGATTTGCGCATCGAAACTGTCGCCGGCCTGCACCGCGGCCTCGACCCGGCGCTCGACGTCCTGCCGTTGCGGCAGGCCATGGGAGCTTTCGAAGGTTTCTGGCCCGGCAACGCAATAGCTGAACAATTGCGCCACTTCCGCATAGGCCTTGGTGGGCGGCTCGTCGGACCAGTGATCCTTCATCAGATTGACGATGGTGAGTTTTACGCCCTCCGGCACAAGGGCTGGGTGAAGGTCGGCGGCCCGCAACGCGACGTCGAGCTGTCTCAAATCGCTTGAGCGGCCGAACATTCCGAGGAAGCCGAGAGAAGAGCGCCGTCCCGCCATGAGTTCCAATCCGTTTCAACGCAATTAGGAGGTTCGCAAGCGGAATACAAAGGCCGTGGCTTTGGATCATTCCTGATGCGTGTCGTCTCCCCTGCCGGGGGCGCCCGGCAAACCGATGAGCCGGGACAATCGCGGTATGGTGATAGCGGTTGTTGACGGCATGGCGTCCACCTCCTGGAAGAGAAGCTTGGACGCGAACGTTGGGCTGACGCCTCACGGGGTCGTTGCGATGCACCCTTTGTCATGCTGGTGGAATTGTTGCGTGGCTTGTCAAGGATGGTTCTCGACCCTCGACCGGGACACGCTGAACGGAGCCCGAGAGGCAGCCTGATTGTTCAGGCCGCCTGTCAACGATCCAGCATCAGCAATCGTCGTCTGGAATAATCAGCGATTATCCGAGGATTATCAGCGATTATCCTGGAATATCAGTGATTGTCCCTGGGAACACCGCTGGTATGCGCGACATCCTGGTATTTCACCGCTGGCTCCAGCACCATTCCCTCCGAGAACTGCGCCACCATGCCACGCTGGATCTCCTGCCAGGGCGTCTGGTGCTTGGGATAGTGATAGCCGCCATTGTTCTGCAGTTCGGCGCGGCGGCGGGTGATCTCGTCATCGGTGACGAGGATATCGGCCGTGCCCTTGCGCAGGTCGATGCGGACACGGTCGCCCGTCTTCAACAGCGCCAGCCCGCCGCCGATCGCCGCTTCCGGCGAGGCGTTGAGGATCGACGGCGAACCTGACGTGCCCGACTGGCGACCGTCACCAATGCAGGCGAGCGCGTGGATGCCCTTCTTGATGAGGTAGGCTGGCGGCTGCATGTTGACGACCTCGGCACCGCCGGGATAGCCGACCGGGCCAGCGCCGCGCATGAACAGGATGGTGTGTTCGTCGATGCCTTGCGCCGGATCGTCGATGCGGGCGTGGTAGTCTTCCGGCCCGTCGAAAACCATGGCGTTGCCTTCGAAAGCCTCGGGGTCCCTGGGGTTGGACAAATAGCGTTCGCGGAACTCCGGCGAGATGCCGCTGGTCTTCATGATCGCCGAATCGAACAGATTGCCCCGCAGGTTGATGAAGCCGGCATTGGCTTTCAACGGCTCGGCCACGGTGCGGATGACCTCGATGTTCTCGTTGACGACCCCCTTGCAGTTGTCGCCGATCGATTTGCCGTTGACGGTGATGGCTTCGGGGAAAGGCAGCAATCCGCCCTTCATCAATTCGGCCACGACGGCGGGCACGCCGCCCGCGTGGTGATAATCCTCGCCGAGATATTCGCCGGTCGGCTGCAGATTGACGATGAGCGGGATCTTGAGCCCGACCTTCTGCCAGTCGTCATTATCGAGCGGCACGCCGAGATGGCGAGCGATGGCGTTGAGATGGATCGGTGCATTGGTCGAGCCGCCAATGGCCGAGTTGACGACGATGGCGTTCTCAAAGGCTTGGCGCGTCATGATATCCGACGGCTTCAAATCCTCGTGCACCATCTCGACAATGCGCTTTCCCGTCTCATAGGAAATCTGGCCGCGCTCGCGGTACGGCGCGGGAATGGCGGCCGAGCCAGGCAACTGCATGCCAAGCGCCTCGGCCAGCGAGTTCATCGTCGTGGCGGTGCCCATGGTGTTGCAATAGCCGGTGGACGGCGCCGAGGAAGCGACGATATCCATGAACTCGTCATAGCCGATCTCGCCGGCCGATAGCCGCTGGCGCGATTCCCAAACGATGGTGCCGGAGCCGGTGCGCTTGCCCTTGTGCCAGCCGTTCAGCATCGGGCCGACCGACAGCGCAATCGCCGGGATGTTGACGGTGGCCGCCGCCATCAGCAGGGCCGGCGTCGTCTTGTCGCAACCAATGGTGAGCACGACGCCATCGAGCGGATAGCCGTAAAGCACTTCGACTAGGCCAAGATAGGCAAGGTTGCGGTCAAGAGCGGCGGTCGGGCGCTTGCCGGTCTCCTGGATCGGGTGGCAGGGAAATTCGAAAGGGATGCCGCCCATCGAGACGATGCCTTCGCGCACGCGCTTGGCGAGTTCGATATGGTGCCGGTTGCAGGGCGAAAGATCGGAGCCGGTCTGCGCGATGCCGATCAGTGGCTTGCCGGACATCAGTTCGGCGCGCGTCAGGCCGTAATTCAGGTAGCGCTCGAGATAGAGCGCCGTCATGCCCGGGTTGTCGGGATTGTCGAACCACTCCTGCGAGCGAAATTTTTTCTTGTGGGTGGGGGCGCCTGCCATTGGTGGTCTCCGTATTTGTAAGACAAATCGATATGGCAACGCGCGAGAGCAGGCAAGAGGGCGTGCGGTCGCAACCGGACTTTGGTGTGATAGACAGGCAGCCAGCCGTGCGTTAGGGCTTTATTCAGTCTTGTCCGGGAGGTTTTCATGGCTTTGGTGATCGAAGGCGAGGAGCGCATTGCCGCTTCCCTGCAAAAAGTGTGGGAAGCGCTGAACGATCCCGAGGTCCTGAAGGCGACCATTCCCGGCTGCCAGAGCCTGGAGATGAGATCGACGACCGAAATGGCGGCGACCGTGGTGGTGAAGATCGGACCGATCAAGGCGACGTTCAACGGCGAAGTGACGTTGAAGAACTTGAAGCCGCCGCACTCCTACACCATCCAGGGTGAAGGCAGGGGTGGCATTGCCGGTTTCGCCAAGGGCGGTGCGGACGTGACGTTGGCATCAGATGGGCCCGATACAACGGTGTTGAAATACGCCGCCAAGGCCGATGTCGGCGGCAAGATCGCCCAGCTCGGCAGCCGGCTGATAGAATCGACCTCGAAGAAACTCGCCGGACAGTTTTTTTCGAGCTTCGGCGAAAAGGTCGGCGGCTAACCCTCTCCCTTGAGGGGAGGTCGCCTCGCAAAGCGAGGCGGGAGGGGTCGCCTCAGCTGCCTTAACTAACTGAACTGCCTCGACCTTCGACAAGTTGGAGCGCGTCACCGCGGACCCCACCCGGCCCTTCGGGCCACCCTCCCCTCAAGGGGGAGGGATATCCGTGCTACTCGAACACGATGCTCGGCACCGCCGCAGCAGCGGCACCACGCTCTTCGTTGACCCGGTCCCAAACCTTCGAAGCGATGTCGCGGTAGACTTTCGCCTCGGCGCCGTCGGGCTTCGAGACGACAACCGGCGCGCCGGCATCCGAGCTTTCGCGGATGCCCATCTCGAGCGGCACTTCGCCGAGGAAGGTGACGCCGAGACGCTCGGCCTCGCGACGGGCGCCGCCATGGCCGAAGATGTCGTAGCGTTTGCCGGTGTCCGGCGCGACGAAATAACTCATGTTTTCGACGATGCCGAGCAGCGGCACGTCGACCTTCTTGAACATGTTGAGGCCTTTTCGTGCGTCGATCAGGGCCAGATCCTGCGGCGTCGAGACGATGACGGCGCCGGCCAGCGGCACCTGCTGGGCCATGGTCAGCTGCGCGTCGCCGGTGCCGGGCGGCATGTCGACGACGAGCACGTCGAGCCGGCCCCATTCGACCTCGCGCAGCATCTGCGTCAGTGCCGACATCACCATCGGGCCGCGCCAGATCATCGGCGTTTCCTCATCGACGAGGAAGCCCATCGACATCACCTTCAGGCCGTAATTCTCCATCGGTTTCAAGATCTTGCCATCGACGGTCTGCGGCCGGCCATGAATATTGAGCAGCCGCGGCATGGATGGGCCGTAGATGTCGGCGTCGAGCACGCCGACGCGCAGGCCGTTGGCGGCGAGGCCGAGCGCGATGTTGACGGCGGTGGTCGACTTGCCGACGCCGCCCTTGCCGGAAGCAACGGCAATGATTGCCTCTATGCCGGGCACGCCGCGTTTGCCGGAGCTGTGCGAGGCCGGCGCGTGCGGGGTAGCACGCGGCGCAGCAGCGGGCGGAGCCGGCCTGGGTGCGGGGCGCGACGGGACCGGAGCCTCCATGCCGCCGCCCTTCTTTTCGGCCGTCAGGGCGACGACGGCGCCGGCGACACCGGGGATCGCCTTGACGACACGTTCGGCGGCGGCACGCAGCGGCTCCATCTCCTGGGCGCGGGCGGCGGGAACGGTAATCGAGAAGAAGACCTTCCCGTCGGCGATGAAAATCTCCGAAACCATGCCGAGGTCGACGATGTTGCCGGTGAAATCCGGCCCGTTGACCGTCTTCAGACGCTCGGTGACGATTTCCTTGGTGACGTTCTGCTGGACGGCGGACATGATATTTTTCCTTGGACGTTCAGGGCTTCAGATAATGCAGTTTCCGGACAGAACCAAGCCGTGGAGCAACAGCTGCCTCGGCGTGCCCGGAAAAACGACGAGGCCTGTCTGATCGCCTGATCGAATGCATCCGCGGAAAACGGCAGCCAAGGTGACCGATCACTCCAGCAAGTTGACGGTCGCCAATCTGCCGGTGCGACCTATCTGCATGACCATGGTGAGCACAACAACCAGGGAAGGAGATCATCATGCTCGCAAACTTCAACGCAACGGCCAACCTCGCGGTGAAGGATCTCGCGAAAGCCAAGGCTTTCTATGAGGGAACGCTTGGCCTGAAGCAGGTGCACGATGAGGGCGGTGAACTGATCGTGTATAAAAGCGGCGACACAGCCATCAATGTCTATCATTCCCAATATGCCGGAACCAACAAGGCAACAGCGGTGACGTGGACCGTGGGCGACGAGATCGGCAATGTCGTCAAGGCGCTGAAGTCGAAGGGCGTCAGCTTCGAGCACTATGATATGCCGGGCTTGACACTGGAGGGCGACGTCTATGTCGGCTCCGGCATGAAGGTCGTCTGGTTCAAGGACCCAGACGGCAACATCCTGAACCTTGTGAACAGGTAGATGTCTTCACGTCACCTCGCCAGGCCGACAGCGAGGTAGGTGAGCGCCGAGATCATAGCGGTTGCCGGCAAGGTGACGATCCAGGCGATGACGATGCTGCTGGCAATGCCCCAGCGCACCGCCGAGACCCGGCGAGCGGCGCCAACGCCTATGATGGCGCCGGTGATGGTGTGCGTGGTCGAAACGGGAACTCCGAGCCAGGTGGCGGCAAACAGGGTGATGGCACCACCGGTCTCGGCGCAAAAACCCTGCATCGGATTCAGCCGGGTGATCTTCGAGCCCATGGTGTGAACGATACGCCAGCCGCCGAACAGGGTGCCGAGGGCCAGCGCCGACTGACAGGTGAGTACGACCCACAGCGGCACATAGAAAGTCGCGCCGAGCATGCCTTGCGAATAGAGCAGCACGGCGATGATGCCCATGGTTTTCTGGGCGTCGTTGCCGCCATGCCCGAGCGAATAGAGCGAGGCGGAAAAGAACTGCAGGACGCGGAAGGTGCTGTCGACCGCAAACGGCGACTGGCGCACGAAGAGCCAGGAAACGGTCAGGATCAGGACGAGCGCCAAGACAAAGCCGGTCGCCGGCGACACGACGATAGCAGCGACAGTCTTGCCGAGTCCCGTCCAGACGATGGCACCGAGCCCGGCCTTCGCTACCCCGGCACCGACAAGACCGCCGATCAACGCATGCGAGCTGCTCGACGGAATGCCGACCATCCAGGTTACGATGTTCCAGACGATGGCGCCGACAAGGGCGGCGAAAATCACCGCCGGCGTGACGACGCTGACGTCGACGATACCCTTTCCCACTGTCTCGGCGACGTGGAGGCCGAAGAACATGAAGGCAATGAAATTGAAGAAGGCTGCCCACAACACCGCATATTGCGGCCTCAGCACCCGGGTGGACACGATGGTGGCGATGGAGTTGGCCGCGTCGTGCAGGCCGTTGAGAAAATCGAAGAACAGCGCGACGACGACGAGGCCGACCAGCACGGGAAAGGCAATGGTGGCTTCCATCACCTAAACATTCTCGATGACGATGCCGCTGATCTCGTTGGCGACGTCCTCGAAGCGATCGACCACCTTTTCCAGCTGGCCATAGATCTCTGAGCCAATCAGGTAGGCCATCGGGTCGCTGCTGCCATGCTTCCTGAAGAGATCCTTCAAACCCTGCTCGTGCAGATCATCGGCCCGGCTTTCGACGCGCATGACCTCTTCGGCGATGGCATTGAGGCGCACGGTGTGCGCACCAACCTTGCTGAGCAGCGGAATCGCCTCGGCCACCAACTTGGCGGCGGCGACGATGACGCCGCCCATTTCCTGCATCAGCGGATCGAATTCCTTCTTTTCGAACAGCCTCACCGTCTTGACCGTCTTGTGCATCATGTCGATGGCATCATCCATCGATTGGATCAGGTCCTTGATGTCGCCGCGATCGAAAGGCGTGATGAAGGAGCGCCGCACCGCCAGCAGCACTTCCGCGGTGATATGGTCGGCTTCGTCTTCGAGATCGATGATTTTCTGGCACCAGCGCTCGATGTCCTTGCCCTGGAGAAGCTGCTCCAGCGCCTCGGCGCCGCCGACCACCGTGCGGGAATGTCGTTCGAACAGTTCGAAGAAGCGATCTTCGCGCGGCAAAAGCTTGCGGAACCAGCCCAGCATGGTCGATCTCCCAGTTTCATCCACATAGCGCCGCATTCAGCCGGGGGGAACAGCTAGCCGGCTTAAAGATGTGGATGCAGGCCAATTGCGCATGGCGCTTGCGATAAAATGCGATTTCCCCGACCTTGCGTCGAACGACCGGAAAGATCGCATGATCGACAAGCTGGAATTCTTCATTGCGCTGGCCAGGGAGGAGCATTTCGGCCGGGCGGCGGAATTGTGCGGCGTGACCCAGCCGACGCTGTCGGCCGGCATCAAGCAGCTGGAGGGCCAGCTCGGGGTGATGCTGGTTTTGCGCGGCTCGCGCTTCCAGGGGCTGACGCCGGAGGGAAAACAGGTCCTGGTGTGGGCGCGCCGGATCGTCGGCGACACCCGCACCATGCGCGAGGAGATGCGCGCTGCGCGCTACGGTCTTTCGGGCCGCATCCGCATCGCCGCCATCCCGACGGCTCTGGCCATGGTGGCGCGGCTGACGACGCCGTTTCGGGCAAAGCATCCGGGCGTCACCTTTTCGGTGCTGTCGCGAACCTCCATCGAGGTGCTGTCGCTGCTTGGCAATTTCGACATCGATGCCGGCATCACCTATCTCGACAATGAGCCGCTGGGACGAGTGACCAGCGTGCCGCTCTATGACGAGCGCTATCAACTGATCACCGCGATGGGAAATCCCTATTCCGATCGCGACAAAGTGACATGGGCGGAGCTCTCAAGCCTGCCGCTGTGCCTGTTGACGCCGGACATGCAGAACCGCCGTATCATCGACCAGCATCTGGCCGAAGCCGGCGTGCAGGTGCGGCCGACGCTGGAATCCAACTCGATGATCGTGCTGTTTTCACATATCCGGACCGGCAAATGGTCGTCAATCATGCCACTCAACCTCACGGAAACATTCGGCTTTTCCGAACCGATCCGGGCCATTCCGATCGTCGAACCGGACGCCAGCCACACGGTCGGCCTGGTGGCGGCGCCGCGCGAACCGCACACGCCGCTGGTCTCGGCGCTGTTGGACGAGGCGATGGCGCTGGCGGACGATTTCCACGCCCACCGCTAGGCTAACAATGCTGGATGGAGGACTGATAGAAATTTTCTATCAATCAACGAAACAGCTTTATTGATTCAGCGGGTTTCCTCTGATTTTGTAACGGCTTAGCGATAAAAGCTATCGACCAGGGAGGGCGCTGCTTGACGATGCAGCCTGCAAGTACCGAGATCACATCGCGCACAGCCGCGATCATCCAGGAGTTGAAGGGCCTCGAAGGCCCGCTGCTGCCGATCCTTCACGGCATCCAGGAAGAGTTCGGCCATGTGCCCAAGGATGCGCTGCCGGTCATTGCCGAGGCGCTGAATATCTCCAGGGCCGAGGTGCACGGCGTCGTCAGCTTCTACCATGATTATCGCAGCCACCCCGCCGGCCGGCATGTGCTGAAGCTCTGCCAGGCGGAATCCTGCCAGTCGATGGGTTCGGACGCCATCGCCGCCAAACTTAAACAGTTGCTTGGCATCGGCTTCCATGAGACGGCCCGCGACGGTTCGGTGACGCTGGAGCCGGTCTATTGCCTGGGCTTGTGCGCCTGTTCGCCCGCCGCAATGCTCGATGGCCAGGTGATCGGGCGGCTCGATGACGAAAAGCTCGACGAAATCGTTGCCGAGGTGCGCTCATGATCCCGCGTATCTACATTCCCGGCGACTCCGGCGCGCTGGCGCTGGGTGCCGAAAAAGTCGCGAAGGCGATCGCAAGTGAGCTTGCCGAACGCGGCATCGAAGCCAAAATCGTGCGCAACGGCTCGCGCGGGGCTTACTTCCTCGAACCGATGGTCGAAGTGGCGACCGCCAATGGCCGGGTCGCTTATGGACCGGTCAAGCCGTCTGACGTCAAAAGCCTGTTCGACAGCGGCTTCCTCACCGGCGGCCATCACAAACGCTGGCTGGGCGTGCCGGACAAAATCCCCTTCCTGGCCAAGCAGACGCGATTGACCTTCGCACGCTGCGGCGTCACGGATCCGCTGTCGCTCGAATCCTACAAGAAATATGGCGGGTTGAATGGACTGACGAATGCGCTGGGACTGACGCCGGCCGCCATTGTCGCCGAGGTGACCGAATCCGGGCTGCGCGGGCGCGGCGGCGCGGGCTTCCCGACCGGCATCAAGTGGAAGACGGTGCTCGATACATCAGGCGACCGCAAATACATCGTCTGCAACGCCGACGAAGGCGATTCAGGCACCTTCGCCGACCGCATGATCATGGAGGGCGATCCCTTCGTGCTGATCGAAGGCATGACGATTGCCGGTATAGCCACGGGCGCGACCAAGGGCTTTGTCTATGTCCGCTCTGAATATCCGCATGCGGTGGCGGTGATGAACAAGGCCGTCGAGATCGCCCGCAAGGCCGGTGTTCTTGGCGCCAGCGTGCTGGGTTCGGCCCATGCTTTCGACATGGAGATCCGGGTTGGCGCAGGCGCCTATGTCTGTGGCGAGGAGACGGCGCTGCTGGACTCGCTCGAAGGCAAGCGCGGCATGGTCCGGGCAAAACCACCGCTGCCGGCTCACAAGGGGCTGTTCGGCAAGCCGACGGTGATCAACAACGTCATCTCGCTGGCTTCGGTGCCTATCATCATGGACAAGGGTGCGGCCTTCTACAAGGATTTCGGCATGGGCCGCTCGCGCGGCACGATCCCGATCCAGATCGCCGGCAATGTCAAATATGCCGGCCTGTTCGAAGCCGCTTTCGGCATGACGCTCGGCGAGATCGTCGACGAGATCGGCGGCGGCACGGCCACGGGGCGTCCCGTCAAGGCTGTGCAGGTCGGCGGACCGCTCGGCGCCTATTTCCCGCGCGCGCTGTTCGACACGCCGTTCGATTATGAGGCCTTCGCGGCCAAGGACGGGCTGATCGGCCATGCCGGCATCGTGGTGTTCGACGACACCGCCGACATGTTGAAACAGGCCCGCTTTGCGATGGAATTCTGCGCCATCGAAAGTTGCGGCAAGTGCACGCCATGCCGCATCGGCTCGACGCGCGGCGTCGAGACCATCGACAGAATTGCCGCGGGCATCGAACCGGAGAAGAACCTCGCTCTGGTCACCGACCTCTGCAACACGATGAAATTCGGCTCGCTGTGCGCGCTGGGCGGCTTCACGCCCTACCCTGTCATGAGCTCGATCACCCATTTCCCCGACGACTTCAAGCCCGCGCCCGTGCGCGTGGCTGCTGAATAGGAGCTGGCAGATGAACATCAAGGCCGACTTCCCGTCCCTCGTCGAAGAGATCGACTACGGAACCCCGGAATCGAAGGCGCAGAAGCAGGTCACGCTGAACGTCGACGGCCGCAGCATCACCGTCCCGGAAGGCACCTCGATCATGCGTGCCGCGATGGAAGGCGGGGTCGAGATCCCGAAGCTTTGCGCCACCGACATGCTGGACTCCTTCGGTTCGTGCCGTATCTGCCTTGTCGAGATCGAAGGGCGCGGCGGCACGCCGGCCTCCTGCACGACACCCGTCGGCGAGGGCATGGTGGTGCGTACGCAGACCGAGCGGCTCGACGCCATTCGCCGCGGTGTCATGGAACTCTACGTCTCCGACCATCCGACTGGCTGGAACGAGAAGGCCGGAACCGGCGTCAGCGAATTCGATGCGGTGGCGAAGTCGATCGGCCTGACCGAGAACCGCTACGGCATCGAGGGCCGCAACCACGTCAAGCCGGAAGGTGGCGTGGCGCCTGGCCACGGCTCGCTGGCGGTCGATTACATCGCCCGCGATGAGTCCAATCCCTATTTCACCTATGACGCCTCGCAATGCATCGTCTGCTCGCGCTGCGTGCGGGCTTGCGAGGAGGTCCAGGGCACTTTTGCGCTGACCATCGAGGGCCGTGGTTTCGAATCCAGGGTCTCGGCGGGAATGCACGAGGCATTCATCGATTCGGAATGCGTTTCCTGCGGAGCCTGCGTGCAGGCTTGTCCGACCGATGCGCTGCGCGAGAAAACGGTGCTTGCCAAGGGCCTGCCGGAACGCTCGGCCGTCACCACCTGCGCTTATTGCGGCGTCGGCTGCTCGTTCAAGGCCGAAGTGAAGGGAGACGAGGTCATTCGCATGATGCCCTACAAGGAGGGCAAGGCGAACCACGGCCATTCCTGTGTGAAGGGCCGTTTCGCTTATGGCTACGCCACCCACAAGGACCGCATCCTGTCACCGATGATCCGGGAAAAAATCACCGATCCATGGCGCGAGGTGAGCTGGGAAGAGGCGATCGCCCACACGGCCAAGGAATTTCGCCGCATCCAGTACCAGTACGGACGCACCGCGATCGGCGGCATCACCTCGTCGCGCTGCACCAACGAGGAAACCTATCTCGTCCAGAAGATGGTGCGACAGGGCTTCCGCAACAACAATGTCGACACCTGCGCACGCGTCTGCCATTCGCCGACGGGCTACGGGCTCGGCCAGACCTATGGCACCTCTGCCGGCACGCAGGATTTCGACTCCGTCGATTACACCGACGTCGCCGTCGTCATCGGTGCCAATCCCGCTTCGGCCCATCCGGTGTTCGCCTCGCGGCTGAAGAAGCGGCTGCGCCAGGGCGCCAGGCTGATCGTGCTCGATCCGCGGCGCACCGAGATGGTCAAGTCGGCACATATCGAAGCGGATTATCATCTGCCGCTGAAGCCCGGCACCAATGTGGCCGTGCTGACGGCGCTTGCACATGTCATCGTCACCGAAGGTCTTTTCGACGAAGCCTTCATCCGCGAACGCTGCGACTGGACGGAGTTCCAGGATTGGGCGTCGTTCGTCGCCCTGCCGGAGAACAGCCCGGAAACCGTCGGCAAGCTGTCCGGCGTCGATCCAGAGGCGATCCGCGGCGCGGCCCGACTCTACGCCACCGGCGGCAACGGCGCGATCTACTACGGCCTCGGGGTGACGGAACACAGCCAGGGTTCAACCACGGTGATGGCGATCGCCAATCTCGCCATGGCCACCGGCAATATCGGCCGGCCGGGCGTCGGCGTGAACCCGCTGCGTGGCCAGAACAATGTGCAGGGCTCCTGCGACATGGGCTCCTTCCCGCACGAACTGCCCGGCTATCGCCATATCTCCGGCGAAGCCGTGCGCGACATCTATGAGACCTTGTGGGGTGTGAAACTGGACGACGAGCCCGGCCTGCGCATCCCCAATATGCTGGATGCCGCCGTCGACGGCAGCTTCAAGGGCATCTACATCCAAGGTGAGGACATTCTTCAGTCCGACCCCGACACCAAGCATGTCGCCGCCGGGCTGGCCGCCATGGAATGCGTCGTCGTGCACGACCTCTTCCTCAACGAGACGGCGAACTACGCCCATGTCTTCCTGCCGGGCTCGACCTTCCTGGAGAAGGACGGCACCTTCACCAACGCGGAGCGCCGCATCAACATGGTGCGCAAGGTTCTGGAGCCGAAGGCGCGCTATGCCGATTGGGAGGCGACGCAGGAGCTTGCCCGCGCGATCGGGCTGGACTGGAACTATCGGCATCCTTCCGAGATCATGGATGAGATCGCGATGACGACGCCAAGCTTCGCCGGCGTTTCCTTCGACTTGCTCGACCGTGTCGGATCCGTGCAATGGCCCTGCAATGAGAAGGCACCGCTCGGCACCCCGATCATGCACATCGATGGGTTCGTGCGCGGCAAGGGCAAGTTCATCCGCACCGAATATGTGGCGACGGACGAGAGGACCGGCCCGCGCTTCCCGCTGCTGCTTACCACCGGCCGCATCCTTTCGCAGTACAATGTCGGAGCGCAGACCAGGCGCACCGATAACATCATGTGGCACGGCGAGGACCGGCTGGAGATCCACCCGCACGATGCCGAGAACCGCGGACTGCGCGACGGCGACTGGGTCCGGCTGACCAGCCGCTCGGGCGAGACGACGCTGCGCGCGCTGATCACGGACCGGGTGTCGCCAGGCGTCGTCTACACGACGTTCCATCATCCGGACACGCAGGCCAACGTCATCACCACCGACTTCTCCGACTGGGCGACCAACTGCCCGGAATACAAGGTGACGGCGGTGCAGGTCGGCGCCTCGAACGGGCCGTCGGAATGGCAGCGCGACTATGACGAGCAAGCCAAGCAGAGCCGTCGCATCGCGAAACTGGAAGCGGCGGAGTAGCTGTGTCGAGGCATTCGACAGCAAGAGCTTCAATCTCGACGGTTGGTCGACCCCCACTCCGTCGAGCTTCGCTCGACACCTCTCCCCCGATCGACGGGGGAGAGGAAAGGCGCGAGCCTTTGCCGGGAGGCGCCCTTCCTCTCCCTCCGGAGGGGGGAGAGGTGGCGCTGCGCAGCAGCGACGGAGTGGGGGACGGCTTTTCCGGCAGGCCAGAGGGGCGTGCTGCGTGACCCGCCAACGCCAGCCAATCAGCCAGATTTCCCGTCTCGCGCACCGCGCCAGCGGCACCGCCGCAGCCGACCGCATGGTGCCGGAAGAGACGCCGGTTGCGTTCTCCTTCGCCGGCACCACGCATGCGGTGATGATGGCGAGCCCAGCCGATTTCGAGGATTTCGCGCTCGGTTTCTCGCTAACCGAAGGCATCATTGCGCAGCCCGACGAGATCGAAGCGATCGAGGTCGAGGACCATGGCGCCGGCATCGACATCCAGATCCGGTTGAAGGACACCGCCAATACGCGCTTCGAGGCGCGGCGCAGGCGATTGGCCGGCCCGGTTGGCTGCGGGCTCTGCGGCATCGAATCCATCGAAGAAGCAATGCGCTCGGTCAATGCGGTTAGTGCGTCGAAGCTTACGCTCGATGCCGACGATATCGCCGCCTCGGTCAAGCTTCTGTCGAAAGTGCAGCCTCTGCACAGCGAGACCGGAGCGGTGCATGCCGCCGGCTTCTATGTGCCCGGCAAGGGCATCGTCATGGCGCGCGAAGATGTCGGCCGTCACAATGCGCTGGACAAGCTGGCTGGCGCGCTGGCCAAGGCCGGCATCGACGGCGCATCCGGTGCTGTCGTGGTGACGTCGCGCGTTTCGGTCGAAATGGTGCAGAAGGCGGCTTCTATCGGCTCGGCCTTCATCATCGCCGTCTCGGCGCCGACCGCATTGGCCATCCGCACGGCGCAAGAGGCTGGCATGACGCTGGTGGCGCTGGTTCGCGGCGACGATTTTGATATTTTCACCCACCCCGACCGGGTGGTTTGCGGAGTTGCCAAGCATGTCGCATGACGAAGAACACATCATGAGCACCAGCGAGAAGCTGGTGCGCATGGCGAACCAGATCGCCGATTTTTTCCATTCCAAGCCGCGCGAGGAAGGCATTGCCGGCGTCGCAGAGCACATCAACAAGTTCTGGGAGCCGAGAATGCGGCGGCAGTTCTTCGAGATGCTGGACGGCGGCACCGCGGATTTCAACGAGTTGGTGGTTGCTGCCTCCGCCAGGATCAAGCGACCGATCACACCAGCCGAGGCCGACATCAGGCTCGGGCTCAAGGCTTCTCCGGCCGACATCGCCGCCTCGCAAAAATAATCGTCGAGCCACGCCGGCGTATATTCCTTATCGCTAAGGTTTGGGCTGCCCCGATCGGCGTTGCTCTGCTATGGTTTACGACCAGAAATCGTCAGGCCAGGCGGAAAACCTCGTGAGGCCGATCGAGACCCGATACGCTCGCAGCGGCGATGTGCGGCTCGCCTATCAGGTGGTCGGGCAGGGGCCGTTCGATCTCGTCTTCGTGCCGGGCTTCATTTCCAACCTCGACCTGCAGTGGGAAGACGAAGGCTATAGCCGCCTCTTGAAACGGCTCTCGGCCTTCTCGCGGCTGATCCTGTTCGACAAGCGCCGTGACCGAGGTGGACCGCGTGGAGGCGGTGGCGATGGCGGCGATCGTGCGCCACTGGTCGACGATGCTCAATGGCAGCCAGGTCGATCTCGCCACCTTCAAGAAGCAGACCGACGACCTGTTCGCCGCCGTCAAGGCGAAGTCGCAGTGAAGAAATCACTGCCCGGCGATGAACGCCGGGCAGCACTTCGACCATCAACCGCCCGTCGGAAGACGGGCCAATGGAGCATGAAATGCTGACCAAGACCCAAACAGTGAATGGCGCGTCGATCAAGAAGGCTATCGAAGGCCGTGATGGCAGGATGCTGTCGAGCTTCTATGCCGACGACGCGCTGGTGCGGGTGATCGACCGCAACAACCCACCGAGCAAGCCGCGTGAAATTCGCGGGCGCGCGGCGATAAGCACGTTCTGGGACGACATCTGCAGCCGTGCGATGACCCATAAGGTCGAAACCACCATCGCCGAGGGCGACAACCTCGCCTTCACGCAAGCCTGCGCCTATCCGGACGGCACCAAGGTGTTCTGCGCGGCGACGCTGGAGCTGAAGAATGGGCTGATTGCACGGCAGACCGTCGTGCAGGCATGGGACGAGTAGGTCAACGGCGAAGCTGCCCATCCCGATTGAATCGGGATGGGCTCTGTTTCAGTGCTGGTGCCTGATCCCGATCGGATTCCACTTTTCTGGATCATGCCCCGGCCGCAACCCCGGAGGAGAAGACAATGTTCAGCGCCAGATGGCAGATCGACGCCAAGTTCGGACACAAGCAGACCGTGCTCGACCTGTTGAAGAAATGGGAACGCGAGATCGGCTCGCAGGTCGGACTCGCCGACCTTGAGTTCAAGATTATGACCGGCTCGATCGGCGCCCGGGAAGCGACGGTCGAGTCGCACCACCAGGTCGAGAGCCTGGCCCAATTGGAGGCTTTCTTCGCCAAGATCGGCAAGATCGACGCGCACGCCAAGTGGGGCAAGGAGATGGAGCCCTACGTCGTGTCAGGCACCAGCCTGTGGAATATCTACCGCATCGTGGAGTAGTGCTCTCTTCTCGCCGCTTACGGGAAGAAGATGCCGGCAGACAGATCGGGGCAGAGGCCAGCTTTTAAAGGTTGGCCCTGCGTCATACCGGTCCTTCGAACCGTTCTTCCTGCTCCCCACGAACGGTGCCTCTACATCAGGCCAAGCTGCTTGTAGAAGCCGAGCGCGTCATAGTAGTCACTCTGGGTGGCTATCTTGCCGTCCTTGATCGAGAACATCGAAGCGCCGGTGAAGGAAAATTTCTTGCCGGTGGCGGCCGTGCCATCGGCCCAAGCGCCTGTGTTAGTGCCGGAAAACTCCCATTCGAAGGAGACGCGGTCGCCTTCCACCACAGGCGCGCCCTTCATCGTCCAGACGGCATCAGGAACGGCCTTGAGGAAGTTGTCGATGACGCCGGTCTTGGCGGTTTCCTTGCCTTTGACCGGGGTGCCGACCGAGGCATCGTAGTAGATGACGTCGTCGGCGAAATAGCTGGCGGCCTTGGTCGAATCATGGGCATTCCAGGCGGCGAGATAGGCTTCGACGACCGATTGGGCGGTGTCGGCAGCAAAGGATGGCCCAGTGGCCAACAGTGCTCCAGCGATGGCTGCGGATGACAGAAACTGGCGGCGATGCATGGTCATTCCTCCTTCTGAGTGCTTGCATTTCCAAGCGCTAGCTATGCGCAACCATCACGTGCCGGACGGCGGTGTAGTCCTCGAGCGCGTAGAGCGACATGTCCTTGCCGTAGCCGGACTGTTTCAGTCCGCCATGCGGCATCTCGTTGGTCAGCATGAAATGGGTGTTGATCCAGGTGCAGCCATATTGCAGGCGGGCAGCCGTCGCCATAGCGCGGGACACGTCCTTGGTCCACACCGAGGATGCAAGGCCATAGTCGCTGTCATTCGCCCAGTTTACCGCCTCGTCGACTTCGGTGAAACGGGTGATCGAGACGACCGGCCCGAACACTTCGCGTCGCACGATCTCGTCTTCCTGCAGGGCGCCGGCAACGACGGTCGGCTGGTAATAGAATCCGGAGCCCTCGCCCGGTTTGCCACCGGTGGTGATCTCGATGTGCTTCAGTTCCGAGGCACGCTCGACGAAGCTCGAAACACGGTCGCGCTGGCGGCGCGAGATCAGCGGCCCGATCTCGTTTTCGGTGTCGTCTGGGCGATTGTACTTGATGGTCGAGACGGCTGAGGACAGATCGGCGACAAGCTTGTCGTAGATCTTCTTGCCGGCATAGATGCGGCAGGCGGCGGTGCAATCCTGGCCGGCATTGTAGTAGCCGAAGGCGCGCAGGCCGTTAACCACCGAGCGGAGGTCGGCATCGTCGAAGACGATGACCGGCGCCTTGCCGCCGAGTTCGAGATGGGTGCGCTTGACCGACTTGGCGGCCGCCTGCAGCACCTTCTTGCCGGTGGCGACGTCGCCGGTGATCGAGATCATGTTGACTTTGGGATGGTTGATCAGCGTGTTGCCGACACTGTCGCCGCGGCCGAGCACGACATTGACCACGCCTTCAGGCAGGATCTCGGCAAGGATTTTCGCCAGTTTCAGGGCCGTCAGCGGCGTCTGCTCGGACGGCTTGAAGACGACGGTGTTGCCGCCGGCGATCGCCGGCGCCACTTTCCAGGCCATCATCATCAGCGGGTAGTTCCACGGCGCGATGGAAGCGACGATGCCGATTGCGTCGCGGCGGACCATCGAGGTGTGGCCGGGAATGTATTCGCCGGCGACGACGCCCGGCATCGAGCGCACGGCGCCGGCAAAGAAGCGGTAGCAGTCGACGATCGCCGGGATTTCGTCATTGAGCACGGCATTGATCGGCTTGCCGCAATTGAGCGCCTCGAGCGTGGCGAACTCCTTGGCGTCGGCCTCGATGCGGTCGGCGATCTTAAGCAAATAGCCGGAGCGCTGCGCCGGCGTGGTGCGCGACCACAGGAAGAACGCCTTTTCGGCCGCCAGTACCGCCGCCTCGATCTGTGCCTGGCTGGCCTCGGGCAGGTTGAGGATGGTCGCCCCGGTCTTCGGATTGAGGATGGGTTCCTCGGTTTCGGTGCCCTTCTCGAATTTCGAGCCGATCAGCATCTGGGTTTCCATCGGGTTCTCCTTGAACAGGAGCGAGTAGCGAATAGCGAGCAGCGAGCAGGTCTTGGCAGTCGGTTTCCCTATTCGCTATTCGCTACTCCCTATTCGCTGTTTTTCATTTCCCGCTTCCAGCGATCTGGTCGCCGTCGCGGGTGAGGTAATAGGCGGCAAGGATCGGCAGCAGCGTCACCAGCACCACGACCATGGCGACGACGTTGGTGACCGGGCGCTGGCGCGGACGGATCAGCTCTTCCAGCATCCAGATCGGTAGCGTCTGCTGCTGGCCTGCGGTGAAGGTGGTGACGATGACCTCATCGAAAGACAAGGCAAAGGCCAGCATGCCGCCGGCCAGCAGCGCGGTGGCGATGTTGGGCAGCACGACATGGCGGAAGGTCTGGAAGCCGTCGGCACCAAGATCCATCGACGCCTCGATCATCGAGCCCGATGTGCGGCGAAAGCGGGCGACGGCGTTGTTGTAGACGACGACGACGCAGAAGGTGGCGTGGCCTAGCACGATCGTCCAGAACGAGAACGGGATGTCGGCCAGCGAAAAGGCCGAGCGCAACGCAATGCCGGTGATGATGCCGGGCAGCGCGATCGGCAGGATGACCAGCAGCGAGATGGTTTCGCGGCCGAAGAATTTCGTCCGCGACACAGCCGCCGAACAGAGCGTGCCGAGGACGAGCGCTATCGCCGTCGAGATGGCCGCGACCCTGACCGACAGCGACAGCGCCTGCCAGACGTCGGGCCGGTTCCAGGTAACGGCGAACCATTGCGTCGTCAGCCCCGGCGGCGGCCAGACGAAACTCTTCTCTTCGGTGGTGAACGCGTAGACGAAGATCAGCAGGATCGGCAGGTGCAGGAAAAGCAGCCCGCAGGCGGCGGCCACCTTCAGGCTGAGGGGCGCGGATTGCGAGCCATCAGAGCGCATCGAAGGCCCCCATGCGCTTGGCGCCCCAGAGATAGAATCCCATGATGACGATCGGCACCACGGTGAAGGCGGCGGCGAGCGGGATGTTGCCGGCGGTGCCTTGCTGCGAATAGACCGCCTGGCCGATGAACAGCCGCGAGGTGCCGATGATCTGCGGGATGATGTAGTCGCCGAGCGTCAGCGAAAAGGTAAAGATCGAGCCGGCGACTATGCCCGGCAACGCCAGCGGGAACAGCACGTTGCGGAAGGTCTGTCCCGGCGAAGCCCCCAAGTCGGACGATGCCTCGACCAGATTGCCGGGCACGCGCTCGAGCGCCGCCTGTACCGGCAGGATCATGAAAGGCAGCCAGACATAGACGAAGACGATGAAGGTGCCGGTGAACGACACCGACAGCGAATTGCCGCCAACGACCGGCAGCGACAGCCAGGCGTCGAGTACCCACGACAGATGCAGCTTGGCGAGCAGCCAGGTCAGGATTCCTTCCTTGGCCAGGATAAGCTTCCAGGCATAGATCTTGACCAGGTAGCTCGACCACAGCGGCAGCATGATGCCGAGGTAGAACAGCGCCTTCCAGCGGCCGCGCGCATAGCGCGCCGCGTAGTAGGCGATCGGGAAGGCGACGACGGCCGAGGCCAGCGTGACCAGAGCCGCCATCGTCACCGTGCGCAGGATGATGTCGAGATTGGCGGCCTGGAACAGGTCGGCATAGGTCTTCAACGTGAACTCTCGGTTGATGAGGCCGGAAAACTCGTCGATGGAGAAAAAACTCTGCGCCAGGAGAGCGAATAGCGAGCCGATATAGACGATCCCGAGCCACAGCACCGGTGGCAGCAGCATGAGCAGCAGCAGGACCTTCGGCTTGCGCCAGAAGAGGTCCGACAGTGCGCCGCGCACGCCGCCGCTGCCCGGCAGGATGGCGGGGGTGGGATTGGAGTTGAGCGCGGCGATTGTCATCGGGCCGCTCTGTATTGCGGGAGATCATGAGACAGGTAGCGCTCTACGGCGCCCCCCTCTGTCCTGCCGGACATCTCCCCCTCAAGGGGGGAGATTGGCTGTCCATTCGGGTTTCGCCAATCTCCTACGTGGCAGAATTGGCGAGGCCGGGAAGCTACTGATCTCCCCCCTTGAGGGGGTTATGTCGGGCAGGACAGAGGGGGGCGCTTCGCGCAAACCTTCATCATGCCGGCTCATCCATCAGGTGCAGGTGCTCGCGGTTGAAGGTGAGCACGACCGCCTCGCCTTCCCCAGGCAAGGCCGTGCCGACCGGCACGATGGCGTGCAACCGCAGCCCGTCAGCGTCGAGTGCCAGCTTCGTCGTGGCGCCGAGATAATTGGTCGAGACGAGGCGGGCGGACACGCCTTCACCACTGGCCGCTCGTCCGACGCGAATGGATTCAGGGCGCAGGCTGCCCCAGCGATGCTGGCCGGAATAACGCTGGACGAAATCCGGCGGCAGTACATTGGATGAGCCGACGAAATCGGCAACGAAGCGGGTCTTCGGCCGCTGGTAGATATCCTCCGGCGTACCGATTTGCATGATCTTGCCGTCATTGAAGACGGCGACGCGGTCGGCCATCGACAGCGCCTCGCCCTGATCGTGGGTGACGAAGACGAAGGTGATGCCGAGGGCCTTCTGCAGCGACTTCAGCTCCTCCTGCATGTTCTCGCGCAATTTGAGGTCGAGCGCGCCAAGCGGCTCGTCGAGCAACAGCACCCTGGGCTGGTTGACCAGCGCGCGGGCGAGTGCGACGCGCTGGCGCTGGCCGCCGGAAAGCTGGCCGGGGCGGCGAGCGCCATAGCCGGGCAGCCGCACCAGAGCCAGCGCCTCTTCCGCAGCCTTGTGCCGTTCAGCCTTGCCGGCGCCCTTGACCATCAGCCCGTAGGCGACGTTGTCGAGCACATTCAGATGCGGGAACAGTGCATAGTCCTGAAACACGGTGTTGACGTTGCGGCGATAGGGCGGCACGCCTTCGGCGCGTTCGCCGAAGATCGAGATCGAACCGGAGGTCGGCTGCTCGAAACCGGCGATGAGGCGCAGACAGGTGGTCTTGCCGGAACCGGACGGCCCCAGCATGGCGAAGAATTCGCCCGGCGCGATCTCGAGATCGACCGCGTCGACGGCGCGAACGCTGCCGAAATAGCGCGAGGCTTTCTGGAAGGAAACGGCTGATGTCATGGTGCTGTCAGTCTGTTGCCGGTTTAGTTCTGTCGATCACCTCGCCTGCAAATCCTGGCAGGGGATGGCGAATTCGCGCGCCACTACACCTCCCCTCGATGGGGGAGGTCGCGGCAAAGGCCGCGGGTGGGGCGGCCTCATAGGCAAAATCGTGTCCGGGACCCCACCCCGACGCTGCGCGTCGACCCTCCCCACAAGGGGGAGGGTAAGAGCGCTTAACGACCGCCGATGACGCCGATATAGTCCGATACCCAGCGGTAATAGGGCACGCACTGGTCGTTCTGGGTGGTGCATTTCGACACCGGGGTCTTCCAGAACTTGATCTTGTCGAAATTGTCGTAGCCGTTGGTCTTGCAGCCGTCGTCGGTCAAAAGCTCATTGCCTTTGCAGGCGGCTGGCACGACGGGCAGCGAACCAAACCAGGCCGAGACATCACCCTGCACCTTGGGCGACAGCGAATGTTCCATCCACATATAGGCGCAGTTGGGATTGGCCGAATCGGCTTCCATCATCGTGGTGTCGGCCCAACCGGTGGCGCCCTCCTCCGGAATGGTCGAGGCGATCGGCTTCTTGGCGGCGACCAGCGTATTGACCTGGAAAGGCCACGAACCGGAAGCGACGACGCCTTCGTTCTGGAAATCGTCGACCTGGATAGCTGCGTCATGCCAGTAGCGGCCGACCAGGGTGCGCTGGACGCGCAGCAGGTCGAGCGCTGCCTTGTACTGGTCCTCATTCAGTTCGTAAGGATCCTTGATGCCGAGTTCCGGCTTATGGAACATCAGATAGTTGGCCGCATCCGCGATGTGGATCGGCCCATCATAGGCCTGCACGCGCCCCTTGTTGGATTTGCCATCCGGCAGCTTCATTTCCTCGAAGACGACATTCCAGCTCTTGGGAGCCTCCTTGAATACGTCGGTGTTGTACATCAGGACGTTGGGACCCCACTGGTAGGGAACGCCGTAATGGACGCCGCCGACGGTAAACCACGGCGCGTCCTTGAGGCGCTCGTCGACCGTTTTCCAGCTCGGGATGAGATCGGTGTTGATTGGTTGCACGCGCTTGCCGGCAACGAGGCGCAGCGAGGCATCGCCTGAGGCGGTGACAAGGTCGAAACCACCCTCGTTCATCAGCGAGACCATCTCGTCGGAAGTATTGGCCGTCTTGACGTTTACCTTGCAGCCGGTTTCCTTCTCGAAAGAGGTCACCCAGTCATAGCCCTTGTCGGTTTCGCCGCGTTCGATGTAGCCCGGCCACGCCACGATGTTGAGCTGGCCTTCGCCCTTGCCAAGTTCCTTGACCTGGGCGACGGCCTGGCCGGAGAAGGTCAGCGCGATCGTCAAGGCAGTGCATGACTTGAGGAATGAATTCATCGTCGATCTCCCATTTTGGCGCTTGACTGCGAAAGCCGGTTTTCGGTCCTCGCCAGGGGTCACGCGCAGCCTGAAAAAGTCAGTTCGTCCGTTTGGACTTGATGCCGCTCTGATGGCGGCTTGTCCCTGAAATCGGAAAGTGCTGTGAAAAACCCGGTTTCGCAAATTGATTTATCAGAAAGGCGATATCGGTTTTACCGATAGCCAGACGCCCCCTTCAAGCCAGCGCCGTCACCAGCCAGCAGGCGGCATTGAAGCGAGCCTCACCGTCCTCCATGAAAGGCGCGAACGCAGCAGGCAACACCGTAGTGATTTTTTCGGCCGTTGCCCGGTCAACCTCGCGCAGCGCGGCGCCGACCGACCCTAGCCGGGTGACGTACGTCATCAGATCGTCTTGGGCGATCTGACACAGGACGTCCACCTGTTCGACTTCGATTGATGCCCAGCCGCTGGCGTCAAGGATCCGCTTCACCTTGGCGCCGTCGGCAAAGGCAAACTGCCCCGGCGCATCGGGGTCTGGCGCGGGTGCGGGCGGCAGGAAAGGCGCAGCCGCTCGCGCAGCGGTCGTCATGAAATCATTCTCGACTGGACTGCGCCAAGCAACAAAGGCGAGTTTGCCACCGCGCCTTGCGGCCCGTCTTATGTTGGTGAACGCGGCCACGGGATCATCGAAGAACATGACACCAAAGCGCGAGACAACAGCGTCGAAGTGCCCAGATTCGAATGCATACGCCTGGGCATCGCCCACTTCAAAACTTGCGTTTGCTACCTCTTCCCGCCGCGTGCGCTCCGTCGCCAGGGCGACAAGCGGCTGCGAGATGTCAAGCCCAACACAACGTCCGTCGTTGCCCACGAGGCGCGCCATCGCCAGAGTTGTAGCGCCGGCGCCGCAGCCGATGTCCAGGACATTGCCCCCTTCCCCGGGAGAGCCGGCATCGACTACCAGCCGCTCGAACGGCGCCAGTACCTCGTCGAGGATCGGCTGCATCTCGACCCAGGCCTTTCCGCTGACATCATTCCAGAGCGCGGCTTGCCGTGTGTTTGGCTGCGCGGATTGTGGCATAACGGACCTCACTTGCTGTTGCTCTCACCGCTCGTCGCGAGCACTCTACGAGTTCAAGCCGACTTGAGGTCAAGAAGATATGGATATTGCCGAAGTGTCACGCCGCACCGGCGTGCCCGCCTCGACACTTCGCTACCACGAGGAGAAGGGCCTCATTGCCTCGATCGGCCGTCGCGGCCAGCGCCGCTTGTTCGACCCGGCCGTCCTGGAACGGCTCGCCTTGATCGCGCTTGGACGCGCCGGTGGATTTGCACTGGACGAGATTTCCGCGATGCTGACGCCCGACGGCCTGCCGAAAATGGATCGAGGGCGCCTGGATGCCAAGGCGAACGAACTTGACCAAACCATCCAGCGCCTGACCGCGATCCGAGAGGCTTTGCGTCACGCCGCCCGATGTCCGGCAGCCCGGCCGATGGAGTGTCCGACGTTCCGCCGCGCCGTCAGGCTTGCCGGCGCCGGCCGCTTCGAGGTTGCTCCAATCGGGCCGTTCAAGGCGGAGGCGGTCTCTGTCACAAGGCGCGAGCGCAAGACTGGCGACGTCAACTTGGAGTAGGCCACACTAGCGGCGGACCGTCCGCTGCGACTGGGCAAGGCCGATGAAATCGCGTGCCGCCTGCGGCAGGCCGGAGCCGCGCCGCCAGACCATGCCGACCTGGACCACCGGCAAGGAACCGGAAATATCGCGCGATTCGATGCGGTCGCCTTCCAGCGACCAGGGCCGGTAGACGAGATCGGGCAACAGCGCCACGCCGGCACCGGTCGCGACCAGACTGCGCACGGCCTCGACGGAACGGGTGCGGAAAGCGACATGCGGCTTGGCGCCGATCGCCGTCAGCAGCTTGCCGGTGTTTTCCTCGATCTCGTCGACGGTCAGCATGATCAGCGTTTCGGAGGCAATGTCGCCGATGCTGATGATGTCAGCGCTGGCGAGCGGATGACCGAGCGGCAGCCACAGCCGATAGGCCGACACTTCGAGGATTTCCGACTGCAGTGCGGTGCGGTCGCGCAAATTGGAGGTGACCATAACGGCAATGTCGAGCTTGCCGCCGATCAGCAGGTGTTCGAGGTAATCGCCATTGTCCTCGATGGCCGAGACCTCGACGCCGGGATAGGCGCGGCGATAACGGGCAAGCAGATCCGACAGCACATAGCCCGCGACCAGCGAGGTGACGCCGAGCTGCAGTCGTCCGCCCACTGCCGCCTGTTCGCCTGAGAAAGAGCGGCGCGCGTCGGAAACGTCGGCAAGGATCTTTGTCGCATGGCGCAGGAACTGGTGGCCCTTGTGGGTGATGTTGAGGCCGCGCGGATGGCGTTCGAACAGTTCGACGCCAAGATCGCTTTCGAGTTCCTTGATCGCTTCGGTGACCGACGATTGCGAGATCGAGAGGTTCTGCGCGGCACCCGACACCGTGCCTTGCTCGGCCACGGCGATGAAGAACTGCAACTGGCGGATGGTGAAAGCCATGGCCGGACTAAACACGCTGCAGGCGACGGTGGGAAGTGCCGGCCAAATCGTCGACATAAGTTGGCTTGATCAGAACCCGCTCTCCGCGCCGACGATGCTGAGCCGCGCGCCGGCCTGCGCCAAGGCCGCGGCGATGTCGTGCGGCGGCGACCGGTCGGTGGCGATCTCGGAAAAACTGTCGAAGCCGCAGACCTGGACCAGACCGAGGCGGCCGAACTTCGAGTGATCGGTGATGACGAGCGAACGCTGGCCGCGCGACAGCACCATGCGCGCGAATTCGGCTTCTTCCAGGTCATAGTCCATGACCCCCATCACCGCATCGACGGCACCGGTGGAGATGATGGCATGGCTGACCGAGAAGCGGCTGACGAAGTCAATGGCCGAGGCGCCGAAGGCGGCGCCGGAATCGCTGCGCAGCTCGCCGCCGGCCATGTAGACCTTATTGCCGTTGATGGTGGCCAGCGTGCGGGCGATATCCGATGAGTTGGTGACGACCGTCAAGCGCCGATGGCCGAGCAGCTCGCGGGCTAGGAACGAGGTTGTCGTGCCGGTGTCGAGCATGATCGATTCGCCATCGCGGATGGTGCCGGCGACCATGCGGGCAATGATGCGCTTGGCATCGGCATTCTCACGCATGCGCCGCTCGAACGGCGCTTCGCCTACCATCGACGGCAGGCCGATGGCGCCATGCATCTTGAGGACGGAGCCGTCGCCGGTGAGAGGCTTGACGTCGCGGCGCACGGTCTCGAGCGACACGCCCAGCCGGTCGGCCAGGCTGGCGATGGTGACAGTGCCTTCTTCCTGCAGCAGCCGCAGGATCTCGCCGTGGCGCTTGGATTGAGCCATTTGGTTCCCCGAACTGAGACTCTGACCGATTTTAAGGTAATTCAAGCGTTTTTAAAGGAGCCATCTTAGGTTTCGGGCAAAACACCCAAAAAAGGTCACATCTTTTTCTTGACAACCGAGCAACCCGGGCGTGAAGTCAAGACAGGGTTCGGAGCTGCAACGGGAGGGTGATGGCAGACCCGCAACTCACGCACCAGGCCGTTTGTAACGTGCCGGGCGCGAGGAAGTTTCAGATCCGCGGGGGCGGATGCCGGGCTCAAAGACCTGGCCAAGGGGCTCGTCGGTGCGGTGCGGGATACCGATCCTGGCATCCCGCACCGACGAGGTTTTTTGCGTTTCTCCCCGCCATCCTCGCTCTGTCCATGGCACCTTATCGAACCCCCAGCAAACCAGGGATGATTCCGTGACCGCCGAAGAACGCATCCGCGACCTGCCCTGCTGGACCGGCGGCATCGAAATCGCACCCCTACCCGGCGGTCTGAGCAACGCCAACTATGTGGTCACGGATGCGGCCGGCAAACATGTCGTTCGCTTCGGCAAGGACTATCCGTTCCACCATGTCTTTCGTGAGCGCGAGGTGATGACCGCGCGGGCGGCCCATGCCGCTGGTTTCGCACCGGCCGTCCTCCATGCCGAGCCGGGCATCCTGGTGACGGAGTTTCTCGGCGCCAAAACCTTGCAGGCGGAGGATGTGCGCACCAGTCTCGGGCGTATCGCGGCGCTCATGCGCGCCTTCCATCGCGAGATGCCCAATCACGTCTCCGGCGCCGGCTTCATGTTCTGGGTGTTCCATGTCATCCGAGACTATGCGCGCACGCTTGAAGAAGGCGGCAGCCGCAAACGCAGCGACCTGCCGCGCCTGCTGACGCTGGCTGACGAGCTGGAGCGCGCACAGAAACTGCTGCCGATCGTCTTTGGCCACAACGATCTGCTGCCGGCCAACATTCTCGACGATGGCAACAGGCTGTGGCTGATCGACTTCGAATATGCCGGCTTCAATACGGCGATGTTCGATCTCGCCGGCGTAGCGTCCAACGCCGGGATGAGCGACGAGGAATCCTTCGCCTTCCTGACCGCCTATTTCATGAAGGAACCGGACGAGGCGATCCGCCGCTCGCACGCGGCTATGCAATGCGCTTCGCTGCTGCGCGAGGCGATGTGGAGCATGGTGTCCGAGCTCTACCTCGACGCGCCCGGCATCGACTACGTCGCCTACACCGAGGAAAACCTGACGCGGCTCGACGCCGCGCTGGAAAACTACAGAACGAAGTACGGGACACAGAAATCATGACATTGCCCAGCCAGGCCGCCATCGTCGTCATTGGCGGCGGCATCATCGGCTGTTCGACAGCGTATCACCTGGCGCGCGACCACAAGGCTGATGTCGTGTTGCTGGAGCAAGGCAAGCTGACCTCGGGCTCGACCTGGCACGCCGCCGGCCTTGTCGGCCAGCTGCGCTCGTCAGCGTCGATCACCCGTGTGCTAAAATACTCAGTCGACCTCTACAAGGGACTGGAGGCCGAGACCGGCCTCGCCACCGGCTGGAAGATGACCGGGTGCCTCAGGCTCGCCACCAATGCCGACCGCTGGACCGAGTACAAAAGGCTGGCGACGACGGCGAAAAGTTTCGGCATGGACATGCAATTGCTGTCCCCGGCGGAGATCAAATCCATGTGGCCGCTCATGGAAACCGACGATCTTGTCGGTGCTTCCTGGCTGCCGACCGATGGCCAGGCGAGCCCCTCCGACATCACGCAGTCGCTGGCCAAGGGCGCGCGCATGCATGGCGCCAAATTATTCGAGGATGTCCGCGTCACCGGCTTCGAGATAAAGGACGGCCGCATCACGGTGGTAAAGACCAGCAAGGGCGACATCGCTTGCGACAAGGTGGTCAACTGCGCCGGGCAATGGGCGCGGCAGGTCGGCGCGATGGCCGGCATCAACGTGCCGCTGCAGCCGGTGAAGCACCAGTACATCATCACCGAGAAGATCGACGGACTGGCGACCGACGCGCCGACCATCCGTGACCCGGACCGGCGCACCTATTTCAAGGAGGAGGTCGGCGGGCTGGTGATGGGCGGCTACGAGCCGAACCCACAGGCCTGGACGACCGATCTCCCCGGGGGCGACGTACCCAATGATTGGGAGTTCAGGCTGTTCGACGATGATTACGATCATTTCGAGCAACACATGATGCAGGCGATCGCGCGTGTGCCGGCACTGGAAACTGTCGGCGTCAAACAGATGATCAACGGTCCGGAGAGTTTTACGCCGGACGGCAATTTCATCCTCGGCACTGCGCCCGAATGCGCCAACATGTTCGTCGGCGCCGGCTTCAACGCCTTCGGCATCGCATCGGGCGGCGGGGCCGGCTGGGTGCTGGCGCAGTGGGTTGTCGACGGCGAAGCGCCGCTCGACCTGTGGGTCGTCGATATCAGGCGCTTTTCCAATTTGCACCGCGACCGGCAGTGGGTCCTCGATCGCACTCTGGAAGCCTATGGGAAACACTATACGATCGGCTTTCCGCATGAGGAGTACGTCAGCGGGCGGCCTCGTATCGTCTCGCCCCTTTACGACAGGCTGAAACAGCAGCGCGCCGTGTTCGGCTCGAAGCTCGGCTGGGAGCGGCCTAACTGGTTTGCGCCCGAAGGTGTCGAGCCCCAGGACATCTATTCGATGGGGCGGCAGAACTGGTTCGCCGCGGTCGGCGACGAACACAGGCACGTGCGCGAAAAGGTCGGCATCTTCGATCAATCGTCCTTCGCCAAATACGAGCTGAGCGGGGCTGATTCGCTGAAGGCGCTGGACTGGATCTGCGCCAACGACGTCAGCAAGCCTGTCGGCCGGCTGACCTACACGCAGCTTCTCAACACACGCGGCGGCATCGAGGCCGACCTGACGGTGGCGCGACTGGCCGAGGAGGCGTTCTATATCGTCACCGGCACCGGCTTCCGCACGCATGATGCTTCGTGGATCAGCGACCATATCGGCGAAGGCCTCGATGCCACGCTTGTCGACGTCACCGAGGACTTCGGCACGCTGTCGCTGATGGGTCCCCGGGCGCGCGACGTTCTTTCGGCGGTGACCGAAGCCGACGTGTCGAATGCGAGCTTCCCGTTCGGCCATGTGCGCGAAATCGCCGTCGCCGGTCACACGGTTCGGGCGCTGCGCGTCACCTATGTCGGCGAGCTCGGCTGGGAACTGCATGTGCCGATCGCGGCCACCGGCGAAGTCTTCGACTGCCTGATGGAGGCAGGAAAGACGTATGAGATCCGCCCGGTCGGCTATCGTGCGCTGGAATCGCTGCGGCTGGAAAAGGGCTACCGCGCCTGGGGCTCCGACATCACTCCCAACGACACGCCGCAGGAAGCCGGCCTCGGCTGGGCGGTCAAGCTGCGCAAGAACACCGATTTCATTGGGCGGCGAGCGCTCGAGACGGCCAGCGGCGCGGCGCTGAAGAAACGTTTCGTCGGCTTCACGGTCGATGACCCGGAGATCGTGTTGCTCGGCCGCGAGACCATCCTGCGCAATGGCGAGCTGGTCGGCTATCTCACCAGCGGCGGCTATGGCTACACGCTGGGCAAGAACATCGGCTACGGCTATGTGCGCAACGCCGATGGCGTCAGCGACGATTTTCTCACCTCGGGCGACTACGAACTGGTGGTCGCGATGGAACGAACACCGGCCAAGATCCATCTCGAGCCGATGTACGATCCGACAGCCGCCAAGATCAAAGCGTAGATCAGATCACGCGCAAAGCGAGACCGCGGCTCGGCACGGTGTCGGCCTCGCCCGGCATGGAGATGTAAGGCCTCGTTTCCTCGATGCGGGTGACGAGGCCTTGCGCCTCGAGCTCGGTGATGCGCGCGGCAAAGCCCGCTTCCCACAGTGTGTTCTTGACGGTCAGCACGATCACTCCGCCCGGCCGGCAGATGCGGATCAGCTCGTCCAAACCCTCGACTCCGACATGGCCGGAAGTGAAGACGCCGGCCGAGATGATCCCGGCATAGGCGCCGTCGGCAAAGGGCAGATGACCGCCGAGCGCCAGGCAATGCAGCGCCGAATAGACGCCCTTGCGCGCGGCCTGAGCCAGCATGCCTTCCGAGATGTCCAGCGCCTCGACCTCGGGACAGCCGGCAATGTTCAACCATTCGCCGATCAGCCCAGTGCCGGCCCCGGCATCGAGCAGCGGTGCGGCACCGCGCGGCAGATGCCGGGCCAGCAGCGCAAGGCAGATCGTTGGGTGGCGATAGCCGGCGGCCGACATGTCGGCGTCATAGGTCTGCGACCAGCTGTTATAGAGTGCTGCGACCTCCTCCGGGCGCTTGGCCGCATAGACGGCGCCAAGTACACCATGATGTTTGCTGTCCGCCACTTTGGTCCGTCCACCATTCCTTGGGTCTCACATCGGATGATAGCCAAAGCACGAAAATTGTGGAACCGTCGCTGCGACAAATAACAGCGTGGGGGCGCAGGCATGGTGACAGACGAAGTGCGCGCGACATTGGCCGCCATTCCCATGCTGGCCGGCTACACCGGGCCACTCGAACGGCTTGGCGGTCTCACCAATCTGGTCTTCAGGGCCGGCGACTTCTGCCTGCGCATCCCCGGCAAAGGCACCGAAGAATACATCAACCGCGCCAACGAGGCGGTAGCGGCGCGCGAAGCGGCAAAGGCAGAGGTCAGCCCTGAGGTGCTGCATGTCGATCCCGCCACCGGAATCATGGTGACGCGCTTCATTGCCGGCGCCGAGACAATGTCGCCGGAAAAATTCAAGCTTCGGCCGGGCAGTCCCGCGCGGGCCGGCGAGGCCTTCCGCAAGCTGCACAATTCAGGCGCGGTGTTTCCCTTCCGCTTCGAGCTGTTTGCGATGATCGACGATTATCTCAAGGTGCTGTCGACCAAGGATGTCGCCCTGCCCGCCGGCTACCATGACGTGGTGCGCGAGGCCGGGACCGTGCGATCGGCGCTCGCCGCCCATGCGCTGCCGCTCGTCGCCTGCCACTGCGATCCGCTTTGCGAAAACTTCCTCGATACAGGCGAGCGGATGTGGATCGTCGACTGGGAATATTCGGGCATGAACGACCCGCTCTGGGACCTTGGCGACCTCAGCGTGGAAGGCAAATTCGACACAGCGCAGGATGAAGCGATGATGGGCGCCTATTTCGGCGGCGAGGCCAGGCCTGCGGGTCGCGGCCGCATCGTCATCTACAAGGCGATGTGCGACCTTTTGTGGACGCTGTGGGGGCTGATCCAACTCGCCAACAACAATCCGGTCGAGGATTTCCGCGCCTATGCCGACGGCCGGTTTGTCCGCTGCAAGGCACTGATGGAGACGTCGGAGTTTTCACGGCATCTGGCGGCGATCCGCCGGGGTTAGGCACCAGGAACCTTGAAGCTATCTTTGTGCATGTCGTTATCCCAAAACCGCTGCGCACTTTTGGGCGACATGCATCAATTCACGCCCTTCGGCACGTTCTCCGGCGGCACCGTGGTCTCGACGACTTTCTGACGGTGGAAGATGAACAGGCCGGCGAGAACGACGATGCCCGAGCCGATCAGGATGCGAGGACCCGGAACGTCGCCGAAGAACACCAGCCCGAACACCACCGCCCACAGGAGCAGCGTGTAGTGCAGCGGAGCCAGTGTCGAGGCCGGAGCCAACTTGAGCGCCCTGGTGATCATCAGATGCGCGCCGCAGGAGACGATGCCGAGCAGCAGCATGGCACCAAAATCGAGTGCTGACGGCGTTTGCCAGGCACCTATGGTCAGCACACCGCCGACCAGCAGCGTGCCGATGGTCTGCCACGTCACCAGATTGGTGTCGCTGGTGCCGCGCAGCCGCCGGTTGAGGATGATGGCGAAAGCGAAGGCGATGCTGCCTGCCAGCGCGAAGCCAGATGACAGCGAGAATGCCGCCGAGGACGGTTTCAGCATGATCAGCACGCCGCAGAAGCCGAGCAGGATCGCCATCCAGCGGCGCCAGCCGACCTTTTCGCCAAGCAAGAGATGCGAGAGTGCCGCAACGTAGATCGGCCCGGCCATGTAGAAACTCATCACATCCGCGAGCGGCAGATAGACGACGGCGGCATAGAAGAGCGCGGTGTCGAGCGTGGTCATGACAACGCGCAGCAGCTGCAGCTCCAGGCGTTCCAAGCGGAACAGCTTGGCCGCGCCCTGATGGGCGATCATCGGGCCAAGCACGAAGAAGGCGCCGATGGATCGGATCAGCACCACCTGGCCGACGGAGAAGCTGGCGACCAGCCACTTGCCCATGGCGTCGTTCAGCGCAAACAGGAAGTCGCCGGCCAGCATCAGCAGAATGCCGGCCAGAAGCACGTTCCGAACTGTGGAATTCTGCGCCACGGGCTGCGTCATGCCGATCCCGATTCCTCCCCTGTGTAAGCCGCGTCGTAGACGGAAGCAGCGGCTTTGACGAGGAGAATTCCGGCGATGGGTAAGACCAGCGCGGGGAATCGGCTGTATCTGGAGCAATTCCAGGAAAAGTGTGAAACGGTTTTCTGTCCGGAATTGCGTCAAAACAAAGAGCTAGCAGTGGTTCGCCGTTTCCGCGAAACGGTGACCCGCTCTAGCTGGATATGTGCCGCCGGTTCACCATCCCCGGCCGCCCATCGATCGAAAGCCGGGTCTCCTGCTTCGTCCGCTGCGCCACCACCCTGCCCCTGGCGATGACGCACAGGCGCTCGGCGCGCAGGCGCAGGGCCTCGACCGGATTGCCGGCGTCGAGGACGACGAGGCTGGCGCGCTTGCCTGCCGCCAGGCCGAGATGATCGAGCCCCATGATCGACGCGTTGACATTGGTGACCATGTCGAAGCAACGCGCCATGTCGGCCGGGCTCGACATCTGGGCGACATGCAGGCCCATGAAGGCGACGTCGAGCATGTCTGCGGTGCCCAGCGAATACCAGGGATCGAGCACGCAATCCTGGCCCCAGCCGACGCGAATGCCGAGCGCCAGCATCTCCTTGACCCGGGTCAGCCCTCGGCGCTTGGGGAAGGTGTCATGGCGGCCCTGCAGCATGATGTTGATCAAAGGATTGGGAATGACCGAGACGCCGGCCTCGGCGATCAGCGGCAGCAGCTTCGAGACATAGTAATTGTCCATCGAATGCATCGAGGTGAGGTGCGATCCGACCACCCGGCCGTGCAGGCCAAGGCGCTGCGTCTCAAAGGCAAGCTGTTCGATGTGACGCGACAGCGGGTCGTCAGTCTCGTCGCAATGCAAGTCGACCATCAGGCCACGCGTGGCCGCAATCTCGCACAGCTCCGTTACCGAGCGCGTGCCGTCGGCCATGGTGCGCTCGAAATGCGGGATGCCGCCGACAATGTCGACGCCCATGTCCAGCGCGCGGATGGTGTTTTCCCGTGCCGATGGCGAGCGATAAAACCCGTCCTGCGGGAAGGCGACCAGTTGCAGGTCGATATAAGGCGCCACCGTCTTCTTGACGTCGAGGAGGGCCTCGACCGCCAGCAGCCTGTCGTCGCAGACGTCGACATGGGTGCGGATGGCGAGCAGACCCATCGACACCGCCCAGTCGCAATAGGCCAGCGCGCGGTCGCGCACCGCCTCATGCGTCAGAAGCGGCTTCAACTCGCCCCATAGTGAAATGCCTTCGAGCAGCGTGCCCGAAGCATTGATGCGCGGAATGCCGTAAGAGAGCGTTGCGTCCATGTGGAAATGCGGATCGACGAAGGGCGCAGAGACCAGGTTGCCTCGGGCGTCGATCTCGGTTTGCGCGGAACCACGCAGAGCGGGCTCGATCGCCGCGATGGTCTCACCGGAGATGCCAATGTCGGCAACCCTGCCATCAGGCAGCGTGCCGCCGCTAACGATAAGGTCGAAATCCATGTCGCCATCCCGCTTGAAGAATCATCCAGCGCGGCTCCTCCTTCTCCCTTGTGGAGAAGGAAAAACTCCCTACTCCGGCACGAACCTTACCGCGCCCTTGGCCGCGCTGGTGGCCATCGCGGCATAGGCGCGCAAGGCGGTCGTCACCTTGCGCTTGCGCTTTTCCTCGGGCTTCCAGGCCAAGGCGCCCTTTGCTTCCATCGCAGCCCGGCGGGCAGCGATTTCAGCGTCGCTAACGGCAAGGCGGATGCTGCGGTTGGGGATGTCGATCTCGATCGTATCGCCTTCCCGCACCAAGCCGATCAGGCCGCCTTCGGCGGCTTCCGGCGACGCATGGCCGATCGACAGGCCCGACGTGCCGCCGGAGAAGCGCCCATCGGTGACCAGGGCGCAGGCCTTGCCGAGCCCCTTCGACTTCAGATAGCTGGTCGGGTAGAGCATCTCCTGCATGCCGGGGCCGCCGCGCGGTCCCTCATAGCGAATGACGACGACATCGCCGGCCTTGATCTCGTTGGACAGGATCGCTTTGACGCTAGAATCCTGGCTTTCGAACACGCGGGCCGGGCCGGTGAACTTCAGGATCGATTCGTCGACGCCGGCCGTCTTCACTATGCAGCCGTCGAGCGCCAGATTGCCTTTCAGAACGGCGAGGCCGCCATCCTTGGAAAAGGGATGTTGCGCCGAGCGGATAGCACCCTTTTCGCGGTCGAGATCGAGCTCGTCCCAGCGACGGTCCTGGCTGAAGGCGACCTGCGTCGGCACGCCGCCAGGGGCAGCGAGGAAGAAATCGCGCACGCTCTGGCTGGTCGTACGGGAAATATCCCAATGGTCGAGTGCTTCACCGAGCGTTGACGTATGAACTGTCGGCAGGTCGCGGTTGATCAAGCCGGCATTGTCGAGCTGGCCGAGGATGGCCATGATGCCGCCGGCGCGGTGGACGTCTTCCATATGGATGTCCGCCTTGGCGGGAGCCACCTTGCACAGCACCGGCACCTTGCGGGAAAGCGCGTCGATGTCATCCTGATCGAAGTCGATCTCACCCTCATGCGCGGCGGCGAGGATGTGCAGCACGGTGTTGGTCGAGCCGCCCATGGCGATATCGAGCGTCATGGCGTTCTCGAAGGCGCCTTTTGAGGCGATGTTGCGCGGCAGAGCGGTCTCATCATCCTGCTCGTAGTAGCGCTGCGCGAGATCGACGATAAGGTGACCGGCCTCGACGAACAGACGCTTGCGGTCGGCATGCGTGGCCAGCGTCGAGCCGTTGCCGGGCAGCGAAAGACCCAGCGCCTCGGTCAGACAATTCATCGAATTGGCAGTGAACATGCCCGAGCAGGAGCCGCAGGTCGGGCAGGCCGATCGCTCGATGACCTTGACGTCCTCGTCGGAGATCTTGTCGTCGGCGGCCGCCACCATGGCGTCGACCAGATCGAGCGCCTGGGTCCTGCCGGCCAGCACCACCTTGCCGGCTTCCATCGGCCCGCCGGAAACGAAGACGGTCGGAATGTTGAGGCGCAACGAGGCCATCAGCATGCCGGGGGTGATCTTGTCGCAATTGGAGATGCAGACCATGGCATCGGCGCAATGCGCATTGACCATGTATTCGACGGAATCGGCGATCAGCTCGCGCGACGGCAGCGAATAGAGCATGCCGTCATGGCCCATGGCGATGCCGTCATCGACGGCGATGGTGTTGAATTCCTTGGCGACGCCGCCGGCCTTCTCGATCTCGCGCGCGACCAGCTGGCCGAGGTCCTTCAAATGGACATGGCCGGGCACGAACTGAGTGAAGGAGTTGACGACGGCGATAATCGGCTTGCCGAAGTCGCTGTCCTTCATGCCTGTGGCGCGCCACAGACCGCGGGCGCCGGCCATGTTGCGGCCATGAGTGGTGGTGCGGGAGCGATAGGCAGGCATGTTTTTTCCTTGGTGGCTGGCCGCAGCCGAAGATATGGCGCGGCGGCGCTGAATTCGGACCGCAGGCGTTATAGACGCGCAAACATGGTCTGGCCACAATTTTGCAATGCGCCAGATTCCCCTCAAAAATCAGATCTTCCAAAAAAATTGCACCCTGTTGTCGGATTGCGTGCCGCACGGCCGTCCTTAGGCAAACGGTATGGAAATGGCAGCACCATTCCCGGAGTCAGCCGTTTCGCCGTAACCGCAACCAAAACACCCGAGGAGCACGACATGCAAAAGATCACCACCTGCCTGTGGTTCGACGGCCAGGCCGAAGAGGCCATGAATTTCTACGTCTCCATCTTCAAGAATTCGAAGGTGCTGAGCGTGATGCGTTGGCCCGAAGGCCACGCCGACGAAGGCAAGGTGTTGGTGACCACGTTCGAACTCGACGGCGTGCAGTTCCAGGCGCTCAATGGTGGACCGCAGTTCAAGCACACCGAAGCGATGTCGCAGTCGATCGACTGCAAGACGCAGGAAGAGGTAGATTACTTCTGGGACAAGCTCATCGAAGGTGGCGGCCAACCGTCGCAATGCAGCTGGCTGAAGGATAAATTCGGCGTCTCCTGGCAGGTTGTGCCGGAGCAGCTGCCGCACCTGCTTCTGGATCCGGACCGGGCCAAGGCCGGCCGCGTGATGTCCGCGATGATGCAGATGAGCAAGATCGACGTCGCCAAGATCGAGGAAGCGGCGAAAGGGTGAGAAGCGGTCCGCGTGGCGGACGGAAAGCCACTTGCTTCGAACGCCTGGAGCCTGCGACGGGCGGGGGACGTTGGAGTCTATTAGACCCAGGTCGACGCTGCCCCTCATCCGCCCTCCGGGCACCCTCTCCCCGTGAACGGGGAGAAGGAAAAACTGGCGCCTACGCCGCTCTGTCGCGGACCTGATAGTCCTTGATCGTGGCAAACTTGATCGCCTTCCAGCGCTCGGCTTCGTAGTTCAGCGAAAAGGCGTGCTGGGCCAGAAACACCGGATCATTGTCGAGGTCGCGGGCGATGTCGCCGCGATGCCCCTCGATGAAGCGGTGTACCTCGGCCTGGTCGTCGGCCGAGATCCAGCGGCAGACGGAAAAGCGCGACATCTCGAATTCGACGGGCAGTGTGTATTCGAAGTTCAGCCGTTCCTTCAGCACGTCGAGTTGCAGCGCGCCGACGACGCCGACTATCGCTGGTGAACCATCCTCGGGTGAAAACAGCTGCACGACGCCTTCCTCGGCCATCTGCTGCAGCGCCTCCTTGAGCTTCTTGGCCTTCATCGCATCGCCGAGGCGGACACGACGCAGGATTTCGGGCGCGAAATTCGGCACACCGCGGAACAGGATCTCCTCGCCCTCGGTCAGCGTGTCGCCGATGCGCAGCGTGCCGTGGTTGGGAATGCCGACGACGTCGCCGGCGAAGGCCTCATCGGCGGTGACGCGGGTGCGGGCAAAGAAGAATTGCGGCGCCGACAGCGACATCGGTTTTCCCGTGCGCACCAGCCTGGCCTTCATGCCGCGCTCGAGCTTGCCCGAGCAGACGCGGACGAAGGCGATACGGTCGCGGTGATTGGGGTCCATGTTGGCCTGGATCTTGAAGACGAAGGACGTCATCTTCTCTTCGGTCGCCTCGACCTTGCGGGTGTCGGCCTCCTGCGCGCGCGGCGGCGGCCCAAACGCGCCAAGCGCCTCGATCAGGTCGCGGACGCCATAATTGCGCAGCGCCGAGCCGAAATAGACCGGCGTCAGATGACCTTCCCGGAACGAGTCAATATCAAGAGGTCGGCAAGCCTCCCGCGCGAGCTCCAGCTCCTCGATAAAGGCCTCGCGCTCGTTTTCCGGCAGCAGCCCGGCAACGCGGTTGGAATCGGGACCGTTGACCGGCGTGCGTTCCTTCTCGTCGTCGCCTTTGCGCACCGCGTTCAGCGCCAGATGGTAGGTGCCGGAAAAGGTTCTTCCCCGACCAATCGGCCACGTGATGGGCGCGGTATCCAGCGCCAGCTTCTGCTCGATCTCGTCGAGAATCTCGAACGGGTCGCGGCTTTCGCGGTCCATCTTGTTGACGAAGGTGATGATCGGGATGTCACGCAGCCGGCAGACCTCGAACAGTTTCAGCGTGCGCGGCTCGATGCCCTTGGCGGCGTCGATGACCATGACGGCCGAGTCCACCGCCGACAGCGTGCGGTAAGTATCGTCGGCGAAATCCTCGTGGCCGGGCGTGTCCAGCAGGTTGAAGACGGTGTTCTCGTACTCGAAGGTCATCACCGAAGTGACGACCGAAATTCCGCGCTCGCGCTCGATCTTCATCCAGTCGGACCGGGTCTGGATCCTGTCCTTCTTGGCCTTGACTTCGCCGGCAAGCTGGATGGCGCCGCCGAACAGCAGCAGCTTTTCGGTCAACGTCGTCTTGCCGGCGTCGGGGTGCGCGATGATCGCGAAGGTGCGGCGGCGCGCCACTTCTTCTTCTATTGCTTCGGGCATTCTCTGGTATTTCCGTGTGACAGGCCGGGCTTCTAGCAGCGCAGTGCCGGGCTGTCGACCGCTCCGGCGGCACGGACATCGCTTGGATGCCGCTCGCCCTCGGAATAAGGAACTTGATCACGTTGCGCCTCGGGCCAGCGCATTGCGCATATTTCCTGCTGCGCGATGTTGGCAAGCGGGAAACAGGATGGCACTTGGGTGGATGTCCGTCAGGAATTGCGAGGCAGAGGGAATCAGCATGAGCGCTGCGAAGCAAGTGATCGTCATCGGCGCCGGTATCATCGGCGCCTCCATCGCCTGGCATCTGAGCAAGGGGGGTGCGCAGGTGACGGTTATCGCCGACAGTGCTGCCGGCGGGGTGGCGACGCCGAACTCGTTCGCCTGGATCAATGCCAGTTGGGGCAACCCGGAGCCGTATTTCCGACTGCGCACCCGCGCGATGGCCGAGTGGTCGCGGCTGGCGCAGGACCTGCCCGGCCTCCCGCTCAGCTGGTGCGGCGGCCTGTGCTGGGACCTGCCGGCCGCCGCAATGGAAACTTACGCCATGGAGCATTCCGCCTGGGGCTACGGCATCGAGCGCGTCGACCGCGCCAGCGTGGCGCGCATCGAGCCAAATCTCGCCGAGCTTCCCGACTTTGCCCTGCATGTCGCTGAGGAAGGTGTCGTCGAGCCGGTGGCCGCCGCCAAAATGCTGCTGGCCGATGCCGAACGACAAGGCGCGCGCACCATCTCCAGCACCGCTACGGCGCTGGTCCAGACCGGCGGCCGGATTACTGGCGTGGACACATCGCATGGCCTGATTGCCGCCGACGAGGTCGTGATCGCGGCTGGCGTCGGCTCACCGGATATTGCCGCGACGGCAGGGATCAGACTGCCTATCGAGACGCCGCCCGGGCTGATCGTCCACTCACAGCCCTACAAAAAACTGCTCAACGGCCTGGTGCTGGCCGAGCGGCTGCACATGCGCCAGACAGCCGAAGGCCGGATCATTGCCGGCTCCGATTTCGGCGGTGCCGACCCGGGCATGGATCCGCGAGGCACCGCCCGCGGGCTTTTTGCGGCCATGAAAGCAATGCTGCACGGCAGCGATGGGCTGGAATTGGATTTCCACACAGTCGGCTATCGTCCGACACCGATCGACGGCTTTCCAATCATCGGCCGCGCCGAGGGCATGGAAGGTGTCTATGTCGCGGTCATGCATTCGGGCATCACCCTGGCGCCGGCCGTCGGCCTGTTCGTCGCACGGGAGATACTGGAGGGCGAGCGCGACCCGCTGCTTGGCGCTTATGGATTGTCGCGCTTCGCTCAATAGCCAGGCGGACGGCGAAAGCCGCCAGCCAAAGGTTCGATTGCCCTGGCGATGCCGAGCAAGCGCGACTCGGACCAGCGCTTGCCGACCAGTTGCAGGCCGACCGGCAGGCCGGCGCTGCCCAGTCCGCAAGGCATCGAAAGCGCGGGATGGCCGCTGTAGTTGAACACCGCGCCATAGGCCGGCAGCATCCAATAGCTCTGCTCTTTGCCGTCGACCTCGATGGATGTGCCCGGCTCGCAATGCGGAAAGGCCGTGGTCATGGCGACCGGGCAGAGCAACGCGTCGTAATTTTCGAAAAACCGGTCCCAGGCGAGAATGGATTTGTCGCGGCGGGCGAGCGCCTCGAACCAGCGTGAGACCGGAGTCGGTTCCTGTGGCGGCTCCTGCTGCGCGGCCTCCATCATCATGCCGATCAGGGCGCCGCCCTGCTCCAGATCGTCATGCAGATTGAGTTTCGGCAGTTTCGCTTCTTCGACGACGGCGCCTGCGCCTTGCAGCTGCCTTGCGAGACTTTCGACCGCGGCACTGATGTCGCCGGCCACCGGAAATCCGGGAAAGGACGGCGCGAAGGCAATGCGCACTGTCTTGAGGTCGAGGCTTGGCATGTCCTCGACCGGCGCCGGCGCAAGATCGGTGTCGCACCCGTCAGGACCGGCAACGATTTGATAGATCAGCGACAAGTCTTCCACACTGCGCGCCAACGGGCCGAGACAAGACATCAGCCGCACACTGCGCGCAGCATCGGCTGGGTTCGGGAAGGCGCCGGTCAGCGAAACGCGATGCTCCGTCGGCTTTAGGCCATAGACACCGCAGAAGGCGGCCGGCAGCCGGATCGAATCCTGCATGTCCGTGCCGATGTCGAACGGTGTCATCCCTGTGCAAATCGCCGCTGCCGCACCGCCACTGGAGCCGCCGGCGGTGCACTCGAGGTCCCATGGATTGTTGGTGCGGCCAAACAGCGGATTGTTCGACTGCCAATCGGACAGCATGGTCGGGACATTGGTCTTGGCCATCAGCACGCCGCCGGCTGCCTTCAATCGCGCGACGACGGGGCTGTCTTGTCTGGCGATGTAATCGGCGAAGGCCGGGAAGCCGACTGTGGTCTTCATGCCAGATGTCTCGTGCATGTCCTTCAGCGTGAACGGTACGCCATGCAGCGGCCCAAGTGCGGCGCCGCGCACCAGTGCCGCGTCGGCTTCTTTGGCTCGGCTGCGGGCCCCTTCCCTGTCGAGCGAGATGACGGCGTTGACCGCATCGTTGTGCGCATCGATCTGCGCCAAGTGCGCGTCGAGCGCTTCGATGGCGGAAATCTTGCGGTCAAGTATCGCGGCGGCCAGTTGGCCGGTTGAGGAAAAGATGCTGTCCATAACCATGCTCCGGCTTGACGCTCGCCCTGGTCAAGATGGCGGATGGCGTTGCGATTTCAAGCGAAATTGAGCAGTTGAGGATCGGCTGCGTTTGATCGAAGTCGCGCAGGCTGGAACTGTCCAAGTCTGCGCTCTACGGCGCCCCCTTTGTCCTGCCGGACATCTCCGCCACAAGTGGGGAGATCAGCAGCTTCGGTGCCGCGCTCGATCCTGCAACGGTAAGTCTCAGTGACGGCTCAAGATCGGCGCCGCACGGGTCGTCGATCGGCAAGCAACCGGCCTACAGGAAATTGAAATACAGCGCCGGCGGGTACTGCGGCCCGTCGGTGGCCGGCGCCTGTGGATTCGCGGCCGGCCTAATCCCGCCTGTCGATGCATTGTCGAGCGGCGGCCGGGGCGCCTGTGCCTTGGCGACATTGTCCAGCGTCACCAAGACTTTCTTCTTCGCCTCCGCCACCTGCGACAAGGCAAGCAACACAAGCAACGCGGACAGAACGAGTCTCATGACTGTTTCCTCTCAGGTTCCAAAGCGCTCCGCATTTTCTGGATCAGCCATGCGTCGCGCCCAAATTCTTGCCTCATGCATTCAAAGCGGCCGGCGCCTCACTGCCTGAAACCGGACTGATCGAGCAAGGCGACCTGCTTGCCATCGATGTAGAAGCGTATGGCGTGCGCTTCATTGTCGACGTCGATACGGGTTGGATTTGCGGCGCGTGCCACCGGTGCGACCTTGGTATATTTCGAAGGAAATTCACCGGTCGGCGCGTATCGGAAGAGCAGCGCCAACGCGATACAGCCAGCGGTAAATACAATGAACGTCAGTCTGGAAGAGGCGTTCGAGGTCATCCGGTCATTCCTTCAGGTTGAGATGGCACTACGGTTCTGTTGCCAGCAGGCTCCTTAAGCTTGGTTGCCCGTTGCTCGACAGGAGCGTGTCACTGCTCTGCAAAGGAAGGGACGTGCTCAGCCCACGTTCAGCACGTTCTCGCGGATGATATGCCCCTAGCCCTCTGCGAGCTTAGCGCCGGCCCGCGACCGGAAAAGGCAGCACGTATGGAATACCGTGGAATTCTCTGGAATTCCTGGAATATTAGCTAATGGAAATATATCATGGAAGGATAGGTGCAGCATGCTATGGCAGAACAACTAGCAGCAAGAGGCAGCCGAATGGCACAGCACATTGCGCAGAAATTGCGGTTGACGTCGGCGTTATTGGGGACCGTCACCCGCAAGGATCTGGCGGCGGCGTTCCGGGCCGTTAACCCCAAGACCGCGTTCGATCTCGGCCGCGCCGACAAATGGCTGCAGGGTCGCGCCCAGCCGCGCGAGCACAGTGTCTATGACGATTGGACGAAGCTGCTAGGCCTGGAGCAGCCCGGCTCATGGATCGCCGACTGCGACCTGCCGCACTTCACCGCCGCCATCGCAGCCCGCCACGGCGTCGACAGCGCGGTGCTCGAACGCCGCGCCGGCACTCAATTCGATGCCTCCTCCAACCATGATGAGCGCAGCGTCGTCTTCGCGCTGACCGGTGCTTATGCATGTTATTCGCGCGCCTGGTCGCCTTACTATCGCGGCCAGATCATCAAGGGCATCCTGTCGATCGAGACAGGGCCTGGCCTGCATGGCTTGACCGCCACATATCGCGAAGCCTTGCCGACCGGCCAGTTGGTGCTTGGCGGCCCGGTCACGCCAGCCAAGCGCGCTCTTTACGTGCATCTGAAGGAAGCTGGCGGCGACGCCCAGTTCTTCATCAGCCTGTTGCCGCAGTCGCAGCCGGGAAGTGTGCTTGGCGGGTATATGTGCGGAACCGCTATTATCGGCCCGGAGGCGCTGCCGTCATTGACCCGAATCCTCATGGTACGTCTGCGCGATCCGGCGCCTGGAACCACCTCGTGGGGCGGATACCTGCTGGGCGACCAGTCGATATCGGAGGATTTGGCATCGCTCGGCATATCCATCGACCAGCCGGAGCAGGTCGACCGACAACTCGTACGGTTCCTCGTGGGAGGCAGCGATGGCGGCGTCCACCAGATCCCGCCAGCCGAGTTCCGCGCCATTCTCGATGTCTTCGACCGCCATTGGCTGAGACAATCCAGCGCGCCGCAAAGCCCCTGAAAGTGACTGCCAGCCGATGCCCGCGACGACGCCGTGATTTGCGACTAAAGCGCGTCGCGTCGAAGTGGATTCATGCACCGCGCTTTAGGTCTCAATGCATGTCGTTGTCTTAAAACCGGGGCCACTTTTGAGCGACATGCATTAGACGGCCAGCGCCAGCTTCGCAGCCGGAGCAAAGGGACGAATAGCCATGCCATCCGTGGTCATGGTGACAAAGCTCGATGGCGGAATAGCCTGCCAATCGCCGCCCTCGCGGTCAAACGGTTCGGACATGATGCAGCGGCCGCCGCCCTTGCGTAAGGTGGAGGTGTAGAGCGTCGGCGCGTGCGCGTCGGTCGCATAACGCACCGCATGAAGTTCCTGCCCGTCCGAGAAGGCGGCGGTGAGTTTCAGTGACGGATCGAGACCGGCGCGGCGCGAAGCGTCGAGCACGCGGCTGGTGGCACGCGAGACGGCACCTTGCGGGTCGCCGGCCAACCCTTCATCGATCATCAGCAGGAAAAACAATTCGGAATCAGTGGTGCCCTCGCGCTGGTCGAAGACGGCGTCGGACAGCGAGTTCTCCAGCGCTCGGCGGATTTTTTCGAAGCCGCCGATCTGGCCGTTGTGCATGAACGACCAGGAGCTGGATATGAACGGATGGCAGTTCATGCGGCTGGTGGCGCCGCCGGTGGAGGCGCGCACATGGGCCAGGAACAGGCCGGATTTGATCTGCCGGCACAGGCTCTTCAGATTGGGATCCGACCAGGCCGGCAGGATATCGCGATAGAGACCCGGCTCAGGGCGGTCGCCATACCAGGCAAGACCAAAGCCGTCGCCATTGGTCGGCGACTTTGCTTCCTGGGCGCAATGGCTCTGGGCGATCAGCGAGTGACAGGGCGCGGTAAGGATGTCTTCGAGAAAGACCGCTTCACCAAGATAGGCCGCCCATCGGCACATCGCTTTCTGTCGTCCTCTAGGCGCGATCCATAAGAGCCGCAGGCTCCTTGATCGGGTGTTTGCCTCTGTTGTGCGTCCGCTCGTAAAGCTCGCGAACGATTCGGCTGGCCGTAGTTTCAAACAGAAATGGCAAGAAAGCGTGAACGAGCGCAGCGGCCGCCGCCATCAGCAGACGCGACGAGAACCAGGCGGCAAAAGCCATGTGACCGAAATAGGTTTCGCCGACCTTGGCCGGATGAGAGGTGAAAATCCTTGCGATCGACATTCTGGTTCCCCTTCAGCGCTTGACGTTCCTGATATGAGTATCCTGACATGCTTCGCCGGTTCATCGGTCTCAAATTATCCTTGTATTTGGCCATCTCATGGGACAAACATCCCGCATGGCGTTGGAAATCGACGAAATCGACCGGAAATTGCTGGCAGAGTTGCAATGTGACGGCACGCTGTCGGTCGACCAACTGTCGGAACGCGTGGCGCTGTCGCGCAATGCCTGCTGGCGCCGCGTGAAGCGGCTGGAGGAGGATGGCGTCATCACCGGCCGGGTGGCCCTGGTCGATGCCGAAAAGCTCGGACTTGGCCTTTCCGTCTTCATCCTGATCCGCACGTCCAACCACGACCCGGAGTGGCTGCGGAAGTTCCGGGCGGCGGTGACAAGCTTTCCCGAGATCATCGGCGTCTACCGGATGTCCGGCGACCTCGACTATGTCTTGCGCGCCCGCGTCGCCGACGTGAAGGCCTATGACCGGCTCTACCAGCGGCTGATCGCCAAGGTGGCGCTGTCCGATGTATCGGCCTCCTTCGTGATGGAAGAGATCAAAGAGACGACCGTCGTTCCGATGGCCAGGTCATAGTGATGCCTGAAAGAAAGACGTTGATAGCATTGTTGTCGAGTTGACCGAATCGCCGTCCGCGCCGATAGGATCGATTTTATGCGCGCAGCCCTCCAAACTCCCTCCGTCATCGGTCCCACTGTCGGCTTCGTCAGGTTGCCGCATGCTGAAGGGCTGCCCTTTCCTGCCTATGAAAGCACAGGTGCGGCCGGCATGGATCTGCGCGCCGCGGTGCCCGAGGACCGGCCGCTGCTGATCCTGCCTGGCAAACGCGCTTTGGTGCCGACTGGGCTGATCCTGGAAATTCCGGAAGGCATGGAAGGTCAGGTCAGGCCTCGCTCGGGCCTTGCCTTCAAACATGGGTTGACCGTCCTCAACACGCCCGGCACCATCGACAGCGACTATCGCGGCGAGGTGAAGGTGCTGCTGATCAATCTCGGCGACGAGGATTTCGCGGTGACGCGCGGCATGCGCATCGCCCAGATCGTCTTCGCGGCGGTGACGCAGGCAAGCGTGGAAGAGCGTACATTGGCCGGCGGCACGGCGCGTGGCTCGGGCGGGTTCGGATCGACCGGCACCGCCTGATGCGAATTCCTAAACTTGTCATCTTCGACTGCGACGGGATCCTGGTCGATACAGAGAACTTGGCCAATCGGCGCCTCGCCGAATGGCTGAGCGCTGCCGGCTATCCGACGAGCTTCGAATATTGCCGCAAGCATTTCTCCGGCCGCAGCATGGCGTCGGTGCAGAAAGAGATCGAAGGGGAGACCGGCGTCAGACTCGGCGCCGATTTCGTCGATCGCTGGAATGCCGGCCTTCCGGATCTGTTTGCCCATGGCGTCGAGGCGATCCCCTACGTCCGCGAGTTTGTCGAAACCGTGCGCTCAGCCGGCATCGCCTATTGTGTCGCCACTTCCGCCCGGGTGTCGAAGATGCACATCACGCTCGGCCAGACCGGGCTGTTGCCGCTGTTCGAGCACGCGATGTTTTCTTCCACCATGGTCGCGCGCGGCAAACCGTTCCCCGACCTGTTCCTGCATGCGGCCAAGACCATGGGCTTCGCGCCCGCCGACTGCATCGTCATCGAAGACAGCGTCGCCGGCACGCAGGCCGGCATCGCCGCCGGGATGCGGGTGTTTTCCTATCATGCCGATCCCTATTCCGACCGCGATGGCCTGATCCAGGCAGGCGGCATCCTGTTCGACGACATGCGCGAACTGGCCGGGCTGGTGCCGATCCACTGACCTGATCTCCAGCCGCGGCTGTACGCCTCGATCGGCCGTGCCAGCTTGGCGCCGCCAACTCGAGGCCGCGCATGAAATCCACCCTGCCAGCCTTATGCCGCGATCAAGGTGATCGTGACCAATGCTACGGTGCTGAGCGGCGAATCCTGCGACGATGCCCGGCCCAAGCCTGGAACTCACGCGATTTCCGTCACCTATCTCTGGGACAAGAAGACATCGCGCTACGCCAAGAATTCCGACGCGCTGGACAAATTGGCAGGAGAGAACGCCAAACGCTTCTGACCCAACCGCATTCGTTTGCCCGGCCAAATGAGGCAGGATAAAATCCGTTTAGCCACACCGCACAGGGGGAACTACCATGGACAAGGGCAAGATCTTTCGCGACCTGCATGCCTCGACCTTCGTCATGCCCAATCCCTGGGATATCGGCACGACGAAGCTGCTCGGTTCTTTCGGCTTCACGGCGCTGGCGACGACCAGCGCCGGCTTTGCCTTTTCGCGCGGCCTGCCGGACGGCGCCGTGACCTTCGACCAGATGATCCATCATTGCCGCGAGGTGACGGCGGCGACCAGCTTGCCGGTCTCGGCCGATCTCGAGAAAGGCAAGGGCGACAGCCCGACCAGTGCCGCCGAAACCGTATTCGCGGCGGAAGCGGCCGGGCTTGCCGGCTGCTCGATCGAGGACCACACCGGCGACCCGGACAGACCGATCTATGATTTCTCGCACGCCGTTGAGCGCGTCGCGGCGGCCGTGGAGGCGGCGCGCGCGCTGAAGCGCGATTTCGTCTTCACCGCGCGCGCCGAGAATTTCCTGTGGGGCAAGTCCGACCTCGACGACACCATCAAGCGGCTTCAGGCCTTCGATGAGGCCGGCGCCGACGTGCTTTATGCGCCGGGCATCGGTGACGTCGAGATGGTGCGTGCGATCTGCTCGGCGGTCAGCAAGCCGGTCAACGTCATGGCGAGGCCGGGCTTCACCATCGCCGATCTGGCCATGGCCGGCGTCAAGCGTATTTCGCTCGGGCCGTGGCTGACCAATTTCGCCTATGGCATGCTGGAGACCGCGGCGCGCGAGATCCAGCAGGATGGTACATTCGGCTTCACCCGCGCCGCCATGCCGTTCGGCAAGCTGCAGGCGCTGTTTGGCAAGTCTTCAGCTTAGATAGGGTCCGCGGCATGACGCTTACCGTCGTCGATATGCATACCGGCGGCGAGCCGCTCAGGATCGTCACTGGCGGCTATCCGGATATCCCCAGAGGCACGATCCTGGAAAAGCGCGCCTATGTGCGCGACCATCTCGATCATCTCAGGAAAATCCTGATGTTCGAGCCGCGCGGCCACTACGATATGTATGGCGCCTTGCTGGTCGAGCCGGACCTTCCCCGCGCCGATCTCGCAGTGCTGTTCATGCACAATGAGGGCTATTCGACCATGTGCGGCCACGCCATCGTCGCGCTCGGCCGCTACGCCGTCGACGAAGGACTGGTGACGAAACGCGAGCCGGTGACGACGGTCAACATCGAGGCGCCATGCGGGTTGGTCGTCGCCTCGGTCGAGGTCATGGACGGCAAGGCCGGTGCGGTGTCATTCGAAAGTGTGCCGGGCTTCCTGTTCGCCGGCGGGCAGACGATAGAGTTGGCGGGCTATGGCATGGTCGGTTTCGACATCGCCTATGGCGGCGCCTTCTACGCGCTGGCCGATTGCCACCAATTCGGGCTCGAATTCGGCCGCGACCGGGTACGCGATTTCGTCGATGCGGCGACGGCCCTGACAGGCAGGCTGAAGGCCGAATTTCCGCTGTCGCATCCCGACCACGCCGACCTTGCCTTTCTCTATGGCACCATCCTGACCGACGGAAAGGATGCCTTTTCCGGCGAGGTGACCAAAAACATCTGTGTCTTCGCCGAGGCCGAGGTCGACCGCTCGCCGACCGGCTCCGGTGTCACCGCGCGGCTGGCGGCCATGCATGCCAAGGGCGAGATTGCGATCGGGCAGACGCGCATGTTCGAGAGCATCGCCGGCTCGTGCTTTTCCGGGTCCGTGGTGCGAACGGCGAAGGCTGGCCAGCACGAGGCGATCATCGCCCGCGTCGGCGGCCGCGCCTATTATTCTGGGCGAGCTGAGTTCATCGTCGAGCCCGACGACGAACTGGGGTGCGGGTTCCTCCTACGCTGAATAGAGCTTAGCTGCGGCGGGCAACTTCCCGCGCGCTGATTGCCTTGTGCAGATGCACCATCATGGCGGCAGAAAACAGCGGCGTCACCAGATTGAGCAGCGGCACGGCGAGGAAGGCAGCGATGAGCATCCCGGCGAGGAACACCGTGCCGGCATAGTGGCTGCGCAAGGCCTTGGCCTCGTCTTCCCCACGAAAGCGCATGGCGGCGAATTCGAAGAACTCGCGTCCGAGCAAATAGCCGTTGACGATGAAGAATGCGGCAATGTTGACGCCCGGCACCAGCAGAAGCAGCAAGGCGACGATGTTGCCAAGAATGACGACGCCGAGGAATCGCATCGACAGCACCAGCGAGCGCAGCGTCGGCATGGCGCGGCCGGGCGGATCGCCGGGATAGTCGGTATGCTCGACCACGTCGGCGATATCGTCGAGAAACAGGCCAGCGACAACAGCCGTCACCGGCGCGATGAGCAGTGCCATGCCGAAGGCAAGAGCGATGGCGGCGATGATGCCGCCGAGCCAGCCGGCCCAGGACGGCATGCCGGGCAACAGCGTCTGCAGCCAAGGCAGCGCCAGCCACTCGACAAGGCTGGTCAGGCCGAACCACAAGGCCACCAGCGCCAGCAAGGTCAGCCCAAGCGTCTTCACGAACACGGCACGAAACGGAGGCGAGAGCAGCTCGAGGACCGCAGTGCGTGCTGCGTCGAAAATCACCGTGCTTCAACCCCAGGTCAGCGGACACCGCCGAGCGGCGGACGCTTCCGAGATAGGCAGCTTAGGTCGCGCGTACAAGCGGGCTGGTTCTTTGTTTTGACGCAATTCCCAAGGGAAAGCGCCGTGCGCTTTTCCCGGGAAAACCGCTTCACACTTTTCCTGGAATTGCTCTACCGCGCAAACGCCGGCTTTCGAACCGGTATGGTCATGGCAGCAACGCCGGCAACGACGAAACCCATCCCCAGCCATGCCGTCGAACCCAGGCTTTCGCCGAGGAAGAGGGCGCCGATGCCGACGCCGATGGGCACGCGCAGGTAGGCCTGCGAGGTGGTGCCGACCGAGCCCAGCGTATGGATGAGGCGGAAATAGATGACGAAGGCCAGCGCGGTGGAAAACACCGACAGGCCGAGCAACGCCAGGATCGATGCCGTCGACGGCGCCAGCGTCCATGGCTGGTCGAACACAAGGCTGAGCGGCACCAGAATGACGGCGCCGCACAGCATCGAACCAGCGGCCGGCAGCATGGGGTCGAGGCCCTTGAAGCCACGGCCAAAGATCGCCGCACCGGCATAGCAGATCGTCGCCGCGACGATAGCAAGCTGCGCCCACAACTGGTGACCGAGACCACCCAGGACCTGCGTGCCGATGATGAGGCAGATGCCGGTAATGCCGGCGCCGACGCCAATCAGCTTGCGCAAGGTGACCGGCTCATGGCGGGTAACGAGCGCGGTCAAGAGGAAGGTGAAGATCGGTGAGGTCGCGTTCAGGATGGTGGCGAGGCCGGCATCCACCGAGCGTTCTGCCACGGCGATCAGCGTGAACGGAACGACGCTGTTGAGGCATGCCTGAAAGGCAAAGCGGCGCCAGCTTGCCGCATCCCCCGGCATTGCAAGCCCGCGCCAGTGGATGATCGCGAACAGGATACCACCTGCGATCAAAGTGCGGGCGGCAATGAAGGTGACCGGCGGGATGGTCTCGACGCCGATCTTGATGAAGGTGTAAGAGGCGCCCCAGAGCAATGCCAGCACGGCGAGCAACACCAGGTCGGTCGTCATGTCGTTTTTTACAGGCATGAGCTGGCTCGCTATAAAATGTGATCGGCTGAGCCGGGCTTGTAAGCTGTGCGGCGACGAAATGCTTCGGCCACGGTCGAATTGTCATAGCGCCTCGCAGCGGCGGCACCTTTGGCCCGTTCCAGCCTGTTTCGCCAAAGTTCCGTATCATGCCCTAGGCAAACCGGTTTCAAATCGCTAGACCCGCGCCGGGCCGGCATGGCAAGAAGCCGGCTCGGGTTTTTGGCGGAGACATTGATGCCGAAATATGACGTGCTTTGCATCGGCAATGCCATTGTCGACATCATCGCCCAGTGCGACGAGGGATTCCTCGAAACCAACGGCATCATCAAGGGCGCGATGAACCTCATCGACACAAAGCGCGCCGAATTGCTCTACAGCCGCATGGGCCCGGCGATCGAGGCCTCCGGCGGCAGCGCCGGCAATACAGCGGCCGGCGTTGCCAGCTTCGGGGGCCGCGCCGCTTTCTTCGGCAAGGTCTCGAACGATACGCTGGGCGAAATCTACGCTCACGACATCCATGCCCAGGGCGTCGCATTCGACACCAGGCCGCTCAAGGGCGAGCCGCCGACGGCGCGCTCGATGATCTTCGTCACCCCCGATGGCGAGCGTTCGATGAACACCTATCTCGGCGCCTGCGTAGAGCTCGGACCGGAGGATGTCGAGGCCGACAAGGCATCTGGCGCCAAGGTCACCTATTTCGAAGGCTATCTGTGGGATCCACCTCGCGCCAAGGAAGCAATCCGGCAGACAGCCAAGCTGGCGCATGCGGCGGGCCGCGAAGTCTCGATGACCTTGTCGGATTCGTTCTGCGTCGACCGCTACCGCGACGAATTCCTCGACCTCATGCGTTCGGGCACGGTCGACATCGTCTTCGCCAACAGCCACGAGATCAAGTCGCTCTACCAGACATCGTCGTTCGACGAGGCGCTGGCGCAGATCCGCAAGGATTGCCGTATCGCCGCCGTGACCCGCTCGGAGAAAGGCTCCGTCATCGTGCGCGGCGACGAGACCGTGGTCATCAAGGCGACAGCGATCAAGGAACTGGTCGACACGACGGGCGCCGGCGATCTCTATGCCGCCGGCTTCCTGCATGGATACACCCAAGGCCGCGACCTGCAGACCTGCGGCGACCTTGGCTCACTGGCGGCCGGATTGGTGATCCAGCAGATTGGCCCCAGGCCGCGGCAGAATTTGCGCCGCGAGGCTGAGCAGGCGGGGTTGCTGTAGCGGCCATCAAGCCGCCGATCTCCCTCCTTGTGGGGAGATCGGCACCTTGGCCGTACGTGCGCTCACCGTCGCGCGGCTGTCACACATCGCACCTACACGCAATCGAGGCGCCCCGCGACTGACCTTTCGGGGCGCCAATAGCCAATTGGGGTGTCCAGAAATGCAAGACAGCAAGCTGTCGGGCCGCTGCATCTGTTGCCGCCGCGATTTCCGCTTTCCGCTCTAGAAGTTCAACAACCCGCCGCTGGGAGGAGCGCGCGGTCCGGAAGACAGATGCATGAACAAATTTCAGATCCAGGACATCAAGCAGGACGACTTCGCGAAGATGATCGCGGAGGACGTCGAACGCGCACTTGCCCACTATGATGAGGCCATCAACAAGCCCACCATGGTCTCGGTCGGCAAGATCGCCGGCAGCATTGCGTCCGCCGTCACCTCGCTGTCGCCGAAACATCAGCGCGCTATCGACACCATCCATGCCGACCTGCCCGGCTTGGCCTTGAAATTTGTTCGCGCGCTGGCGGCGGAGGCCGCGCGCCGTAGCGAGGCAGGCATTGGCCGCGCGACAGGACCGGCATCCCCGGCCGATATCGATGAACCTGTTTCTTCATCACCGCGAGCCGACGACCTCGAATCGATGCTGATCGAGGACTGGGCGGGCCGCGTCGCAGGATCGACCTATCTGGAAGAAAAGCTCCGCATCGCCCGCTCGACCCTGCATCGCTGGCAAAGGCGGGGCGAGGTCATCGCCTTGCGCAAGGGCGGCCGCAAACATGTTTTCCCGCTGGCGCAGTTCGTCGACGGCAGGCCGGTGGCGGGCATCCGCGCCGTGCTGTCCCTGATCAGCAATCCGAGGCTGGCGTGGCTGTGGCTGACGCGGCCCTCGGCCGACCTCGAAGGCCAAGTCCCAATCGACCTGCTTCGCCAGGATCAGGTCGAGGAGGTCGTCAAGGCCGCACGCGTCTTCGCGCCGGCTTGATAGCTTTGCTACATCCAGGTCGCGCCTAGCCTAGAGTTTCCGTCCATAAACGCGCCTATTTTGCAGCTTTTGCAAGCACTTAACCTCGTCCAGTGAAGCCGTTGAACGGCATGGACAGG
>NZ_JAMYUT010000023.1:0-117115 GCF_040323235.1 Mesorhizobium sp. M0051
ACCTGAAACCGCCGGGCCTTGCTCATGCAAAGCTACGATTCACTCAACAAAATCAATTATTTGCCGTTTGTGGACGGAAACTAGCTAGGCCTTGAAGAAGGCCAGCAGGTCGGCGTTGATGACGTCGGCATGGGTCGTGGCCATGCCGTGTGGGAAGCCCTTGTAGACCTTGAGCTCGCCTTTCTTGACCAGCTTGATCGTCAACAGCGCCGAGTCGGCTATTGGGACGATCTGGTCGTCGTCACCGTGCATGACCAGAACCGGCACGTCGATCTTCTTCAGGTCTTCGGTGAAGTCGGTCTCCGAGAAGGCCTTGATGCAATCATAATGCGCCTTGGTACCGCCCATCATGCCCTGGCGCCACCAATTGTCGATGATCCCCTGCGAGATTTCCGCGCCCGGACGGTTGAAGCCGTAGAACGGACCTGCCGGGACATCGCGGAAGAACTGGGCGCGGTTGGCCGCCTGGGCGGAGCGGAAGCCGTCGAAGACCTCGATCGGCAGGCCGCCGGGATTGGCCGCGGTCTTGAGCATGATCGGCGGCACCGCGCCGATCAGCACCGCCTTGGCGACACGGCCGCCCGAGCCGTATTGAGCGACATAGCGCGCCACCTCACCGCCACCGGTCGAATGGCCGACATGGATGGCGTCCTTGAGATCCAGATGGGCGGCGAGTTCCGCGACATCGGCGGCGTACGTATCCATCTCGTTGCCGACGTCCGTCTGGGTCGAGCGGCCGTGCCCACGCCGATCATGGGCAACGACCCTGTAGCCTTGTGACAGGAAGAACAGCATCTGGGCGTCCCAGTCATCGCTGCTCAATGGCCAGCCATGATGGAAGACGATCGGTTGCCCGGTCCCCCAGTCCTTGTAATAAATTTGCGTTCCGTCCTTGGTAGTGATCGTGCCGCTGCCGGAGCTGGGCTTGGGTTGCGAAGTCATCTCAATCTCCGTTCTGTTGATTTCGCGATATACAATATCGCGATAACTATGTAGCTATCGCAGTTCGAAAACCTTGTCCATAAAAATGTATATCGCGATATCGTTTTTCGTGGTATAGAACCGACTGCCGTACCGGCAGAAGGAAATGCGCCGTGCCTCTCCCGTTGGACAATCAACTCTGTTTCACGCTCTATGCCACCAGCATGGCGATCAATCGCACCTATAAGCCGATGCTGGACCAGATGGGCATCACTTATCCGCAATATCTGGTTCTGAACGCGCTTGGAGAGACCGATGGCATGTCGGTTGGCACGGTCGCCCGCCGGCTTGCCCTGGAATCGAGCACCGTCACGCCGCTGGTGAAGCGGATGGAGCAGGCTGGACTGGTGACCCGCCAGCGCAGCCAGACCGACGAGCGCCAGGTGCAGGTCGATCTGACCGCCGCTGGTCGCACACTGCTTGTCCAGTGCAACTGCCTCAACGAGACCTTGATCGAGCGCTCAGGCATGACTCTGGCACAGCTTGATGCGCTGAACCGGCAGATCAGGGCACTGCGCGCCGCGTTGAGCGGCGACCACTAAGCCACACCCCTTGCGTGCCCGCCTGGCTCTGCCATTGGTCGATAGCAATCAGCGCGGCCCTTGAGCCATGGCGGCCAAAGGCAGCTAAGCCAAACCTCGGAGAGCAGGCGCAATCATGCCGATTTAAGCACGGTGAATGGGCGTTTGCGGATGGTCCGCTTTGGCTGGTAACTGACGGCGGGAGCGGGACGGCCGACATGAAAGCCTTGGACCTTGTCTATGCCGAATTCGCGCATGAGGGCCATCTGTTCGTCGGTTTCCACCCCTTCGACCAGGATTTTGTGGCCGCGATTCCGCACCAGAGTGATAATGTCCTGGAGCATTGCCTTGCCGTTCGGGGCGCTGCAGTCGTGCAGGAACGAGCGATCGATCTTTACCGTATCGAAATCGATCAGGCGGAGCCACGAAAGGCCCGCGAAGCCCGTCCCGAAATCGTCAAGCCATATCTTGATCCCCAGCAGCTTCAGGTCGCTGATGCAGCGAAGAATGTCCGAATGCATCTCCATCTCCAGCCCTTCGGTGATCTCGAAGGCCAGCCTGCTTCCGGAGACGCCGGTCTCGCCCAGAATGGTCGCTACCGACGTTGCAAAGCCAGGTGTCTTGAGCTGGATCGGAGAGACGTTGACACTGACGACGCGGACGTAATCGTCCGCCAGGAGCTCGGCGCACACCGTTCTTATTGCCCAGCGCCCGAGTTCTAGGATCGCGCCGGTTCGTTCCGCGACGGGAATGAACAGGCTCGGCGGAACCGATGTGCCGTCCAGCATTTTGAGGCGCATCAGAGCCTCTACGGCCTCGACTCGGTCCGTTTTGACATCCTGGATAGGCTGGTAAACGAGTGAAACGAGGTTCTGGCCGATAGCGATTTTCAGCAAAGCCGCAATGTTCTCGCTCTCGTCGCTGCTCTGGGGATCGGTCGGGTCGAACAGCCGGGCACAGTTTCGGCCACCGGCTTTTGCCAGATAGAGCGCGCGATCAGCCTCGTGGATGATCTTCTCCAGCTTGGCGCCGGTCTGCGTTCTGGTGAATGCAGCGCCAACGCTCACAGTCACGATCGAAACGCCGTCGCGCCGCAGCTCGTGGGTAAGCGCCAGGTTCTCCACCGTGCTGCAAATGGCTTCCGCGATCTCCAGGATCTGCTCTTTGTTCTCCACCCGAGCCAGGATAATGAACTCTTCACCGCCGTAGCGGCCGATGGAGCCATTGTACCGCCTGATCATTTCGCTAAGAGCATTGGCGACATGGATCAGGCAGCGGTCGCCTTCCTGATGGCCGTAACAATCATTGAACTTCTTGAAGAAGTCCACGTCGATGAGGATCGCCCCAAAACTGGTGCCAACCTTTTGCCAGTCGTTCCAGTAGTCCCTTAGCTTCTCGTCGATCGCCCGCCGGTTCTCCAGGCCTGTAAGCGGATCGGTCCGCGACAGTCTCAGCAGGGCCTTACCGCGTTCGGTCGCCTCGTTGTGCTGGATCTTCGCTTCCAGGGCGTTCAGGAAGACGTTGTAGCGCTCTTCATTCAGTTTCCAGTTGACATATGAGGTAAACGTGAAGCAAGAGATATAGAAAGTTCCGAATACCATCTTGTATATTAGCGTCGAAGGCACGAAATAATTTACCACGTACAGTATACACAATATTATTGTGGAAGTTACTATCGAAAGTTTGAAATTGAACGTGAAGAAAAGATTGGCGCTCATCATGAAGATGGTGCCGAAGACCATATAGTAAGAGACGCTTTCTTTGTCCGCACCAAAAACTGCAGGGCACAGCCAACCGACATAGCCAAAGATGATGGCTCCGGCGCAAGTGACGTCAAGCCATTCCGTTGCTACCTCCCGGCGAAGCTGCGCTTCCAGGATCAAAAGCGCAGTCAATCCGACCGCGAAGCGCGCAGTGATCGTGTATGCAGCCACATCGGGGATCAGCAGCAGATCCGTTGCAGAAAACAAGAGATAGATGACAACGGCCATCCAAAGCCCTGGCCGGGCTTCCCCTCTTCGCGTCGCATGAGCTTCCGTACGGTAGAGGGCGCGGAGCTCGTCGGTCCCCAGTTCATAGCGCGGTTCGTACGGCTCCGCATGAACAGTATCGGCCAATGCGGATGACGCGTGATCGTTCATCACAGCAAACCCCGTTTGAAGGGGATTTTCGGCTCCGAACTCATTTCTAGTTTCTGCCCTCACGCAGGCCGACTCCCTGGACGCGACAGCGATTGCGACGCCACGCGTACAAATGCAATCGCGCAGGACAAGTTTCCGTTAACTCGAAACCCGAATCCGGCCCGGAAGAAGTGCAATGATTAAAGATGGTTAGCGGGAAATTAATCATAACGCTAAAATGCGCCCGGCCCATCATTGGCAAATGGAGCATTCTACGCAATAAGTTAACTGACTGTTAACTATGGAGCGTTGGTGTGCAAACCGTTCTTGATGGAAAAAGCCTGATTACTGCCGAGATGCTCGCCGGAAGTCTGCCTCGGGGAAGACCCGAGGATCACGGCGAAGTCTTCGAAACCGCTCGTGCAGAGCTTGCACTCATTCTCCATGCGACCCATCAGCAAATCGAACAAGGAAAGGACCCCGCCGAGGTCATTCGTAGTCTGATGTCGCACCTCAACGCGACACGCGCCAAAGTTCATCCCGACGTTTGGCAAGCATTGATACCGGTGGTGCAGAACCATCCGGTCCTGGAGTATTTTCTCGAGGATCCGCTTACGCGGTGGTCTTTCAGCAAGCCCAGAGGTTATGCTGGTGATGCGGAGTTGCTCGACTACATCTATTGTGATCCGCACGTGGCCGAGAGCGTGGCAAACGCCTCGGAGATCGGCAAGGCGCTCTATACCCATACCCAGGACGTCCCGTCTTGCGTCGCTGCACGGGAACGACGTGACCTATTGACCCGCTATGTCGATGAGATCGCGGCCAAGAACGGACCGGAAACCGAGATCCTGGCGATCGCGGCCGGGCATTTGCGGGAGGCCAATCGCTCGGTCGCCCTGGCGGAAGGACGTCTCAAGCGTTGGGTTGCGCTCGACCAGGATCCACAGAGCGTTGGGTTGATCGCACGTGACTTCCAGGGCACCGCGATCGAGGCGGTCGACGGGTCGGTGCGGACCGTGCTCACGAGGGGCCACAGGCTGGGCAAGTTCGACTTCATCTACGCCTCCGGCCTTTACGACTACCTCCAGCACAACGTCGCCGTAAAACTCACGAAGACCTGCCTGCAGATGTTGAAGCCGAACGGGACATTTCTCTTCGCGAACTACGCCGAGGACAATCCTGACGCCGGCTACCGGGAGACCTTCATGGACTGGGTGTTGCTGCTGCGATCGGAGGTCGACATGTGGAACATCGTCAATGCCAGCGTCGACCGCAACGCCGTCAACGCGCAGGTGTTCTTTGGCGAGAACCGCAACGTGCTCTATGCCGTCATCGAAAAGCGGGGATAATCACCGCCCCGAACTGCGCGCCGGCGGACGTGCCTTTGGCTGACGTGCCTTTGGCTTGCACCTCCGGCCGCCTTCCGCTATAGAGCCGCCACCCGCGTAGACACCCTTGGAGGCAACGCGGCGGAAGGCCGCCTTCCCGCATGATCCCGAAAAGTGGATTCCGGTTTTCGGACCAGGTCATGCATGGGTATGTCGGCTTTCGACGTTTACGGCCAGGCAGGTTGCCAACCGTAAGCGCTCCAGAACAAACCGAAAGGAAATGCCATGAGCCACGACACTTACGAGCTCAAGGCCGAAGCACGCGAACAGGTCGGTAAGGGGTCCGCCCGTGCAGTTCGCCGCAACGGTAAAGTGCCTGCAGTAATCTATGGTGACAAGCAGCCTCCCCTGGCTATCGCACTCACCTACAAGGACATCTATTACAAGATCCATGGCGGCGGGTTTTTGACCACGATCGCCACGATCGATGTCGACGGCAAGAAGATCCAGGTCCTGCCGAAGGACTTCCAGCTCGACCCGGTCAAGGATTTCCCTGTCCATGTCGACTTCCTGCGCATCGGCAAGGACACCCAGGTCAATGTCGACGTGCCTGTCCATTTCATCAATGAGGACAGGTCGCCCGGCATCAAGCGCGGCGGCGTGCTCAACATCGTGCGTCACGAAGTCGAGTTCCACTGCCCGGCCAATGCGATCCCGGAATTCATCACCATCGATCTCACCGGCGCCAACATTGGCGACTCGATCCACATCTCGTCGGTCAAGCTGCCGGCTGGTGTGAAGCCCGTGATCTCCGACCGCGACTTCACCATCGCGACCATTGCCGGTTCGTCGGCGATGAAGCCGGAGGCGGAAGAGACGACTGAAGTGGCTGCACCCGAAGCGGCTCCCGCCGCCGAAGAGAAGTAACTCTTTCCCGCTCGGAGCAGACGATGCTTGTCTTTGCAGGCCTCGGCAATCCGGGCGCGAAATATGCCAACAACCGCCACAATGTCGGTTTCATGGCGGCGGACGCAATCGCCCGCCGCCATTCCTTTTCGCCCTGGTCGAAGAAATTCCAGGGCCTGATTTCAGAAGGCACGCTCGGCGGCGAAAAGATCGTCCTGATCAAGCCGCAGACCTTCATGAACCTGTCCGGCCAGTCGGTCGGCGAAGCGCTGCGCTTCTACAAGCTCGAGCTGTCCGCACTCACCGTCTTCTATGACGAGATCGATCTTGCCGAAGGCAAGCTGCGCATCAAGACCGGCGGCGGCGCCGGCGGCCATAACGGCATCCGCTCGATCGACGGCCATGTCGGCAACGCCTACCGCCGCGTGCGCATCGGCGTCGGTCACCCCGGCGTCAAGGAAATGGTCCAGCACCATGTGCTCGGCGATTTCGACAAGGTCGACCGCGAATGGCTCGAACCGCTGCTCGACGCAATCGCCGAGAACGCCGCCATGATCGCCAAGGGCGACGACTCCGGCTTCATGAACAAGGTCAGCCTCGCCGTCCAGGGCAAGGCCGGCGCGGAACCGGAAAAGCCGGCGCGGAAGCAGCAGGACTCCAAACACCAGAGCCACATTCGCCAGGCACGCCCGCAACAGGCCCCCGCCAAACTGCCTGAGACCGGCCCGATGGCCGCCATGCTGAAGAAGCTGTTCGGCGGCAAGGACTGAGCGGGATCGGCGCCACAGGGCTTGACGTTGATCACCCCTATCGCCCATAGCCCTGATCAAATTTCTATTTCCCTATAGGACCAGACAAAAATGGGTTTCAAATGCGGCATCGTTGGCTTGCCCAACGTCGGCAAGTCGACGCTTTTCAACGCGTTGACCAGGACGGCGGCGGCGCAGGCCGCCAACTATCCGTTCTGCACCATCGAACCGAACACCGGCGAGGTAGCGGTGCCCGATCCGCGCCTGCAGAAGATCGCGGCCATCGGCAAGTCGAAGGAGATCATCCCGACCCGCATCTCCTTCGTCGACATTGCCGGCCTGGTGCGCGGCGCCTCGAAAGGCGAAGGGCTGGGCAACCAGTTCCTCGCCAACATCCGCGAGGTCGACGCCATCGTGCATGTGCTGCGCTGCTTCGAGGATGACGACATCACCCATGTCGAAGGCCGCATCGACCCTGTTGCCGACGCCGAGACGGTCGAAACCGAGCTGATGCTCGCCGACCTCGACAGCCTCGAGCGCCGCATCGTGCAATTCCGCAAGCGCGCCGGCAGCAAAGACAAGGAAGCGACCACCGTGCTGCCGATGATGGAGGCAGCGCTCGAACTGCTGCAAGCCGGCAAGCCGACCCGCATCCTGCTTAAGGGCATCTCGGCGGAAGACCTGCGCATCCTGCAGGGGCTGAACCTTCTGACCTCGCACCCCGTGCTCTACGTCTGCAATGTCGCCGAGGCAGATGCCGCCACCGGCAACGAGCACACCAGCGCCGTGGAAAAGATGGCTGCCGCGCAGGGCGCGGGCACCGTGGTGATCTCGGCGGCGATCGAGGCGGAAGTCGCCCAGCTCTCCGACGAGGAAGAGATGGAATTTCTGTCCTCGCTGGGCCTCGACGAACCCGGCCTGAACAAGGTCATCCGCGCCGGCTACGATCTGTTGCATCTGATCACCTATTTCACCGTCGGGCCGAAGGAGACGCGCGCCTGGACCATCCACAAGGGCGACAAGGCCCCTCAGGCGGCCGGTGTCATCCACACCGATTTCGAGCGCGGCTTCATCCGCGCCCAGACCATCGCCTACAATGATTTCATCACGCTTGGCGGCGAAGTGGCGGCCAAGGAAGCCGGCAAGGCGCGTGACGAAGGCAAGGAATACGTGGTCCAGGACGGCGACATCCTGCTGTTCAAGTTCAACACCTGACGCCTCAAGCGGCCGGGTATCCAAAACATCCCGGCGAGCTTTTTTCTCGACGAGTTCTTCCGAGCGGCCGACGCCCATCCGCCGGGCAGCCGCTTGTCTTGATTTTGTCATGCCACAGGTCTAAGCGGCAGGCGCGAGGTCGGCGCTGGCGCCGAGAACCGTGCAATCCGACACGACGCGTCAATCCGAACGCACCCTTTAATCCAGCAAGGGAGACCCGGCGATGATCAAGGCCTTCGTCGTGGACAATGACCGCCTGCGCGCCGTCGATGAACTCTTGGCAAACAGCGACAATGTCGTCTGGGCCGATCTGCTTAACCCGACCAAGGAAGAGGAAGCGGCGATCGAGGCGTGGCTCGGCGTCGCCATTCCGACGCGCGAGGAGATGGAGGAGATCGAGATTTCGAGCCGCCTCTATGTCGAGGATGGCGCCTACTTCATGACCGCCACCCTGCCCGCCCAGACCGAAATCGACGATCCCCTGATGTCGCCTGTCACCTTCGTGCTGGCCGGCACCAGGCTGATCACCGTGCGCTACCACGAACCGAAGGCCTTCAAGACCTTTCCGCAGCGCGCCGAGAAGGTGGCGACCGGCTGCACCAGCGGCGACACCATCCTGATCGGGCTGCTGGAGGCGATCGTCGACCGTCTCGCCGATATTCTGGAACGCGCCGGCCGCGACATCGAAGTAATCTCGCGCGACATCTTCGAGGCGCGGTCGACCAAGGTCTCCAAGCGCAACCGCGACTTCCAGGAGCTTTTGAAAGCGATCGGCCGCAAGGAGGACATCGCCTCCTCGATCCGCGACAGCCTGATCTCGCTGCAGCGCCTGGCCGGCTTTTTCGCCCATGCCTCGACCCGCACCAAGATGAGCAAGGACACCAAGGCGCGCATCAAGACGCTGTCCCGCGACGTGCTGTCGCTCGCCGACCACGCCACCTTCCTGTCGCAGAAGATTTCCTTCCTGCTCGACGCGACGCTTGGCATGATCTCGATCGAGCAGAACGCCATCATCAAGATCTTCTCGGTTGCCGCCGTCATCTTCCTGCCGCCGACGCTGGTCGCCTCGATCTACGGCATGAACTTCGACGTCATCCCCGAGCTCAAATGGGAACTGGGCTATCCCTTCGCGATTGCCATGATGGTGTTGTCGGCGATCCTGCCGTTCTGGTATTTCCGGCGCCGCGGTTGGCTCTGATCCGCCCGCCAAAGGCCATGCAGCCACGACTTGGCGCTATAGAAATCTCTTGACCAAATGTGCTGCGGCCTGCATCCGGAAACCCTTCGTCAGCCGGATTTCAGACCATGACTGCAAAAACAAAAACCTGGGCCTATGAGGATTTCGTCGAGGGTGCGTCGCTCGATCTCGGTAGCAAGCTGGTGAGCGCCGCCGAGATCGTCGAATTCGCTGGAGAATTCGACCCGCAGCCGATGCATCTCGACGAGGAAGCCGGCAAGGCCAGCATTCTGCGCGGGCTGGCCGCCTCGGGCTGGCACACCTGCGCCATGTTCATGCGCATGCTGTGCGATGCGTTCCTGCTGGACTCCACCTGCCAGGGCGCACCCGGTGTCGACCATGTCAAATGGAAGAAGCCGGTCCTGGCCGGCGACCAGCTCACCGGCACCCTAGTGGTTGTTGCCAAGCGCCTGTCGAAATCGAAGCCGCAACTCGGCTTCGTGACAATGCGCAGCGAGCTGTTCAACCAGCGTGGCGAAAGCGTCTTCGAGCTTGAGAATTCCGCCATGTTCCTCACGCGCGATGCCACGGGGAACCAAGCATGACACTGGACGATTTCTTCCGCATCGGCACCACCGTGACGCTCGGCTCGCACACATTCGAGCCTGAGGCGATCAAGGCGTTCGCACGCAAATACGACCCACAAATCTTCCATGTCGACGAGGACGCAGCCAAGAAGAGCGTGCTCGGCGGGCTCTGCGCATCCGGCTGGCACACGGCGGCAACCTGGATGAAACTCAATCTCGAAAACCGCATGGATGCCGAGATCGCGGCGTGGAGCGGCCCCGGTCCGGTGCCGGAATTCGGCCCTTCGCCCGGTTTCAAGAACCTGAAATGGCTGAAGCCGGTCTATGCCGGGCAAACCATCACCTTCACGCGCACGGCGCTGTCGCACCGCCCGATCGCCTCACGCCCCGGCTGGCGGCTGCTGGCCCTGCGATGTGAGGCTTTTGAGTCGACCGGCGACATGGTGCTGGAGTTCGAGAGCGCGGTGCTGGTGAAGACGGGTGAGTAGCCGGTTCGCGTAAGCGAATTCATCGTGCCAGCAGCACGATGAAAGGCCAACGAATGCTTCGAAGCGGCGGGGACCCGACCGGGCGGTCGTGATCAATCGCCTTTCAAACCCCTTCAAACCCAATCAGCGTCCGCACCGGCACGCCGAGCGCTTCGAGCTTGGCGCGGCCGCCCAGGTCCGGCAGGTCGATGACGAAGCAGGCGGCGAGGATATCCGCGCCGATCTGGCGCAGCAGCTTGACCGCCGCCTCAGCGGTGCCGCCGGTGGCGATCAGATCGTCGACCAGGATCACCTTCTCGCCGGGCGAAACGCCGTCCTTGTGCATCTCCATCTCGTCCAGACCGTATTCCAGGCTGTAGGCGACGCGCACCGTCTCGAAGGGCAGCTTGCCCTTCTTGCGGATCGGTACGAAACCCGCCGAGAGCTGATGAGCGACGGCGCCGCCGAGGATGAAGCCGCGCGCCTCGATGCCGGCGATCTTGTCGACCTTCTGGCCGGCATAAGGATGCACCAGCTCGTCGATGGCGCGGCGGAAGGCGCGCGCATTGCTGAGCAGCGTAGTGATGTCGCGAAACAGGATGCCGGGCTTGGGATAGTCCGGAATGGTGCGAATCGCGGCAAGCAGCGTGTCTTCTAGTGAGGATTTCATGTGTCGAGATTACCTGAAACGGAGGTTGTTGCGCGACAATTGTTCGATCGAACTGCAGCCCATCAGCTTCATGCCGCGTTCGATCTCGGCCCGCATCAGTTCTAGCGCCCGTTCGACGCCGGGCTGGCCGGCCGCTGCCAACGGGAACAGATAATAGCGGCCGACGCCTACGGCCTTGGCGCCGAGCGACAGCGCCTTCAGCACATGCGTGCCACGCTGCACACCGCCATCCATGATGACGTCGATCCTGTCTCCGACCGCATCGACAATCTCGGCAAGCTGGTCGAACGCCGCCCGCGAGCCATCCAGCTGCCGGCCGCCATGATTCGACAGCACAATACCGCTGCAGCCGATGTCGACGGCACGCCTGGCATCCTCCACCGACATGACGCCCTTGAGACAGAACGGCCCCGACCACAGCTTGACCATCTCGGCGACGTCGTCCCATGTCATCGACGGGTCGAGCATCTCGGTGAAGTAGCGGCTGATCGACATCGTGCCGCCACCCATGTCGACATGCTCGTCGAGTTGCGGCAGCTTGAACCCTTCATGGGTGAAATAGTTGATCGCCCAGGCCGGCTTGAGCGCGAACTGCAGCATCCCGGCCAGATTGAGCTTGAAGGGAATGGCGAAGCCGGTGCGCTTGTCGCGCTCGCGGTTTCCCCCGGTGATGCTGTCGACCGTCAGCATCATCACCTCGACGCCAACCGCCTTTGCCCGCTGCATCATCGCCCGATTGAGGCCGCGATCTCTATGGAAATAGAACTGATAGACCTGCGGGCTGCTGCTGATCCGGCGCGCTTCTTCAAGGCTGACGGTGCCAAGCGAGGAGACCCCGAACATCGTGCCATATTTGGCGGCGGCCTTGGCGACCGCGCGCTCGCCCTGATGGTGGAACAGCCGCTGCAAGGCGGTCGGCGAGCAATAGAACGGCATCGCCAGCTTCTGGCCCATGACCGTCACCGACATGTCAATCTCGCTCACCCCGCGCAAGACATTGGGAACCAGGTCGCAGGTGTCAAAGCTTTCAGTGTTGCGGCGGTAAGTGACCTCATCGTCCGCCGCGCCGTCGATGTAGTTGAAGATCGGTCCCGGCAGCCGCTGCTGCGCCATGCGGCGGAAATCGGAAAAGTTGTGACAGTCGCTGAGCCGCATCATCGAAATCCAAACACCATGCCGTCGACAATTCTTTTTTCAAAGATGCTGTGTGGCATACCACAGGGCGCCGTGCCAACGGACCTGTGCGACAAGAACGCACCTGACCACCAGATCGCCAACCCCCGTTCAGCAAAAAGGGCGCCCCTCGGCGCCCTTTTGTGATCAATTGGCTGTGTCGCTTAATGCGCCACGCCTTCCCACACCTTGCGCTTGGTGAGATAGACCAGCGCACCGAACAGCAACAGGAACACCAGAACGCGGAAGCCGGTCTTCTTACGGTCTTCCATGTGCGGCTCGGCCGCCCACATCAGGAAGGCCGCAACGTCGCGGGAATACTGGTCGACGGTCTGTGGCGAGCCGTCGTCATAAGTCACCTGACCATCGGACAACGGCTTTGGCATTTTCAGCGACACGCTGGACATGAAGTACGGATTGTAGTGGGTGCCTTCCGGGATCACCATGCCGGCCGGCGGCGTCTGGTCGTAGCCGGTCAGCAGCGAATGGATATAGTCGGGACCGCCCGCGTCGTACTGCGTGAAGATGTCGAAGACGAATTGCGGAAAGCCGCGCTCGACGCCGCGTGCCTTGGCCAGCAGCGACATGTCGGGCGGTGCAGCACCGCCATTGGAGGCAGCGGCGGCCTCGTCATTGGCGAAGGGCGCCGGGAAATGATCGGACGGCTTGCCGGGACGGTCGAACATGTCGCCGGCATCGTTGGGGCCGTCATGAATCGTGTACTCCGCCGACAGCGTCTTGATCTGGGCATCGGAATAGCCGAGGTCCGACAGCGTGCGGAAGGCCACCAGGTTCATCGAATGGCAGGCCGAGCAGACTTCCTTGTAGACCTTGAGGCCGCGCTGCAGCTGCGCCTTGTCATAGGTGCCGAACGGGCCGGTGAAGCTCCAGCTCATTTCCTTCGGCTCGTTGATCGGGAAATGCGTCGGATTGGCCGCGTTGTGTGCCTCTTCGGCGGCGACCGCCCAAGTGCTTGCTGCCCCGGTGCCGGCGGCCACAAGGCCGATCAGCGCCATCGAGGTGAGAATCTTTTTCATGCCAAATCCCCTTAGATTCTCTACCCGTCCGTCTTCCTGCTTGAGCATGGCCTTGTCCGGAAACCGGTTCCCACTTTTCGGGATCATGCTCAGCCCTTGGTCTCTGGTGCGGCCGTGGCGCCAGCCAGATGTCCGCCACCGCCCTTGTTCTTCTCGAGCACTGCTTCGGTGATCGAGTTCGGCAGCCTTCGCGGCGTCTCGATCAGACCGAGCACAGGCAGGGCGACCAGGAAGAAGGCGAAGTAGACCAGCGTCGCCATCTGCGCCATGAACACATAGCTGCCTTCCGCCGGCTGCGAGCCCAACCAGCCCAGCAGGACGGCATCGGCCACGAACACCCAGAAGAACAGCTTGTACCAGGGCCGATAGACGGCCGACCGCACCTTCGAGGTGTCGAGCCACGGCACCAGGAACAACATGACGATCGCGCCGAACAGGCACAGAACGCCGCCGAGCTTGGAGTTGATCGGCCCGACATTGAAGGTGATGGCGCGCAGGATGGCGTAGAACGGCAGGAAGTACCATTCCGGCACGATATGGGCCGGGGTCTTCAGCGGGTTGGCGACCGTGTAGTTGTCGGGATGGCCGAGATAGTTCGGCAGGTAGAAGACGAAATAGGCGAAGAAGAACAAGAACACGAGCATGCCGAACGCGTCCTTGATGGTCGCATAAGGGGTGAACGCAACGGTGTCGGTCTTCGACTTGACCTCGATGCCGGTCGGGTTCGACTGGCCGACGACATGCAGCGCCCAGACGTGCAGCACGACGACGCCGGCGATCATGAACGGCAGCAGGTAATGCAGCGCAAAGAAGCGATTCAGCGTCGGGTTATCGACGGCAAAGCCGCCGAGCAGCAGCTGCTGGATCCAGTCGCCGACCAGCGGAATGGCCGTGAAGAAGCCGGTGATGACCGTGGCGCCCCAGAAGCTCATCTGGCCCCAGGGCAGCACGTAGCCCATGAAGCCGGTCGCCATCATCAGGAGATAGATGATGCAGCCGAGGATCCACAGCAGCTCCCGCGGCGCCTTGTAGGAGCCGTAATAAAGGCCACGGAAGATGTGGATATAAACGGCGATGAAGAAGAACGACGCGCCGTTCGAATGCAAGTAGCGCAGCAGCCAGCCCGAATTCACGTCGCGCATGATCTTTTCGACTGAGCCGAAGGCAAGATTGCTATCGGCCGTGTAGTGCATGGCCAGCACGATGCCGGTCAGCATCTGTGCTACCAGCATGATCGCCAGGATGCCGCCGAAGGTCCACGCATAGTTGAGGTTGCGCGGCACCGGATAGGCGATGAAGCTGTCATAGACCAGCCGCGGCAGCGGCATGCGGGCGTCGAACCAGCGTCCGAGACCGGTTTTGGGCGTATAGGTCGAGTGTCCCTCGCTCATCGAAATATCCCCTGCCTCAACCGATAAGGATCTTGGTATCGGAAATGAACTTGAATACCGGCACCGCCATGTTCTCCGGGGCCGGGCCTTTGCGGATGCGTCCGGCGGTATCGTATTGCGATCCGTGGCACGGGCAGAACCAGCCGCCGAAATCGCCTTCCTGGCCGAGCGGAATGCAGCCCAGATGCGTGCAGACCTGAACCATCACCATCCAGGCTTCCTTGCCGGGCGTGGTGCGGTTGGCATCGGTCGCCGGTGCGTCGGCCGGCAGATTGGCGTTGCGCGCGATCGGGTCCTTGAGATCGGCCAGCTTGACCGCCTCGCCGTCCTTCATTTCCTGTTCGGTGCGGTTGCGCACCACGACGGGCTTGCCGCGCCACTTGACGATCAGCGACATGCCCGGCGTCAGCGAGGCGACGTCGACCTCGACCGATGCGAGCGCCAGCGTCGAGGCATCGGGGCGCATCTGGTCGATGAACGGCCACGCGAATGCACCCGCGCCGACCACTGCGGCCATGCCGGTGGCGACGTAGAGAAAATCACGACGGTTGGGATCCTGGGTGTCGGTTGCGCTCACGGGTGCCTGATCCTTTCGCCTCTTCCGTGCCGGTGGCTGAGCCTTTTTCCCCGCTCAATTACGCCAACCCGACAGCGCATGGCGAACAGGCTTGCGAATTCCTCCGGCATTTGGACCTCGGTTTATGCGTGAAGCCCGTTTTTGTCCAGACGGATCAAGGCACAAGGGCAGATTGTCGCGGGGACAAAATCCGCCGCCGGGCAATGCGACGCCGGATAGCCGTCAAACATCGCTAAGCAGCAGGGAAACAACCGCAAATCCGATGCCCTTGTGCGCCTCGACGCAAGGCGCCAGCCGGGTCTATCCTTACCATCATGGCACACGTGATAGACCGCGACACCTGGGCCGTTCGCTCCGACCGCTGGAAGGGCGAACTGCAATGCGGCGCCTACGGCTCCAACTCCTGCCTGATCTTCAACTACCTGCCCGATGTCGGCGGCGGTCCTCGGCTGCACACGCATCCCTACGCAGAGATATTCATCATCCGTCAGGGCACCGGACTGTTCACGGTCGGCGACAAGGAGATCGAAGCCTCCTCCGGCCAGATCCTGATCGTGCCGCCCAACACGCCGCACAAATTCACCAATCTCGGCCCAGGCCCGCTGGAGACGACCGACATCCACGAGAACGGCAGCTTCATTACCGAATGGCTTGAGTAATTCTTATTTGGCGCCGAGCCTCGCAAGCACGGCCCTCGGGATGTTGTATTCGCGGATGACGGCGTCATGCCTACGCAATCCGCACAGTTCGCGCTGGATGAAATAGCCGTGCACCGCCTCGGCGGCATCCTTGAGCAGCCGGGGGCGCAGTTGTTCGTCAGCATTGTCGCGCAGCCTGGCCAGTGTTTCCTCGACCCGTTGGCCGGCACGGCCGAGTGCGGCCGCCTTTTCCGCCAGAATTTCATGGCCAAGGGCGTCGAAGGCGACCTCGGCAGCCGAGGCGCCGGCAAGATGAGATGGCGGACGCAAGGACATTTCAGCCTCCTTTCCTGAAAATCATGTGGTGGGTGACGAATTCTTCGCCTTCCACGCGCAGAAAGCCAAGCCGTTCATAGAAACCGAAGGCTTCGTGCGGCGCGCGTGTGTTCAGCACGGCGAAATGGCGACGCGCCCTGTCGACGACGGTCTCGACCAGCATGCGGCCGAGGCCGGTGCGACGGTGACGCGCACTGACGAACAGGTGCCGAACCCTGCCTTTGTCCCCGCGCTCGAAATAAGGATCGATATTGAGCCCACAAACACCGACGAGTTCCCGGCCATTCCAGGCGCCGTACAGCGCCTCGCCGCGCCTCAGGAACTTATTGCGGCCGCTTGCCCAGCCATCTCCCAGGCGCACCAGCATCCAGTAGCCTTCCAGCCGGCTTTCCTGCTTCAGCGTATCGAAGGCCGCGGTGGTTGGCCGGAGCCGCTTGAGCACATAGCTCACCCCGGGGCCGATCTCTGGGTCCGCAGATCCAACCATGGAGCTACTCCGCCGGGCGTGTCTCTTCGAGCATGCTGTCCTCGTTATAGAGAAAACCGCCGGACTGGCGTTTCCACAGCCGCGCATAGAGCCCATCGAACGCCACCAGCTGGTCATGCGTGCCTTGTTCGACGATGCGGCCACCGTCGAGCACCACCAACCGGTCGAGTGCGGCGATCGTCGACAGCCGGTGGGCGATGGCGATGACCGTCTTGTTCTCCATCAGCCGCGTGAGATTCTCCTGGATCGCCGCCTCGATGTCGGAATCGAGCGCCGAGGTTGCTTCATCGAGAATCAGGATCGGCGCGTCCTTGAGAAAGACGCGGGCGATCGCCACGCGTTGGCGCTGGCCGCCCGATAGTTTGACACCGCGCTCGCCGACGAAGGCCTCGTAGCCGACACGATCCCTATTGTCGCGCAGGCCCAGGATGAACTCGTGCGCCTCGGCCTTCTTTGCCGCCGCGATCACTTGCGTCTCGGTCGCGCCAGGCATGCCGAGCTTGATGTTGTCGCGCAGCGAACGGTGGAACAGGGTCGTGTCCTGGCTGACGACGCCGATATTGGCGCGCAGCGAATTCTGGGTGACCTCAGAAACGTTCTGACCGTCGATGGTGATCCACCCGCCTTCCAGGTCGTAGAGCCGCAGGATCAAATTGGCGAGCGTCGTCTTGCCGGCGCCCGACGGCCCGACCAGCCCGACCTTTTCGCCCGGCCGCACCGTAAGGTCGATGCCGTTAAGCACGCCGGATCCTTTGCCGTAATGGAACTCGACGTTCTTCACCTCGATGCGACCGCCGGCCACCACGAGTTCCTTCGCGTCGGGTGCATCGACCAGGCCGAGCGGCTGCGAGATCAATGCCTTGGAATTTTCCAGCACGCCGAGGTTTCGCAATATGCTGTTAAGCTGCATCATCAGCCGCCCGAGCAGCATGTTGAGCCGCAGCACCAGCGACAGCGTGAAAGCGACCGCGCCGACGGTGATCGAGCCTTCGACCCAGAGATAGACGGCAAAGCAGCCGATTGCCGTGATCATAGTGCCCGACAGCGTCGTCAGCGCCATTCGCACGCCGGTCAGCCGGCGGGTGAAGGGGCGCAGCGCGTCGAGATAGATGTCGAAGCCGTTTTTGATGTAGCGGTCGTCGCCGTCGGCCGAGAACAGTTTCAGCGTCTGCACGTTGGAATAGGAATCGACGATGCGGCCAGTGATCATCGAGCCGGCTTCGGCGGTTTCCTCCGCGTGCTTGCGGATCGCCGGCAGATAGAGCTTGGCCAGCCAGCCGAAGGCGGAAATCCAGATCACCACCAGCACCGCCAGCCTGAGATCGAGGCCGGCGACCAGCGCCAGCGTCGTCACCGTGTAGACGATCATGAACCAGACGACCTCGATGAAGCTTTCCATCAGGTCGCCGGTCGCCTGGCCTGCCTGCCAGACCTTGGTGGCAATGCGGCCGGCAAAATCGTTCTGGAAGAAGGCGTAGGACTGGCGCGACACATGCCTGTGCGCCTGCCAGCGCACCAGATTGTAGAAGCCGGGCGTGATCGTCTGTTCGTCGACCAGCGCCGACAGGCCGACGACGATGGTGCGGATGACCAGCACCACCGCGATCATGAACAGCAGTTCAGGGCCGGCGGCATTCCGCAAGGCATGCCAGCTGCGCTCGGCCGGAAGCTGGTCGAGAATATCGACCAGCCGCCCGACGAAGTAGAACAGGCCGGCCTCCACCAGCGGCGCGATGCCGCCGATGGCCAGCATGGCGAAGAAGGCGAACTTCGCCTGGCCGACATAGTGCCAGAGAAAGCCGCCGACGCTGGTCGGTGGCCGAAGATTCGCTGGCTCCCTGAACGGATAGACCCAGTTCTCGAACCAGCGATAGACGGCAGTCATCATTCGGCAGCTTGGCCCTTTGCAAGTGCGTCATTTGCGGCGTCAGCTGGGGCGGCGTCGGCCGGACCGTCCTCGAGCAGGAACCCGCCCGACTGGCGCTGCCAGAGCTGCGTGTAGAGCCCGCCCTTGGCGACGAGTTCGTCGTGCGAACCTTCCTCGATGACGCGGCCCTTGTCCATCACCACCAGCCTGTCCATCGCCGCGATGGTCGACAGCCGGTGCGCGATGGCGATGACGGTCTTGCCTTGCATAAGCTTGTAGAGATTCTCCTGGATTGCCGCCTCGGCTTCGGAATCAAGCGCCGAGGTGGCCTCGTCAAGGATAAGTATGGGCGCGTCTTTCAACATAACGCGAGCAATTGCGATGCGTTGCCGCTGGCCACCGGACAATTTGACACCGCGATCGCCGACATGGGCATCGAAGCCCTTGCGGTCGCTGGCGTCCGAAAGCCCTGATATGAAATCCAGCGCCTCGGCGCGCCGCGCTGCCTCGACAAGCATTTCTTCCGCGGCGTCGGGCCGGCCATAGAGGATGTTCTCGCGCACGGAACGATGCAGCAGCGAGGTGTCCTGCGTGACCATGCCGATCTGGGCGCGCAGCGAATCCTGCGTCACACCGGCGATCTCTTGGCCGTCGATCAGGATCTTTCCGCTCTCCAGGTCGTAGAAACGCAGCAGGAGATTGACCAGCGTCGACTTGCCGGCGCCCGAGCGGCCGACGATACCGACCTTTTCTCCCGGCTTCACCGCCAGCGACAGGTCCTCGATCACCCCTTTCCGCTTGCCATAATGGAAGCGGATATTCTCGAAGCGGATCTCGCCCTTGGAGACGGCGATGTCCTTGGCGCCCGGCCTGTCCTCGACCAGACGCGGCAACGAGATCGAGGCGATGCCGTCCTGCACCGTGCCGATATTCTCGAACAGGCCCGACATTTCCCACATGATCCATTGCGACATGCCCCACAGCCTGAGCACGAGTCCGATGACCACGGCGACAGCGCCGATCGTGACCGACTGCCCGAGCCACAGCCACAGCGCCATCGCCGTGACCGAAAACAAGAGCAGCGAATTCATGATGTAGAGCAGGCCGAAAAGCACCGTCACCAGCCGCATCGACCGATAGACGGTCTGGAGGAAGCCGGCCATGCCTTCCCGCGCAAACGAAGCCTCGCGGCGTGCATGGCTGAACAGCTTGACCGTCTGGATGTTGGAGTAGCTGTCGACGACACGCCCGGTCATGGTCGAGCGCGCATTGGCCTGCTCCTCGCCGACCTTGCCCAGCTTCGGAATGAAATAGCGCAGCAACAGGACGTAGCCGACCAGCCAGACGCCGAGCGGCGACGCCAGCCGCCAGTCGGCCGAACCGACGATGAACAGCATGCCAAGAAAATAGACGATGACGTAGTTCAGGACGTCGATCAACTTGATGACGCATTCGCGCACGGCGAGCGCGGTCTGCATCAGCTTGGTCGCTATGCGGCCGGCGAACTCGTCCTGGTAGAAGCTCATCGACTGCTTGAGCAGGTAGCGATGCACCTGCCAGCGGATGCGCATGGGATAGTTGCCCATCAATGTCTGCTGGTTGAGAAGCGAATGCAGCCATACCGTGCCCGGCAACGCGAACAGCACGATGAAGGCCATGCCGGCGAGCTTCCAGGCTTCCGTCTGCAGGAAGGTTTCGCGATTCTGCCCCGACAGCCAGTCGACGATGCGGCCGAGGAAGCCGAACATCCACACTTCCGCGATCGCGATGGCCGTCACCAGCACCGCGTCGAGAAGGATGTAGGGCCAGGCACCGCGCGTATAATGCACGCAGAAGGCCACCAGCGTCCTGGGCGGCTCGACCGGTTCCGCCGCGGGGAACGGATCGAGCCGTCTTTCAAACCAGCTAAACAACAACATAGGTCATGCTCATGAAATCTGCTTTCCGCTTATGCGGCGCGCGAACGTACAAGGTCCGCAGAACGAATGGCGCCGAGGGCCGACGGTCCGTAATCATCCGTACCGTCGGCCTTGCTTCGCGCAATATAGGGACTCGCGGGCTTTTCACCGACAGGTGCGCCTGACGATCCTGATGGCGCACTGTTCACGATCCGGACTTTCGCGCCAGGCCTGATCAGCCGGATGATCCGGCGCACCAGCGACGACCGGCTGTGGTCGGGAACCGCGCGCGAGAAATCGACATCCGGCAGCATGCCGCGATGCGGCCGGCGGCGGACTTCGGCGTGAACCGCCGACGAATAGGTCTCGCCGATGAGCAGCGCCCAGGTCGGCAGTCGGTGGATATGCAGGCTTCTTGAGCCCGGTATTCTGTAGGGATCGAACATCGGTCCGTCCTCCGTGTGAAAATCGAGATAAAAAGGCGAAGCAACATCGTCCGCCGGCATTCGGCCGGAGGCACGCATTGGATCGGTCTGGACACGATAAGCATCGGTCCGGACACGATAAGCATCGGTCTGGACACGACGGACAGCATCGGTCCGGACAGGTTCAGGTGGGGCGTTCAGCCCTTTTGACTTTTTGAAAAACATCGCAGGATTCCTTCGAGAGCCGAAAAATCGTTTCGGCGGGAATCGGTGCGATCAAGTCTTAGAGAGTCAGGAGAATTGTCGTACCGAAGCCGCCAGCAGGCAGGTAAGCCCACGAGAGGGGCGCTGAGTGTGCATGGTCATCATGAATTACCCCTCCATCGGTTCGGGTTGACAATGGAGCTGACATACCCGACTTCGCAGAAAATGGCCACCCGCAGGTCCAGCATTTTCCAAAACCGCGAGCCCTCTGTGGCCGATCTGCCACTTATTAGAAGGACGCGGAAATGAACTGTCGTCTCCGCATCGCGCTCTACCAGCCGGATATCGCCGGCAACACCGGGACAACCCTGCGTTTCGCCGCTTGCCTCGGGCTCGGCGTCGACATCATCGAACCGGCCGGCTTTCCGCTCTCCGACAAAACGCTCAAGCGAGCCGGCATGGATTACCTCGAAATGGCTGCTCTGACCCGGCATGTCGACTGGTACGCCTTCGAGGACTGGCGCAAAGCCCGCGCGTGCCGGCTGGTGCTGCTGTCTACCAAAGCCACGACCCCTTACACCAGCTTCGCGTTCGGCGATGGCGACATTCTTCTGTTCGGCCGCGAATCCGCAGGCGTTCCGGATCTTGTCCATCAAGCGGCGGATGCGCAATTGACCATTCCCATGCAGGGCGCTGCGCGCAGCATCAACGTCGCGCTTTCCGTCGCCATGGTGGCGGGTGAAGCCATCCGGCAACTCGGATAACGGCACTCCGTCTCCCGTCATCTTGACCCAGGCGCACATCGCCTTCTCCTTCGTTTGCAGATCCCGGGTTTCTTCGCTACAAGCTCAACTTAACTTGAGGTCAAGCCAAAAAAATCGGAACGGAGAAAGAGGGATGGCACCGATAACGGAACTGACGGTCGGCCAACTGGCCATGCGCAGCGGGGTGGCTGTGTCGGCGCTGCATTTCTACGAGGCCCGCGGGCTGATCCGCAGCCACCGCACGTCAGGCAACCAGCGCCGCTACGGCCGCGACGTGCTGCGGCGCGTGGCGATCATCAAGGTGGCGCAAGAGGTCGGTATCTCACTGGCCGAGATCGGCATCGCCCTTGCGTCGCTGCCCGAGGGTCGCACACCGACGCGCGATGACTGGAACCTGCTGTCGACCGCCTGGCGCGACGGGCTCGACCGCAAGATCGCCCAGCTGAAGAAACTGCGCGACGGTCTGACCGACTGCATCGGCTGCGGCTGCATGTCGATCGACAAATGCCCGCTGCGAAACAAAGGCGACCGGCTGGCAAGGGAGGGGACGGGCGCGAGAAGGCTAGTAGCGACCTGAATGGAAGCAATGCGACTATGAGGCGATATGGAAGGAAACATCTGTGCTGGGACATCTTATCCAACCAGAAGAAGAGACACAGCTCATTACGATCTATCGGGTCGACTCCGGCGGCATGCCAACGCTCTACACGTCCGTGAGCTTCGATGAGGCGCGGAAAATGGGCTTTGAAAAATTCGGCAAGCTACTTGGCGAGAACCTGATCCTGGATTCTCCAAGATTGCGCGACCTATTTTTCTCGTGACATTCCTCAGTCCGCCGCCGGCAACCGCCTGATGGTGAACTCGATCACATCGCCCGGCCGCTCGAACCAGCTTTCGATCTCGGTCCAGTAGGCCTGCTTGGGAAAGCGATCGAACCATTCCTTGGCTTTGAGCCGCGCATCGGAGCGCGGCAGGACGAAGGTCTCGCGCAGGAAACCGTCGCGCGGCATGCGTGCGCGTTCGGCCCGGCTTTGGTCCAGCCGCTTCTTCAGGCCATCCAGCGGTGGTCTTGCCGGGGTGCGCACGAAACGACTCCTTGCACCTTAATGACACTTGACCCTTGCCCTTAAGAGATTAGGGATCGCGCCGGCAAAAGACGAGTCATTTGTAGGGCTCATCGCCCCCGCAACCGGAGACGGCACTTGGAACGACCTGAAATACCGGCTGGCCTGCCCGCCGACATCGAGCAGAAGAAGATGAAGGCGCGCCTGTGGTTCGAGGCATTGCGCGAACGCATCTGCGCCGGGCTTGAACAGATCGAACAAGATCTTGGCGGTCCGCTGGCCTCGTGGTCGCCAGGCCGTTTCGAAAAGACGCCCTGGGAACGCGACGAGGGCCGCGGCGGTGGCGGCACCATGTCGATGATGTACGGCCGCGTCTTCGAGAAGGTCGGCGTTCATACCTCGACGGTTTACGGCGAGTTCTCGCCCGAATTCAGGAAGCAGATGCCCGGCGCCGAGGAAGATCCGCGCTTTTGGGCATCCGGCATTTCGCTGATCGCCCATCCCTGGAATCCCAATGTTCCCGCCGTGCACATGAACACGCGCATGGTGGTCACATCCAGCCAATGGTTCGGCGGCGGCGCCGATCTGACGCCGGTTCTCGAGCGCCGCCGCACACAGGACGATCCCGATACCGTCGCCTTCCATCGCGCCATGCAGTTCGCTTGCGAGAAGAATGCCGGCGTCGCCGACTACCCGAAATTCAAGGCCTGGTGCGACGAGTACTTCTATCTTCCGCACCGCAACGAACCGCGCGGCACCGGCGGCATCTTCTTCGACTGGCTGCATTCGGGCGAGGACAGAGGCGGCTGGAATGCCGACTTCAACTTCGTCCAGGATGTCGGCCGCTCTTTTCTCGTCGTCTACGGCCACCTCGTGCGCGCCAACTTCAACGAGAACTGGACCGACGGTGATCGCGACGAGCAGCTCATCCGCCGCGGCCGCTACGTCGAATTCAACCTGCTTCACGATCGCGGCACCATCTTCGGCCTGAAGACCGGCGGCAATGTCGAAGCGATCCTCTCCAGCCTTCCACCTGAGGTCCGCTGGCCGTAACAAAATGGTGAGCGCGGCGTGAGCCGCATTGATGTCCCATTCGCTCGAAATGCGGCGTCGAATGTGGCATGAGGTGCGGCGAAAATTTATTTTTCGTCTAATAGGCTCTTGAAAAGGCTGGTCTATTTGTTGCGCCGGGTCGGGAAGCGCCGGCGGTTCGCCTGAGCGCAATTCCAGGAAAGCGTTAAACGATTTTCCGTTCGGAATTGCCTCAAAACAAGCGAGCCGCGACCCGACGCGACCGGACGGCCCAGACGATGCGGGACACATTCGTCAAAAGGATACCCGCCCTTCAGGAGTACTTCACAATGCGCAAGATCATTGTTTCGGCTGCCGCCGCTGCCCTTCTCGCTTCCGGTTCGGTGGCGTTCGCCGCCATCAAGCACACCACCGGCACGATCAAGACCTTTGACGCAACGGCCATGAGCCTTGTCCTCGATGACGGATCGTCCTTTACGCTTCCCAAGACCTTCAAGGATCCTGGCCTGCAGGTCGGTGAAAAGGTCCGCGTCTCATGGGAGATGAGCGGCAAGAAAAAAGTCGCCGAGGCCGTCAAGATCGCGAAGTGATGGCCTGCCAAAGCAGGGCAAGATGATGATGTCTGGTCCTGCTTCGGGCTAGCGCGAAAGGGCGGAGCAGAGCTGTTTCGCCCTTTTTGCCGTTGACGGCAACCGATACCACCCCATCTGTGTTATGCTTTCCACCCGCTCGCGGCTCCACGGATTCAACCCTGAAATCGGACCATGAGCCAGGAAAGTGCCGGAGCCTCGATCGGGCTCCACGGAGGAAAAGGAGAAATCGCATGAAGGAATTTCACTGCGGGTCGCTCGTGCCCGGCTGTGACTGGCACACGCGTGCCGACGAGGAGGCCGAGGTCATGCGTCGTGTCGTCGAGCACATGCGCGAAACGCATGGCGAGACGGTTATCCGTGAAACGATGATCGAGGCGATCCGCTCGCGCATCGAAAAGACCCGCGACGCGGCCTAGTCTTTGCCGCTCGGATTCATCCACAACACCAAACGAGCCGCGTTGGCGCCTCAAGATTGGTTGAAAAGCGCCATCGCGGACGTCCTGCCGGCCAGATCGCGCAGGTCAAAGAATTATATTTTCCTCGGCTAAAATAAACCCTGCGGTAACCGAACCCATGCCACTGTCGGGCAGATAATCCGGCTACAGTGGGGCTGCAAGAGAAGCCCGTCGCCACCAGGCACTGGTCCGGGATCGGTGGGGCGAGGTGTTTCGCGCATGCGCGAAAAGTCCGGCAATCGAGTGAGTCTTCGCACGACGGCGCTCCTGCTGTACGGGCTCCTTTCAGCGTATCCGGCGATAGCCCAGGAAGTGACCACATCGCTGGTCGACCTCCACCAAGGCTCGCCGCTCAGCGATCGCGCGCACGACCTTGGCGGCGGCGGTTATGAACTGCAGGACGGAAGCCGGATATCGTTCAACCAATGGTACCACGCAAGCTGGGTCGACATGCACGTCGAACTTTTGACCCAGATCACGGAAGACACCGGCATCCTCTGGGGATTTGGCACCGGAGAAGAAGGTGAGAAATATCGCATCGAGCCCAGCCTGAAGCTGGGCTTCCTCACGCAGATGCATCCGGGTCCGAACAGTACTCTTTCCTTGTCGCTCACCACCACCCTCGGCGGCAAGCTCACCGAAAAGCCATGCGAAGCGAACTACGGCGATTTGGGTACCTACAGCGTCAATTGCCGGCTCGCGGCCAGCGAGATGGCGCCAGAGGAAACTTTGAAATATCTGGTTAACGCTAAACCGGAGAGCCAGCACCTCTGGCTGAATTACCGTGTTACTTTCTGATCGCCGGGGAGGATGCAAATGAGAAAATCATCCCATCCCGAAATTCGCGTTCGCCCGTCCTGGTTCCTGTTTGAACGGAGTAAGAGCATGTCCGGTAGTTGCTTGAAATTCGTTTTCGTTGCGGCTCTCACCACCCTGTCGGCGCCGATGGCTTCGGCACAGGAGGCGGTCAATGCGGATGAGATGGCCGCGCTGTGTCACGGCGGCGGCCGGTCCACATGCGCGAGTGCAACGATACCGGCTGCGACCACACAAGCGGTGCAGGGGTGGATGAGCCCCGACGTCGGCGCGGCATGGGCCGCGGGGTACAAGGGCAAGGGCGTCACGATTACCATTGTCGACGATTTCTCTAGTACATCGCGCTTCTCGGGCAATTTCGGTGTCGGGGTTCAAACCCAGCGCCACGGTGAATGGACGCGCGAGGAAGCTGGCATGATCGCGCCCTTGGCGACCATCAGGTCGAAGGACTTTTCAACCAGCTCGGCCGTCAGCCTGGCGCCTGGCCTGAACGTGCTCAATCTGAGCTATGGCATGTACGCCAAAGCGGGCTACAGCCCGAACCAGATCGGATGGAGCCCCGAGGAAGCCTCCATCATCTCCTATGCCACCAAAGGGTCGGCTGTTGTTTCGAAGGCGGCGGGCAACGATTCGGTTGCCGTGGGCGGAGAAACAGGCGGTCAGCAGGACTATCTCGATATCGCCCTGGTTGGCAAAGCCTCTGCGATCTTCGTCGGCGCCCTGTCGACGAACGGCGCAACAACCAACAAGGCCCAGCTTGCCTGGTACTCCAACTATGCCGGCTCCGACCCGCTCGTGCAAAGCCACTTTCTTGTGGTTGGCGTCGATGGGAGCAAGACAGGCCTATATGGCACCTCCTTCGCAGCGCCGATCATTTCAGGATATGCGGCGATACTAGGCAGCAAATTCACCAAGGCCACGCCGACCCAGATCACCAACGATCTGCTCAATACGGCTCGCACCGACACCCTGGTCAACTATAGTGCTTCCACGTACGGCAAGGGCGAAGCGAGCCTTTCACGCGCCCTGGCTCCCGTGGCAATCAGGTAGTTTCGCTCGTTCGACGACATTTGACCGTCACGGAGCACGGGCTTCGAGCCAAGGCCTAGGTTTCCAGTGCCTTCGCGGCGCGATCAAGCAGTGCGCCGCGATCGGGCGCAAATCCCGTTTCGATCCATTCCGCCTCGAGGTTCTTGAGGATCTCGCCCAGCTTCGGTCCTGGCGTTGCACCGAGCGCCGTCAGATCGGCGCCTTTCAGCGGGAACACCGGTTTTTTCCATTTGAGCGCGAAGGCCAGCAAGCGCGAGAAGCCGCCCGCTTCAAGCAGCGCGTCATTGTCGTCGACAGCACGAACGCGGGCCGCAGCCAGCGACAGGCGCAAGCGGTCGACAAATCCCTGCCGATCGCCGCGATAGAGCCTTTTCGCCAGTTCGCCCTCGGTCGTCTTCGGCTCGACAGCGGTGGCAAGCGCCCAGTGGCGCAGGCGATCCGCTTCGGCAGTCGAAAATCTGAGCCGCTCGGCGAGCGTCTTCATGCGTGCGGCATCCGGCGGCACGATCGCTTCCAGCCGCAGCAGCGGGTCGGGCGCCCAGCCCAGATCTTTCTCGGCCTTGGCCAGCCCATGGATCGCATCGATGCCCCATTTCTCGCTTTCCGGCAGCGCGGCGGTCAAGACGCCAGCCTGCCGCATCCAGAGCAGCGCCCGTGAGGGATCAGGCGCCGACAAAAGCTTCTTCAATTCGGACCAGATGCGCTCGGCCGAAAGCTGGGCCAGACCTTCCTTCAGCCGGGCACAGGCTTTCAGCCCATTGGCATCCGGCCGGCCGTCGCCATACCAGGCGAAGAAGCGGAAGAAGCGCAGGATGCGCAGATAGTCCTCACGGATGCGCGCTTCCGCATCGCCAATGAAGCGCAGCCGGCGAGCCTCGATGTCGGCAATGCCGCCGACAAGGTCGACAACCCGGCCATCGGCCTCCGCATAGAGCGCATTGATGGTGAAATCGCGCCTCTCGGCGTCAAGCTTCCAATCGCGCCCGAACGACACTTTGGCCCGCCGCCCGTCAGTCTCGATGTCGGCTCGCAACGTGGTGACCTCATAGGGCTTGCCGCCGGCGACCACCGTGATCGTGCCGTGCTCGAAGCCGGTCGGCACCGCCTTGAAACCTCCCGCCTCGGCGCGGCGGATGGTTTCCCGCGGCAAGCAGGTGGTGGCGATGTCGATGTCGGCGACCAGTTGGCCCATCAGCGTGTTGCGCACGGCGCCGCCCGCAACGCGCGCCTCTTCACCGCCCTCGCTCAGTGCGGCCAACAGGCGTTGCAGATGCTTGTCGCCGAGCCAATCGGCCCTGCCCGCGATCGTGACGCTCACGCATAGAGCCTTTCATAGAGGGTACGGATGATGCCGGCGGTGACGCCCCAGATGCGCCGGTCGCCATAGGGCATGTCGTAGAAGAACCATTCGAGATCGTTCCACATGCGGCTGTCGCGCTTGTGGTTGGCCGGGTCCATCAGGAAGCGCAGCGGAACTTCGAAGGCGGCATCGACTTCGTCGGCGTTCAAGCTCAGCTGGAAACCCGGCCGCACGATGCCCAGCACCGGCGCGATGCGGTAGCCGCTGCCGGCGACATAGTCGGGCATGCGGCCGATGATCTCGATGTGATCGCGGCCAAGGCCGATCTCCTCGAAGGTCTCGCGCAGCGCCGCCGCCTCCGGGCTTGGATCGGTCTGATCGATGGTGCCGCCGGGAAAGGCCACCTGCCCCGAATGATTGCGCAGCTTTTCGGCCCGTTTTGTCAGTAGAACCGTCGCATCGCCTTCGTGGTCGACCACCGGGATCAGCACGGCGGCATTGCGCAGCGCCTTGCCCTGGTTGAGGCGTGGATGACCGGGGTTGAAGCGATGATCGCCATAGTCATCGCTGGCATGCGCATCCGGCTGCGCGGCAAAGCGCGCGCGAAAATCCGCTGATGAAAAAGGCGCCGGAGACACCTGGTCCATCACGCGCTCAGCCGCTTCAACTGGTCCGCCGGCATGATCGGGAACACAGCCTTTTTCGAGCGCACCGCGAACATGGTCTTGCCGCCGATCTCGACCTCCTCGCCATGGCCGACCAGCTCATACATCACCGGCCGCGCAACCAACGCCTCCAGCCGGCCCCGCACCAGCACATAGGGCTTCAGCCCGCCAGTACCGTTCTCGTCGACGAAACGCAGCGGCCGCTCCGGCCCGGCCTCGACGACGTCGCCGACATTGGTGCGGAAGGTGATGACCTGCCCGTCACCGTCGCCCGAAACGTCCATTTCGACGGCAATGAACGGCGCATCGGCGACCCGAATGCCGACTCGCTCCACCGGTGTCACCAGATAGGTCCTGCCGTCGGCATCCTTGCGCAGCACCGAGGAGAAAAGCTGAACCAGCGGTATGCGCCCGATCGGCGTGCCCAGATAGAACCAGGTGCCATCGGCCTTGATCTCCATGTCGAGATCGCCGCAGAAGTCGGGATTCCAGCGTTCGACCGGCGCCGCACCCTTGCCGGCGCGGGTGGCGCGCGAGATCAACGCCTCGAGACCGCGCGCCTCGGTGGCACTCGTAAGGCCCTGTTCGAGATCTTCGGAGTGTTCCGTCATGGTCACGAAATAGTCACTGTTGTTCCGCTTGTCAGCCTAAGTCTGTGATTTAAATTCTAATGCAGACGCTAGGCGAGGCCGAATCGCGGCAGTCATGGTATGCTGCAGGCAGGCATTTCCAATCACAAGGATCGATGCGGCATGAGCGTAATGGTCAAGGAAAGCCCGATCAGCGAAACGGACATGATCGCCGAGGCCGAGAAAGCGCTGGCCGACATCTCCAGGATCCGCGACGGGGTCGGCCGGGTCATCTTCGGCCAGGAGAGCGTCGTCGAGCGCACGCTGGTGGCGCTGCTCGCCGGCGGCCATGCGCTGCTGGTCGGCGTGCCGGGCCTCGCCAAGACCAAGCTGGTCGAAACACTTGGCATCGTGCTCGGCCTCAATTCGCGCCGCATCCAGTTCACCCCCGACCTGATGCCGTCCGATATCCTTGGCTCCGAGGTGATGGAGCAGGACGAGGCCGGCAAGCGCTCCTTCCGCTTCATTTCCGGCCCGATCTTCGCCCAGCTGCTGATGGCCGACGAGATCAACCGCGCTTCGCCGCGCACCCAGTCTGCGCTGCTGCAGGCGATGCAGGAGTACCACGTCACCATTGCCGGCGCCCGCTACGACCTGCCGGCGCCCTTCCACGTGCTGGCGACGCAGAACCCGCTGGAGCAGGAAGGCACCTATCCGCTGCCCGAGGCCCAGCTCGACCGCTTCCTGATGCAGGTCGACATCCTCTATCCCGAAATCGAGGCCGAGCGCCGCATTCTGCTGGAAACGACCGGCGTCGAGGACGCGAAAGCCCAGAACGTTCTGCAGCCGGCGCGGCTGAAGGAAATCCAGACACTCATCCGCCGCATGCCGGTACCCGAAAGCGTCGTCGAGGCGATCCTTACGCTGGTGCGCTCAGCGCGTCCGGGCCAGGGCAATGCCGAGACCGACAAGCACGTCGCCTGGGGCCCCGGCCCACGCGCCAGCCAGGCGCTGATGCTGTGCACCAGGGCGCGCGCACTTTACGATGGACGGCTGGCGCCGTCGACCGACGATGTCCGCGCGCTCGCCGAGCCGGTGCTGCAGCATCGCATGGCGCTGACCTTCGCCGCTCGCGCCGAAGGCACCAGCGTGCGCGACGTTGTGGCGAAACTGGCCAAAGGTATCTGATGGCGCATATCGGCGAGGTCCAGGCTCCGGCAGCGACGCGCGACGCGCTCGCCCGTGGCCGGTTGCGGGCCTCTCTTGTGCCCGACCTGCTGGTCGAGGCGCGGCGCATCGTCAACACCGTGATCGCCGGCTGGCACGGCCGCCGCAAGCGCGGCATCGGCGAGAATTTCTGGCAGTTCCGGCCTTATGTCGAAGGCGATTCCTCGCGGATCGACTGGCGCCGCTCTGCGCGAGACGACCACACCTATGTGCGCGACCGCGAATGGGAAGCCGCCCACACGGTCTGGCTATGGGCGGATCCTTCGCCGTCGATGCTCTACAAATCGACCGCCGCCAGCGTCTCCAAGCAATCGCGTGCGCTGGTGCTGGCGCTGGCCATGGCCGAGCTGTTGTCGCGCAGCGGTGAGCGTATTGCCTGGCCCGGTCTCACCGATCCGTTCACCGCCCGCAACGGCGCCGAGCGCATCGCCGCCCAGCTCATGCATGCCGGCGATTTGCCGGCAAAACCCGATCTTTCCGACATCCGCCGCTTCTGCGACATCGTCATTGTCAGCGATTTCCTCGATCCCGTCGAGGAGACGATGGCCTGGCTCGACGTTCTGGCTCGCCACGGCGTGCGCGCCCACCTGATCGAGGTTGCCGACCCGGCCGAGGAAACCTTCCCCTATGCCGGCCGCACCGAATTCACGGACCCCGAGACCGGCGACAAGCTGACCGCCGGGCGCGCCGAAATGCTGGGCGATGAGTATCGCCTGCTCTACACCGCCCGCCGCCACGAATTGGCTGTCTGGTGCAAGCGCCTCGGCTGGAGCTTCACCGTCAACCACACCGATCGGCTGGCTTCCGACGCGCTGGTGCGCCTGCACATGGCGATGACCGCCGATGGCGCCGCTGCCGGAAGGGTCAGCGCATGAGCTGGCTGCCGCTCTCCTTTGGCGCCCCCATGGTGCTGTGGGGTCTGCTGGCACTGCCGGTGATCTGGTGGCTGTTGCGGCTGACACCGCCCAAACCGCAAACCGAGATCTTCCCGCCGCTGAGGATCCTGGCGCGCGTCCTGAAGCGCGAGGAGACGCCGCAACAGAGCCCGTGGTGGCTGACGCTGCTGAGACTGCTGATGGCGGCGCTCATCGTCGCCGCATTGGCCGACCCGGTCTTCAACCCGCGCGAGAAACTGCCGGCCGAGGGTGCTGCCCTGGCCCTGGTTATCGACAATGACTGGGCAAGTGCCGCCGACTGGGGCAAGCGCGTCGCCACCGCCGAGCGGCTGATCAACGATGCTGGCTCGAACGGCGTGCCCGTCATCATCGCCTTCACCGCCGAAAAAGCCAATGCCGAGATCGGCCCGTTCGATGCCGCCGCCGCGCTCGACCGGCTGCGCGCCGCCAAGCCGCGGCCGATTCCGACCGACCGGCCGGCCGTCTATGCTCGCGTCGCCGGCGTGCTGGAAAGCTTGCCCGGCGCCAGTGTTGCCGTGCTTGCCGACGGACTTGCGGCAAAAGGCGACGAAGCCGCCTTCAACACGCTGTTGTCCAGGAATGCCGCCCGTGTTGTTTGGGCAACCGCCGACAGGCTGTCGCTGACCGGCCTGACCGCCGCCGACAATCAGGTTGACGGCTTTGCGCTTACCGCCATTCGCGCGCCGGGCGATCCTGCCCCGGCGCAGGTCACCGCCGGTGCCTTCGACGACAAGGGCCGGCGCATCGCCGATGCGACGCTGACCTTTTCACCTGGCGAAACCACTGCCACTGGCATTATGGCGGTGCCGTTTGAACTGCGCAACGACTTCGCCTCGGTCGCGCTCGACGGCGAGCGCCAGGCCGGCGCGGTGCGCGTCCTCGACGAAAGCTCCAAGCGGCGGCGCGTCGGGCTGTTGTCGCAGGCCGAGGCCGACCAGGCGCAGCCGCTTTTGTCGCCGCTCTATTACATCAGGCGCGCGCTGCAGCCCTTCGCCGATCTGGTCGAGCCCTCAAGTGCCGATCTCGCCGATGCCATCCCGCAGATCCTCGACCAGAAGCCGGCGATGATCGTCATGGCCGACATCGGCACCATTCCCGCGCAAGTCCGGCAGAGGTTGGTCGACTGGGTCGACAATGGCGGCACGCTGGTGCGTTTCGCCGGATCGCGGCTGGCCGCCGCCGGCAATGACGACGACCTGCTGCCGGTCCGTCTGCGCACCGGCGAACGTTCGCTCGGCGGCGCGCTGTCGTGGACGTCGCCGCAGCCGGTCACCGAATTCCCCAAGGCCGGCCCGTTCGCCGATCTTGCGCCGCCGACGGAGGTCACCGTCAGCAGGCAGGTGCTGGCAGAACCAACCCCCGACATCGTCGAGCGCACCTGGGCGGCTCTTGCCGACGGCACGCCGTTGGTCACCGGACTGAAGAAGGGGAAGGGCACGCTGGCGCTGTTCCATGTCACGCCCGAGGCGACCTGGTCGAACCTGCCGATCTCGGGCAGCTTCGTCGAGATGCTGCGCCGCATCGTGCAACTGTCGCGCAACCAGGGCGCGGCGATCGCCAATGCCGAAGCCGCCGCCACCTCGCTGGCGCCCTATCGAATGATTGCAGCCGACGGCTCGCTGGTGCCGCCGACGCCTGACGCACGGCCGCTGGTGCCGGGCGCAGGCGCGTTGCCAGTGACGTTCGAGAACCCGCCCGGGCTCTATGGTTCCGAGACGGGTGTGTTTGCCCACAATCTGCTTCAAGCCGACAGCACGTTTGCGCCGCTGGCGCGGCCGCAGATCACGGTTCCCGTCACATCGATCCAGTATGCCTTCGACGAATCGCGCAATTTGAAGGGCGCGCTGGTCGCGGCTGCCCTGGTGCTGATGCTGCTCGACACGCTGGCGGTGTTCTGGATAGGCGGCCTGTTTACCCGCCGACCGCGCCGCTCAGGCGCCGTGGCAACCACTTCTGCGATCCTGATTGCGCTTGGTGTGCTGTTCGGCCATGCCGACCTCGCTCGCGCCGATGACGCCAAGGCGGGCGACGAGGTTGCAATAGAGGCGATTTCAAAGACCCGCATCGCCTATGTGCTGACCGGGGTGCCGGGCGACGATTCGATCAGCCGCGCCGGGCTCGAAGGCCTGACCCGCTTCCTGATCGAGAAGACGGCTCTCGAACCGGGCGCGCCGACCGGCGTCGACATCTCCAAGGACGAGCTGTCGTTCTATCCGCTGATCTACTGGCCGATCGATCCAGCTGCACCGATGCCGAACCAGGCCGCGATCGCCCGCATCGACGCCTATATGCAACAGGGCGGCACGGTGCTGTTCGATACGCGCGACCAGTTCGCCAACGGCATCGGCGCCGATTCGACCAGCCCGGCGACGGAGCGGCTGCGCGACATCCTCGGCAATCTGAACGTGCCGCCGCTGGAGCCGGTGCCATCCGACCACGTGCTGACCAAATCCTTCTTCATCCTGCCCGAATTTCCCGGCCGCTTCAGTGGCAGCCCGCTCTGGGTCGAGGCTTCGCTCGACGCCAGCAATGTCGAGAACCGGCCGGTGCGCACGGGCGACGGCGTCTCCCCGATCATGATCACCGCCAATGACTTCGCGGGCGCCTGGGCGGTCGACGAGAATGGCGACCCGCTGCTGCCGACCGTACCGGCGGATCCGATGCAGCGCATCTACGCGCTACGCGCCGGCGTCAACATCATGATGTACATGCTGACCGGCAACTACAAATCCGATCAGGTCCACGTGCCGATACTGCTCGAACGGCTGGGGCAGTAAGATGATGTCTTTTGTTGCACCTCCGCGGATCGACCCTCCCAAATGGGAGGGTAAGGAATGAACTGGTCGATCTCCTTCGAACCGCTGATCTCCTGGCTTTGGCTGTTCTTGGCGCTGGTGCCGCTGGCGCTGCTTGCGCTGGTCGGCCTGTGGTTTCGTCAGCGCGGCTCGGTCTTTCGTTTCATCGCTCTGATGGCGCTCGCCGCCGCCCTGTTCAACCCGGTGTTCCTCAACGAGGAGCGCGAGCCCCTGAAAAGCATTGTCGCCCTCGTTGTCGACCGCAGCCAGAGCCAGGATATCGGCGACCGCACGAAACAGACCGACGAGGCGCTGGCCGGGCTGCAGGAGCGTCTTGGCCGCTTCAAGCAGTTCGACGTGCGCGTCGTCGAGGCCGGCAAGTCCGAGGCCGCCGAGGAGCGCACCGAGACACGGCTGTTCAGCGCGCTCGATGGCGCCTTCCGCGATGTGCCGCCGTTACGCATCGGCGGTGCCATCATGATCACCGATGGCGAGGTGCATGATGCGCCTCCGGGCGCCCCCGATTTCAACGCCCCGCTGCATGCGCTGATCACTGGCAACGACCACGAAAAGGATCGCCGCATCCGCTTCGAGAATGCGCCGCGCTTCGGCCTCGTCGGCAAGCCGCTCGACATGACCTACCGCGTCATCTCGACCGAAAACGAGACCGGTCCGGTTGACGTGCGGGTCTCTGTCAATGGCGAGCAGGTCACGGTCGAGCATGCCACCGTCGGCCAGGCGATGCCGCTGCAGGTGACCATTCCCGCTGCCGGCCGCAACATCGTCGAACTCGCCATCGACCGCGAACCGGGCGAACTGACCGACACCAACAACCGCGCCATCGCGCTCATCGATGGCATCCGCGAGAACCTGCGTGTGCTGCTGGTCTCCGGCGAGCCGCATGCCGGCGAGCGCACCTGGCGCAATCTGTTGAAATCCGACGCCTCTGTCGACCTCGTGCATTTCACCATTCTGCGGCCACCGGAAAAGCAGGACGGCACGCCGATCAATGAATTGTCGCTGATCGCCTTCCCGACACGCGAGCTGTTCGTCGAGAAGATCAAGGATTTCGACCTTATCATATTCGACCGCTACCAGCACCGCGACGTGCTGCCGATCCTCTATTACGACTACATCTCCGAATATGTCGAAAAGGGCGGCGCGCTGCTGATCGCGGCCGGCCCCGAATATGCCGGTGAAAGCTCCATCGCGCGCACGCCGCTGATGTCGGCCCTGCCGGCGATGCCGACGGGCGAGGTTGTCGACAAGGCCTTCTATCCCCGCCTCACCGATCTTGGCCAGCGCCATCCGGTGACGCGCGGCCTGGATGGCTCGGCCGCCGAGCCGCCGCACTGGAGCCGCTGGTTCCGCACCATCGGCGTGCAGAACCCGGAAGGCGAGGTGGTGATGAAAGGCGCAGACAACCGGCCCCTGCTGTTGCTCGACCGCAAGGGCGAAGGCCGCGTCGGCATGCTTCTGTCCGACCAGGGCTGGCTGTGGGCGCGCGGCTTCGAAGGCGGCGGCCCGCATGTCCAGCTCTATCGGCGCATCGCGCACTGGCTGATGAAGGAGCCAGAACTCGAGGAGGAGCGGCTGACCGCCGACGGTCGCGGCATGGTGCTGGAAATCCGTCGCCAGACGATGGCCGACGATCCCGGCCCCGCCCAGATCATCACCCCTTCCGGCAAGACCTTGACCGTCAAGCTCGAGAAATCCGAGCCCGGCGTTTTCCTTGGCAGTGTCGAGACAAACGAGATCGGCCTTTATCAGGTTGCCAATGGCGACCTGACCGCGCTCGCCCATGTCGGACCGGTCAACGCACCGGAATTCGCAGATGTCATCTCCACCGAAAACCGGCTGAAGGCGCCGGCGGAAGCCACCGGCGGCAGCGTGCGCCGGCTGGCGTCGTCCTCGACCCTTGGCAGCGACGTGACGCTGCCCTCCATCGTGCCGGTGCGCTCGGCCGGCGCCGCGTCCGGCAGCGACTGGATCGGCCTGCGCACCACGGACGACAGCGTGCTCAAGGCCGTCTCGCGCGTGCCGCTTTTCGGTGGCTTCCTCGGCCTCGGCCTGTTGCTTCTGGCGATGGGTTCGATGTGGTATCGCGAGGGACGGTAGCGCCAAGACGGTTGAGGGGTGCCGGCCGGAATAAGGCGTTGGTGCTTTCTGGAACACCCTCATCCGACCGAGCTTCGCTCGGCCACCTTCTCCCACAGGGAGAGAAAGGAGAGAGCGAGCAGCCCTACTCCTCCGGCTCGGTCGTGAACATCAGCGGATAGCCCTTGGCCTTGCCGGCATCGGTAGCCCGCATCGCCTTGGTCTCGGCGACATCCTTGGTAAAGACGGCGACGACGCAGACGCCGCGCCGATGCGCGGTGATCATCACCCGGTGCGCCTGGTCTTCGCTGAGCTTGAACTCCCCCTTCAGCACCGTCACCACGAATTCGCGCGGGGTGAAATCGTCATTGATGAGGATGACCTTGTAGAGCTTCGGCCGTTCGATCTGCGGCTTGACCTGTACGCGCGGTTTTGTGGTGATTTCAGGCATTGGAACCGACAATTTGCGTAAACGACGTGGCCGCCATTCTGGCACCGGGGAAAGCGGCAGTCCATTTTGATCGCGGCGCCAACCGGTGTCCGCGGGCGCGGCCATTCCTATGTGGGAAACTGTCGGTTGCCGTTCAACGGCCGGGCCGGAAGCGTTTTCCCCCGGCATCCGCCCGACGTTCCAGGAAGGCTGCGATCGGCCAGGCAATGACACAGATCAGGGTCGCGCCGGTCAGCACGATCAGCGACCAGGTCTGTGCCGGCGTGATGTAGTCCCAATTGGTGGAAATAACCGGCGCGAAAAGCGAAGGCTCGGTGCGCCCGCTCGCCGGATCCGGCACCGGGCTGGCGGTGAACAGGATAAGTGCCCTGGAGATACCGGTGGCAACCAGGCCACCAAGCACCAACGAGCGCAGAATGGACGAAAGCCGCTTCTTCATGCGGATTGTCCTACACAACTGGCGTTGCAAACGGGTTAGGCGCGATCGAGATACGCGTTCAGTTTATCGACCATGCACTTGGCAAAAGACCGTCCCAGCCGATTTACGGCTGGAACGGCCTTGCTGGAATTGACCTCGAAGCTGATCAGGGCTTCTTCGGAGCAGCCTTCGGGGCCGCCTTCGAGGGCGCCTTCTTGACCGGGCACTTGTGCGTCTTGGTCACCTTGCAGACAGTCTTCTTGGCGACCTTTTTCGGAGCAGCCTTGGCGGCAGGAGCGGTGGTCGTCGCGGCAGCGGCCGGAGCGGTGGTCGTGGTGGCAGCAGCCGGCGCAGCGGTCGTAGTGGCGGCTGCGTTGCCGAGAACCGGCATCGAGAAGGCGAGAGCGACGGAGAGGCCGAGGGCGGACAGGAGGGACTTTTTCATGGCTTCGTTTCCTTTTTATGCGGGTCGAATTCTGATGTCACTGAACCGGGTCGTTCGGTGTCACTCCAAGCAACTTCAAAGCGTTGGCAAGCATCCGGATGCCCTGTGCCTGTTTCTTGGCGGCGCAGTACCGGTTACCCTTTCTCTGAAGTGCCTTTGCCGCGGTGACCTGCGTTGCCGTGGCATGGGTTTCGAGGGCTTCATCAAATTGGTGGCTGAGATTGGCGCACCGTTCGCTCCGAGTGAGCGGCGCCTTTGCGTCCGATTGTCCGGCAGCGGCGGTGACCAGGCCAAGGCCCAGCAACGCACCCAACAAACTGATCGACAACCTTGGCATTGGTTTATCCGTAAACCCGGAGACTAGCGTCGCAGCCGATGACCTGACCGCCACGAGATCAGTTATGCCTTTGAAATTTTTCAGGAGTTTTTCTGAACTGTAGAATTTTGTTTCTGGATTGTGTCTGAGAAAGCCGGTGTGAACCCATCATCACCACTGGCCAACATATGGCCTGAATTCTATCGTGTGGGTGGCGACAGAACGGCTTGGCAATCAACAACGACAGGGCTCAAGTGAAATCCGACGCGCACATACTGATCGTCGACGACGACAAGGGCATTCGCGACCTGCTGCAGGAATTCTTCCAGAAGCGGGGCCTGCACACCTCGGTTGCCGCCGACGGTGTCGAGATGGAGGCCATCCTGCGCCGCGCGCAAGTCGATCTCATCGTCCTCGACGTGATGCTGCCGGGCAAGAGCGGGCTGGAGCTGTGCCGCGACCTGCGCGCCCAGTATTCGACGCCGATCATCATGCTGACCGCGGTCACCGAGACCACCGATCGCGTCGTCGGCCTGGAAATGGGCGCCGACGACTACGTGCCCAAACCCTTCGATCCGCGCGAGCTTTTGGCGCGCATCCGCGCCGTGCTGCGCCGCAATGGCGGCGCCGAGGCCAAGCGCGCCACCACCAGGCAGATCTACCGCTTCGCCGGCTGGACGATGGATTGCTCGCGGCGCCGGCTGATCGCGCCCGACGATGTCAGGGTCGAACTGACCATGGCCGAATTCAACCTGCTGCAGACCTTCGTCAAGAGTGCGCAGCGCGTGCTGACCCGTGACCAGCTCATCGAACTGTCCGGCGGCGATAGCGACTACTCCTTCGACCGCAGCATCGACATCCTGGTCAGCCGGTTGCGGCGTAAGATGGAAGACGACCCGAAAACGCCCCAGTTCATCCTGACGGTGCGCAGCGGCGGCTACCAGTTTCTGCCTGAGACGACCTCCGAATGAAACGTTTCCTGCCGCAGACCTTGCCTGTCTGGGTGCTGCTGATCGTCATTGCCGGCCTGCTGATCAGTCAGGTCGCTACCCTCTATATCGTGTCGCGCGACCGCGCCGTCGCCAACGGCATCGTCGACCTCTACCGTCTCAACGACCGCGCCTTTTCCCTGGTGCAGCTGATGCATGACGCCACGCCGGAGCAACGCCGGGCGACGGCGACAGGCCTGTTCAATTCCACTTACGCGCTCACTATCTCGGACACGCCGGCGGTCACCTCGTCGATCGCAAGCGACGACGAACTGGCGGAACTCGAAGACATCCTTGTCGGCCGACTGTCGAAGTTCGGCATCACCGATGCGCGCGTGCGGCGCGACCCGGCCACGCGCGAGGCCGACGACGCCGACGGCACGGCGCCGGGGCCCGATATCGGCCAGGTCGAACGCGACCTTCTGGTGCTGGCCGCCAACTTTGCCCAGAGCGAGAAGCTGACGGCGTCGCTGCGTTTCGCCGACGGCCATTGGCTGAACTTCACCGAGCCGATCACGCCCGTCGGCCCGATCCTGAGCTTCGACAGTCTGCCGCTCTATTCGCTGATCGCCGGACTGGTGGTGATCATGTCGATCTGGTCGTTGCGCCGGCTGACAGCGCCCTACCGGATGATGGAAACCGCCGTGAACCGGATCGGCAAGGATCTGAAGAGCCCGCCGATCGCTGAAGGGGGCAGCCGCGAGGTCCGTGCCGCCGCCAAGGCGATCAACGCCATGCAGGCCCGGCTGCGCGAATATGTCGAGGATCGCGAACATCTGGCGGCGGCACTTGCGCATGATCTACGCACGCCGATGACCAGAATGCGCCTGCGCCTGGAGCTATTGCGCAAATCGGCGGTTCGCGAAGCGCTGGCGCATGATCTCGCCGACGTCGAGAGCATTGCCAGCTCGGTGATCGACTTCGCCACCTTCGAGGTGACCGAGGAGAAGAACGAGCGCATCGACTTCTGGTCGCTCGTGGAGTCGATCGCCGACGCCTATCCGGACGTGTCGTTCGAAGATGATACCCGCTCACGCGGGCTCATCTGCATGGCCCGGCCGGTCGCGCTCAAGCGCTGCGTCACCAATCTGCTGCAGAACGCGGTCACCTACGGCAAGAAGGCGCACCTCAGCCTCGGCCGGTCGGACAACACGATCCTGCTCACCATCCGCGATGAGGGACCGGGCATACCTCAGGCGCAGATCGACGCCGTGTTCGGCTCTTTCGTGCGCCTCGAACAATCCCGCAACCGCCAGACCGGCGGTCTCGGGCTCGGCCTGACCATTGCCCGCAACATCGCGCGCGCCGCCGGCGGTGAGGTCAGCCTGTCCAACAACCCGGGCGGTGGCCTGCTGACGCAACTGCGCCTGCCGCTGGCGGCTTAGAACGAGGCGCGCGCTCAATCGCAGCGCCTCGTCGACTTTGGTATCCGACGAACTTTACCGCCGCAGCACCGCGCTCAACACATCGCGGATGCCGATGGCGCCGACAAAGCGCGACTGGTCGTCGAACAGCGCCACGGGGGCTGTCTGCGAGCGGTGCATGGCCAGCATCACGGTTTTCAGCGAGGTGCCGGGATTGGCCCAGAACACTTGCGCTGCTTCCTCTGACTGGGTCTCGACATCCGCGCACGAAACCCACACCGCCGGCTTGCCGTCGCGTTCGGCCGCCGCCACCAGCCCGTGATCGTCGATCTTGAAGCGCGTCGTCTTGCGCCGATCGAGCCAGACCCAGCCATTGTCGCCGTGTTCCAGATCGCGGCGGTCGCGCATCACGTTCCAGGCGGTCAGCACCGACAACGGGTTCACATTGGCGATGAAGTCGCGGACATAGTCGTTGGCGGGCCGCAGCACGATGTCTTCCGGCGCGCCGGTCTGCACGATGCGTCCGCCTTCCATGATGGTGATGTGGCTGCCGATCTTCAGCGCTTCCTCGAGGTCGTGGCTGACGAAGATGATGGTCTTCTTCAACTCGGCCTGCAATTGCAGCAACTCGTCCTGCAGCTTGGTGCGGATCAGCGGGTCGAGCGCCGAGAACGGCTCGTCCATCAGAAGGATCGGCGCCTCGGTTGCGAACGCACGGGCCAGGCCGACGCGCTGTTGCATGCCGCCCGAAAGCTCATGCGCGTATTTCTTCGACCACTGGTCGAGATTGACCAGCTTGAGCTGGCGTTGCACGCGTTCCTTGCGCTCTAGCTCCGGCACGCCAGCGAGTTCGAGGCCCAGGCCGACATTCTCCTCCACCGTGCGCCACGGCAGCAGGCCGAACTGCTGGAACACCATTGCCACCTGCTTCTGGCGCAGGCGCCGCAAGGTCGCCTCATCGCAAGTGACGACATCGACGGTCTTGTCGCCATCCTTGACCAGGACCTGGCCGCGCGACACCACGTTGAGTCGATTGACCGCCCGCAGCAATGTCGACTTGCCCGAACCGGACAGGCCCATCAGCACCGAGATCTCGCCCTCGTTCACGGTCAGGCTGGCGCCGGCGCAGCCAAGCACATTACCGGTCTTTTCGAGGATATCGGCTCGGCTGGCGCCGGCGTCGATCATCGCCAAAGATCCGGCCTGGTCGGCGCCGAAGACGATATCGACGTTCCTGAAATCAACGGCGACGGTCATTTCTTGCCTCCAACGCCGATGCGCGTCATGCGGTCGAGCACGATGGCCAGCACGACGATGGCCAGGCCGGCTTCAAGGCCGAGGTCGATCTTGCGCGAACCGAGCGCCCGGTTGATCTCGGTGCCGAGGCCGCCGGCACCGATGAGAGCCGCGAACACCACCATCGACAGCGACAGCATGATCGACTGGGTAAGACCGGCCATGATGGTCGGCAGGGCCGAGGGCAGTTCCACCTTCCAGAGCAACTGGCTCTTAGTGGCGCCGAATGCCTCGCCTGCCTCGATGATCGACTTCGGCACCGAGACGACGCCCAGATGCGTGAGACGAACCGATGTCGGGATGACGAAGATGATGGTGACGATGAGGCCGGGCGCGTTGCCAAGGCCGAACAGCGTCAGCACTGGGATCAGGTAGACGAAGGTCGGCAACGTCTGCATCAGGTCGAGCACCGGCAGCATGATGCGGTAGACCTTCGGCTTGTGAGCCGCCCAGATACCGAGTGGCACACCGATGGCCATCGACGCGGCGGCGGCGGCAACCACCAGCACCAGCGTCTCCACAGTCTGCTTCCAGAGGTTCTGGTTGAGGATGAACAGCAATCCGAAAAAGACCGCCACAGCCAGGCCTCTCGATCGCTGCAGATAATAGGCAAGCAGCGCAATCAGGGCGATGAGAAGGACGGGCGGTATATGCAGCAGCATATCGACCACGCCGTCGAGCAGGAAATTCAGGCCGCCCGAGAGGCCACGGAAGAAGGTGTTGAAATTGTCGGTGAGGAAGGTGAAGAACGCTTTGCCCCACTCACCGATTGGAATCTTGTAACCGACAAAGAATTTTGAAATCGGATCCATCTAGCCCCTCTTTGGCAGTCGCCGTCCTTGCCGGACAGTCATCTTGTCACAGGATATGAAAAAGGGCAGCCCTTTCTATATGGCTGCCCTCGCTCGGGTCATGTCGGATTCAAAATCGGCTCAGCTCCCGAGTGCGGTCTTTACCGCCGCAGCCGCGTCGCCGCCATCGAAGGTGGTCACGCCGGCGATCCACGGAGCGACCGCGTCCGGATGCTTCTTCAACCAGTCGGTCGCGGCCGTGTTGGCGTCGCCGCCCTTGAGGATCGCGTCCATCATCTCGCCTTCCATATCGAGGTTGAACTTCAGGTTGGCGATGAACTTGCCGGCATTCGGGCACTCGGTGGTATAGCCCTTGCGCACATTGGTATGCACGGTGGCGGCGCCGAAGCCGCTGTCGCCCATGCCATCGAGATAGGTGATCTTCATGGCGCCCATCACCGGATGCGGCGTCCAGCCGAGGAACGCGATCCACTCATTGCTCTTCATCGACTGCTCGGCCTGCGTCAGCATGCCGGCTTCCGAGGATTCGACCAGTTCGAAGCCTTCGAGATTGTCCTTCGGGTTCTTGATCATGTCGAGGATGATGCGGTTGCCATCGTTGCCGGCCTCGATGCCGTAGATCTTGCCGTTGAACTTGTCCTTGAACTTGCCGAGGTCGGTCAGCGTCTTGACGCCGGCGTCCGCCACATAGGTCGGCACGACGATGCCATAGCCGGCGCCGCTGAGGTTTTCGCTGATGGTCTCGACGGAGCCGTCGGCGGTGTAGTCCTTGATGTCGTTGGTCATCGACGGCATCCAGTTGCCGAGGAAGACGTCGAGGTCCTTGTTTTTCAGCGACGCATAGGTCACCGGAACCGATAGCTGGATCACCTGCGGCTCGTAGCCGAGTGCGGTCAGCAGTACGGAAGCGATGCCGGTCGTCGCCTGGATGTCGGTCCACCCGACATCGGAAAGACGCACCGCCTTGCAGCTCGCCGGATCACCGGCGAAGGCAGCGCTCGTGGACAAAAAAGCCGCCAGGCCGAGGCCGGCGACGAAAGAGTTCATACGCGACATAGGTAGTCTCCCATTGTGATTCTTTGGCGAAGCATAGCTACGGTTTCTCTGCCCGCCTTGTTTCGTCAGCCAAACACCATTCTGGTGCGGTTTCAAGCACTAAGGCAATCACGATCAACGGCGCAGACTGGCCAATCAGCGACACGGCTGACGCTTTTGTCTTGCCAGACAGTTTTTCAGGGCCAGACAGTTTTTTCAGGGGCGAGACGGCTTTTTCGGGGAAAGCCTGCCGTGGCCCCTCCCCGTATCAGGCCAAGTCGGCATAAGGTCTGTTTAGATTCAGGTCAGGCCGAGACGAAAATGGTGGACTCCGAGAACCGGAGCGGAGCGTACTTTTGGCTACGTGAGCACCGGAAGCGCAGGAACCGCCATTTGCAGGCCGGCATCACCTGAATATCAACAGACCGTAAAAAGGGCGGCATGGCTAAGCTCTACTTCCACTATGCAACGATGAACGCCGGCAAGACCACGATGCTGTTGCAGGCGTCGTACAATTATCGCGAGCGCGGCATGGGCACGATGCTGTTCGTCGCCGGCCATTACCGCAAGGGCGATACCGGCCTGATCTCGTCGCGCATCGGCCTGGAGACGGAAGCCGACATGTTCCGCGACGGTGACGATCTGTTCGCCCGCGTCGCCGATCACCACGCGCATACATCGGTGCATTGCGTCTTCGTCGACGAGGCACAGTTTCTCGAAGAGGAGCAGGTCTGGCAGCTCGCCCGCATCGCCGACCGGCTGAACATTCCGGTCATGTGTTACGGCTTGCGCACCGATTTCCAGGGCAATCTGTTCTCCGGTTCTCGCGCGCTGCTGGCCATCGCCGACGATTTGCGCGAAGTGCGCACCATCTGCCGCTGCGGCCGCAAGGCGACGATGGTGGTGCGCCTCGGACCTGACGGCAAGGTGGCGCGTCAGGGCGAGCAGGTGGCGATCGGCAAGGACGTCTATGTCTCGCTCTGCCGTCGCCACTGGGAGGAAGAGATGGGCCGCGCCGCGCCCGACGACTTCATCGGCTTTATTAAGGGCTGATCGCCCGGCGACCTTGCCCAGGCCCCGATGCAACCCGATCGGCATCTTCCGCAATCGCGCCATGATGCAGCGTTTGTTAAGGCCTCGGTCCTATAACGCCGCCAGCCAGAGCTCTCCGGAGACAGCCATGTTTCGCGCCGCTTCGTTCGCCAGCATTCTTCTCCTTGCCACCTCGCTTGCCGCTCATGCGGGCGGTGACCCGACCCTTGGCAAGAAGGTCTTCAACCGGTGCATCGCCTGTCATGAAGCAGCCACCGACCGCGACAAGGTCGGTCCGCATTTGATGGGCGTCGTCGGCCGCGCAGCCGGTAGTGCCGAGAGCTTTCTTGGTCATTACTCCGAGGCGATGAAGAGTGCCGGTGGCGCCGGCCTGGTCTGGGACGAAGCCAACCTTGCCGAATATCTCAAAGCACCCCGGCTCAAGGTGCCCGGTAACAAAATGGCGTTTGCCGGCCTGACCAACGACGACGACATCGCCAACGTCATCGCCTATCTGAAGGCCGATCCTAAGCCCTGACCCGCTGCACGCGCGTCTCGGTGACGCCGGCGTTCGCTTCGCATGTCGCCGCCGCTATCGCTGTATTGATTTGCCAACTACAAAGGCATCCCGTGCGCCGTCGTTTTGCGGAATAGAAGTTCAATGGCAGTTGAACTATGACTGACCGGCAGGCTAGTCACGCCGTGACCTCGCTTCCATTGCCTTTCAAGACCGTGACCGAATATTTTGTTTTCGGGGCGGGTCTTGTCTTGCGTCTTTCAATCCCAGGATGCCCCACATATATTCGCCGCTGTTCGCGACCAGCGACGTGATGCCGAAGCGGGAGGCCCCAATGGCGACATTGCAGAATTTCGATGCCGAAATTGCCAAGACCAAGCAGGTCGTGCAGGACATGCGCAGCAAGATCGAGCAGTCCGGCACCGTGCTTGATACGCTCGCGACCGCCGACAAGAAGATCGGCGACGCGAATTTCGACATCGAGAACGCCCGCATCGAGGATGTGCTGAAGCAGCAGAAGGTCATGGAAGGCAACATCGCCGACCTGATCATCGGGCTGGAGGACGCCACCAACGTCTTTGGCGCCGAGTTCGAGAGCATGAAGAACTACACCGGCTGGGAAAAATTCATCGGCGTCTTTTCCAGCCAGAGCAAGCAGCGCATGCGTACCGACCGCGTCCGCAACATGTCGCTGGCGGGCAATCTGCAGGAACTGCTGGTCAAGTCCGACACCATCGTCGGCATCCTGAAGGCCCAGAAAGGGGTCCTCGACCAGCGCTACAAGACTTCCGAGTCCAGCCTGTCGCAGGTCATCGAGCGGCGCAAGACCACCATGACCAACCTCGAAGCTGTGCAAAAGCGCATCGAGGAACTCAATCCGATGCTGCTCGACATCGAAAACAAGATCGCCGCCTCGACCAGCCAGAAGGAGCGCACGCAGCTCGAAGGCGAGCGCTCCAAGCTGGCGACGGAATACAATGAAAAGCAAGCCAAGGAACAGGAACTGCTGGCCGAGAGCCAGACGCTCGAGCGCTACACCTCGATGTTCCAGACCTTTGTCGATTCGCTCAACAACCAGATCGCCGCGCAGTCGACGCTGATCAACAAGCTGACCATCGATACCGAGCAACGTATCGTCCTCTACAAGGCGCTCGAAGATTCGCTGAAGACCGCCGCCCAGCAGGACGTCGCGCACAAGATCAACACGCTGGGCAGCCAGGTCGACAACACCGCCGAGGAAACCATGGCCGGCATCGGTGCTGCTTCGCAAAAGCACATCGGCGACCTGCTTGAGATGCACGAGAAGAACATGGTCGCCACTGCCGACATCCAGCGCCGCAAGAAGCTGGCCGACGATGCTTTTGCCCGCCGCTTCGACGAAGTGTTGAAGAAGCACAATTCGGCAAATTACGTGCAGTCCTAGGAGTGGCAGAACTGCCCGCGAGCGTACAGGCATGACCCCCGAAAACGAAGCGGCGGCACGGTATTTCTCTGCCATCACGGCCGCGCTCAGCGGCCTTGAAGTGTTCATGCGCGACGATCGCTCGCCGCTCTACCGGCATGGCATCGTCGCCAAGATCGTCGCCGAATACATCGCCCGGCTCGACAAGTCTTTTTCCTGCTGGCGCAATCGGCTGGGCTTCATGGACACTTTCCGCATTTCGCGCGCCGAGAGCGGATTTCCGGTGTTCCAGAACCTGCTCGAACTGGAAAATGACCGCCGCCAGGCGGACACACGGCTCGCCAACATTCCGCTGGCCGGCGAGTTGCGCGAGGAGATGGCCGACTTCATCCTGCGCCACAAGGAGTTCCCCGAGGCGTTGCAGAAGTCGATGGCCGAACGGCTTTACCTTGAGGACGTGAAAAGCGAAAACACGTTCGGCTCGTTCACACTGGCGCAAACGGCCAAGGTCTCGGTCAACCCGAAGACGGGGCGTCCCTACTATCTCGTCCACTGGGCGACGTTCGACGGCAGCGCCAACCTGCCGCTGGTCTACATGGTGACGGTCGAGGATTCTTCCGAAGACATGGTCCGACAGCTTGTCGACAGAAACGGCAAGCTGAACGAGACGATCGACATCCCTCTGCCGGTCGATGGCCTGCTCAATCCCGAGCTCGCCCATCGTTTCGACGATTTCACCGAGAAGAATTCGGCCTATACGCTGTCGCCAGCGACCATCGCGGTCAACCTCGACAAGGATTTCGAGCCGCTGCACCCCAAGCAGCTGCGCCGCGTCGTGCTCGGTCCATTCTATTCGGCCGGCATTACCGACAACAATTCGACGGTGACCGAGGTGCTCGCCAAGGTGCGCAAGCCGGAAAACGCCTGGCTGCTGACCTGGACCATCCAGGAGGTCTATTCCAAAGCCGAGAAGCCCGGTCGCAAGGGGCTGTTTTCAAGCGAGAAGACGACGCAGGAATTCTTCATCAACACCGACGATCTGGAAGCCGCGCGCCAGGGTGTGTCGAGCTACGAAAACCACGCGCTGATCCCGCACGAAGCTTACCAGGCACTCTACGCCGTCGGCGAGGCGCAGAAGATTTTTGCCGGCTACAAGGTTCACATCCTGTCCAACGGGCAGGTCATCTCAGATGTCTGACCGTCACACCACGGAGCACCCTTCATGGATACCGGCCTGACCACCATCCCGGAAGCTGCGATCGAGAAGCACCGCGCCACCGCGCAGAGCTTCATCACCCGTATTGTCGTGCTGGAGGATCCGTCACGCGAGTCCGGCACGGCACTTGCCGGCACCAATCGCCGCTTCGTCTCGACCGTCTCGGTCGGCTCGGTGCGCCGCACACGCGAGGTCGAGCTGTCGAAGACCGTCGGCGCCGTCCATCCCGACGATCAGTTGCTGACCATCCCGCAGCACACGCTTCTGTTTCGCGCCCGGCGCGGCACGGCGATCGCGCTCGCAATATCGGACGTTTTTGCTGAAGGCTCGGACCTCGAAAGCCTGCAAGCCAGGAACACCCGCGCCCCGCTCGAGGGCGACGAGGCGTCCACCTTCAAGAAGCTTCTGTCGGCCTCGGCCTACGTCTCCGCCTTCAGCCTCGCCTCCTATCTGTTGCAGTTGATCGACAGCGACGGCGAGGCACCCAACGATATCCCCGAGCCGGATTTCCTGTTCGACACGCCGCAAGATGCGGTGAAGTCGATCCTGGCCGGGCTCGACAAGGCGATCTCAGGCTCGTCCGATGATGCCGACTTGATGACCAGGGCGCGGGCCTTTTCCCGCGTCGCCATCGATGGGCTTTTGGCCCGCAAGGGTCGCTTCGACGGCATCGGCCCGTTCGAGGACGCCCATATCCGCATCGATGTCGATGACTTCACCCTCGATGGCTTTGACGTTGCCCCGGGCAAGCGCTCCAAGCCGCTGGTGATGACCTTCAAGAAGCCGGAGGAGGTCGTCGGCAATCACATCGCCAAATACCAGTCGGTCAAGCTCGCCAAGATGCTGATGGCCTACGACTTCGAGCGCGAGATGAACCCGTTCGTCGAGCTCGGCGGCTTCCTGTTCACCTTCATCGGCGACGGCGCGCCCGGCACCGGCAAGACGACGCTGATCCAGATGATCGCCGGCCTCGTCAACGGCTATTGCCAGGTCGCCGGCTATCCCTTCTCCTATGAGAATTTCGGCGTCGACCAGATCTCGTCCTATCAGGGCAAGTCCGGCCAGAACTGCCGTCAGTTCATCAACAATGTCTTGAACCCGCGCGTCATCGGCTTCGGCACCATCGACGACATCGACCAGGTGGCGGCGCGCCGCTCCGACGACCGCGCCTCGGCCGGCCAGCAGGAGATCACCGGCGTCTTGATGGATGCCTTCGCGGGCGCCGCCACCGTGGTGCGCGGCAATTGCTCGTTCGGCATGTTTTCCAACTATCCCGAGAACGTCGACGATGCGCTGCGCCAGCGCGCCGGCGCGCGCTGGCTGGTCGACGGGCCGCAGAGCCGCGACGACTACATCGACATCTTCGTGCTGCTTGCCGGCAAGAACCACAAGATACCGCTCGGCGACCACAAGCTCTACGCCGCGCAGGAGGTCCAGCGCGCCGTGACCGAAGCCTATGAGGAGCATGAGAAGCCGAGGGAAGACGGGCTGATGAAGGTCTACGAGCGCTACATGAAAGAGAACGGCGCGCCGAAATCGATGGCCGACATCGGCACCTATCTGCACCTGATCAAGGATGCCGAGCCGCGCTTCACCGGCCGCGCCATCAAGAACGTCACCGACGCCATCAAGATGCGCGCCATGGACATCGAGCTGCCCGACGACTGGTTCGAGAAGCCGGAAGTCTTCATGCACAAGGGCTACGACGAGAAGAAAGCGATGATCGAGGAACTGCGCGGGCCGTTCTCGATGGACATGGTCATGCAGGAGATCAACCGCTACGCCGACTCTGAGTTCCGCTACTCCGACAAGTCCGACGACTCAGCGGTGGAAAAACTGCTGCGCGACGCGCGGCTGCGCGAACGGGCTGCACGGGAGATGGAGGAGATGAAAAAGAAGGGGCTTTGGAATGCGTGAGCTGAGCCGTCCTTCCCTTCTCCCCTTGTGGGAGAAGGTGTCGCCAAAGGCGACGGATGAGGGGTGTTCCAGCTTGGCACCAACAGCGCTCCGGCCAACACCCCTCAACCGTCTCGGCGCTTCGCGCCGATCCACCTTCTCCCACAAGGGGAGAAGGAAGATCCGCGCCCCTCATCCGCTCTTCGGGCACCTTCTCCCCGTGAACGGGGAGAAGGGAAGATGACCAAGAAACCCGACCTTCTACGCGACAACGAGCTGATCTACGGCCGGCTGCTGACGGTCGACGAGTCGCACCTGATCCAGCGCTACAACAAGGCGCTCGCCGCATTCGGCTTGAAGCCCACCAAGCTGAAAAGCTTTCAGATTGACCGCACCGGCTTCTCGCCCGAAGTGGCCGAGGAATGCGGCGACTACGATTATCTCGATCCCAACGAGGTCAACCGCCGCTTCATCATCCTGACGCCGTCGCAGATCGACCTGCCGGTGGTGCATACGGCCTTCTCCAACACCTCGCAGCTGATGTTCGAGTTCATGTCCAAGAACCAGCGCGCCATCGACGCGCTGACCATCAAGGACGTGATCTACGGCGAGATCGAGGATTCCATTCCGAAGGTCAACGACATCGAGGATTTGCTGTCGATCAACCAGGTCGAGTTCAAGGTGCTGTCGGCCGAGGATGTGCTAGGCAAGGCCGCCGAGCTCGGCAAGCTCGTCGACCGGCTTAGGCAGGAGCCCGACGCCTGGCGCGACAACGCCATGCTGACCCGCATGGTGGAGCTTGCCAAGATCTGCGGTGACATCCGCGAAAACGCGCTGGTGCCAGACCAGGTGATCTTCCGCCACAGCGCCTATTGGACCAGCCATTTCGGCGGCCTCTACGTGTTCGTCGACCCTGATATGACGACCGTGATCAGCGATCCGGCGGCTCCCGGTTTCCGCCGTTCGCGACCGTGGCAAGTGAGCTACATCTCGATCAGCGACGCCGACAAGGTGTTCAAATTCCTCGCCACCACCGGGCGGATCGAGCTGCCGCGTGCCTCCTGGGTCGAGACATCGGGCTATCTCGAGCACCGGGCCGAGATGGTGGTGCGCGCGCTGATCCGCGACGCCGACCCGAACCGCAACCTGACCGACGTCGACAAGGTCTGGCTGCAGACCTGGATCCAGAGCCATGCCGACCTGATCACCGAAGACGGCAACTTTCCCTTTCTCAACGCCGCCAAGCGCGAGATCGCCCAGCTCGGCCACCTCAAGATCGAGGATGTCTCCCCGCAGCAGCGCTTCCTGGTGATCCGCGCCAAATCAGAACATCCCGACGCCTGGCTGACCAACCGGCTGATCTCGGATTTCGTGCCGTCGGATTTCGTCTCGCGCTACATCTTCAACAAGGACGGCTTCTACAGGGACTATGACGGCTTCAGCGACGCCTGGCGCTCGCATGTTGTAGACGTTCTCAAAACCACATATTTGAAGGACAAGGTGGCGTTTCGCACACGCCTCTATGGCTTGACCGACTAGAACGAAATGAACTGTCACTTCGTTCTAACTTACTGTTTTGGCGCATGATGTTATCCAAACAGTCTGCAACTTTTTGGCATCATGCTTTGAGGGGATAACATTGCCATGCTCGATCCGATCGTGAACTTCTTCACCCGGATTTTCCAGTGGATCGGCCGCGGCATTGGGCTTGTGATCGGCGCGATCCTGTGGCCGTTCCTGTGGGCCGGGCGCTGGTACACGCAACGTGGCTGGATCCTAAAGGCGGCGCTCGGCCTGGCTTTGCTGGTGCTGATCGGCCTCTACGCCAATTTCTTCTACGCCACCCAGTGGTGGAACAATTTCAACCCGAACTACCCCGACACATACACTTTCGAGAAACGCAACGTCTCCGCCGGCGAACAGGTCTCGGCGGGCTCCGGCACCGACACTGCCAAGACCTGCGGCAACTCCGGCATCGCCCAGGTGGCGGCCGACCTGACCGATTTCAACGTCAACCAGAATGCCTGGATCTCGTCGATGATCCTCTACAAGCTCGGCCTGTTCGGGATCGACTGGGATAACACGCCGTGGATGGACAACAAGGCCTCGTTCCAGCGCGGCATCAACCAGGCGGTGCGGCGCACCGCAACCGAACTCGCCGACAATCTCGGCCGTGTGCGCACCACCTCGCAGATCGACAGCGATCTGCAGAATGCTCGCGGCAATCTGCAGTTCGATGAGGAGACCTGGTATTTCGGCCTGAACCCGTTCGGCCCCAAGACGCCGACACCAAGCTACTATCGCGACGCCGTCCGCATGCTGCGTTCCTTCAACGCTCGCCTTGCCACCTGCCAGGCGACGTTCGACGCCCGCGCCGACAATTTGAAACAATATATCGACCGTATCTCGTCCGACATCGGCTCGACCTCGGCGATCCTCAAGGAACGCGCTGAAAACCACAACAATGGCTGGTTCGATTTCCGCGCCGACGACCGTTTCTGGTTCGCCTATGGCCAACTCTATGGCTATTACGGGCTGATGAAGGGTGCCCAGGCCGACTTCGACGACGTCATCAAGGAAAAGCATCTGCAGAACCTGTGGGACACGATGGACTCGCAGTTCGTTTCGGCGCTGCGCATCCAGCCCTTTATCATCGCCAACGGCCGCGAGGACGGCTGGATCCTGCCAACGCACCTGACGACAATGGGCTTCTACGTGCTCAGGGTGCGCTCCAACATGGTCGAAATCAGCAACGTGCTGACTCAGTAGCGCTGTTCCGTTGGGCACCACGCGATGGCGAATTTGCGCCGTCGCCTCTGTCGCATTCCGTGCATTGTGCGGCTGTTTTGAGACGGCGGCGCGACGCGTCCTCTGGCTTGTATACGGCGCGGCAACGGAGCCAGGAAGAACCGATGACAGGTCGGCCGGTCCGCAGAGGAATTTTCTCTATAGGAAACATAGTTGCATGCAAGTTGACGCCGCGGCAGCGAGAGGGTTAGAACATGCCCGCGCCCGGTTCCAACCTGCTTGCGAGTGACATCAAACCCGTCCCCTCCACCGTCCAATCCAGAGGAAAGCCGTCATGGCCGAAGTGAAGTCCGACATCGAGATCGCGCGCGGCGCCAGGAAAAAGCAGATCCAGGAGATCGGCCAGAAGATCGGCATCCCGACCGAACATCTGCTGCCCTATGGCCACGACAAGGCCAAGATCTCCGCCGAGTTCATAAAGTCGGTGAAGGGCAACAAGGATGGCAAGCTGATCCTCGTCACCGCCATCAACCCGACGCCGGCCGGCGAAGGCAAGACGACGACCACGGTCGGCCTCGGCGACGGCCTGAACCGCATCGGCAGGAAGGCGATCGTCTGCATCCGCGAGGCCTCGCTCGGCCCGAACTTCGGCGTCAAGGGCGGCGCTGCCGGCGGCGGTTACGCGCAGGTCGTGCCGATGGAGGACATGAACCTCCACTTCACCGGTGACTTCCACGCCATCACCACGGCGCACAACTTGCTTTCGGCGCTCATCGACAACCACATCTACTGGGGCAATGAGCTCGGCATCGACACCCGCCGCGTCGTCTGGCGCCGCGTTATGGACATGAACGACCGTGCGCTGCGCGAGATGATCTGCTCGCTCGGCGGCGTCGCCAACGGTTTTCCGCGCGAGGGCGGCTTCGACATCACCGTCGCCTCGGAAGTCATGGCGATCCTTTGCCTGTCGACCGACCTGAAGGACCTTGAAAAGCGCCTTGGCGACATCATCGTCGCCTATCGCCGCGACAAGTCGGCGGTCTATGCGCGCGACCTCAAGGCCGACGGCGCCATGGCCGTTCTGCTGAAGGACGCCGTGCAGCCGAACCTGGTGCAGACGCTGGAGAACAACCCGGCCTTCGTGCATGGCGGCCCGTTCGCCAACATCGCGCATGGCTGCAACTCGGTCGTCGCCACCACGACGGCGCTCAAGCTTGCCGACTACGTCGTCACCGAAGCCGGCTTCGGCGCCGATCTCGGCGCGGAAAAGTTCTTCGACATCAAGTGCCGCAAGGCTGGGCTGAAGCCGGCAGCAGCCGTCATTGTCGCCACCGTGCGCGCCATGAAGATGAATGGCGGCGTCAAGAAGGAAGACCTCGGCAAGGAAAATGTCGAAGCGGTGAAGAAGGGCTGCGCCAACCTTGGCCGCCACATCGAGAACATCAGGCAGTTCGGCGTGCCGGCGGTGGTCGCCATCAATCACTTCTATTCCGACACCGACGCCGAGATCCAGGCGATGAAGGACTATGTCGCCTCGATGGGTGAGGAAGCCATCCTGTGCAAGCACTGGGCCCACGGCTCGGCCGGCATCGAAGACCTCGCCAACAAGGTGGTGGCGCTGGCCGAATCCGGCGCTTCGCAGTTCGCGCCGCTCTATCCCGATGCCATGCCGCTGTTCGAGAAGATCAACACCATCGTCCAGCGCATCTATCGCGGCTCGGAGGCGATTGCCGACAAGTCGGTGCGCGACCAGCTGCACGCCTGGGAGCAGGCCGGCTATGGCCACCTGCCGGTATGCATGGCCAAGACCCAGTACTCGTTCTCGACCGACCCGAACCTGCGCGGTGCGCCGACCGGTCACACCGTGCCGGTGCGCGAGGTCAGGCTTTCGGCCGGTGCCGGCTTCGTCGTCATCATCTGCGGCGAGGTTATGACTATGCCCGGCCTGCCCAAGGCTCCGTCCTCGGAGAAGATCTTCCTCAACGAAATGGGCCAGATCGAAGGCCTGTTCTGAGACTTAAGTCTCGACATATCAAAAGGGCGCCGCAGCGATGCGGCGCCCTTTGCATTTTCCGCTGATGCTTATGCGGCGCTCCGCGACAGCGCCCGCTGGTTGGAGCCGACGATCGTGTCACGCTCCGGCAGCGCTCCTGTCTTCAGGCACTCGACCCATTCGGCGGTCTTGAGCACGGCGGCGAAGCGCGACTGCAGGATGATCGTGACCACGCGGTGGATCTCCTCAGCCGAGGCGTAGCCGGCGCTGTTGGCGTATGGCACCGAGCCGGTGGCGTCGGACAGGAACTCGACGGCGAAGCCCATATGGACGGCGTGGATGATGGTCGACAGGTCGCAATTATGCGTCATGTAGCCGACCACCGTGATCGTATCGATGGCGTTGGCATGCAGCCAGTCCTCGAGGTCGGTTCCGGTGAAGGCGGAGGGCAGGTTCTTTTCGACATAATGGTCGCGACTGCGCCTGGCGATTTCGGGATGCAGTTCGCCGCCATGGCTGCCCTTGGCGAAGATCGGCGATGTCTCGGGCGCCATCTGCTTGACGACCGCCACCTTGATGCCGGCGGCTGCGGCGGCATCCATGGCCCGGGCGACGTTGACCACGCTGTCGCGGAATGGCGGATGCTGGATGGCAAGATTGCCGCCGTCATAGTCGTTCTGGACATCGATGACGATCAGCGCCCGGCGTGGCGTGGCGTTGGCTGGGTCAGACATTGTGTTTTCCTTTCCGGCTTGAATGCGATCGTCCGAAAATAGGCAGGCTGCCAAGCCATCGAAAGTGTCCCGATTGACATCATTCGAAAGAATTGGGACAATATACACTCACTCGCTGGAGGCATCCATGACCGACCCGATCGTTGCCGTCCTCGCCTTCGACGGCATCAGCCCCTTCCATCTCTCCGTGCCGTGCCTGGTCTTCGGCGAGGACAGGACGGCACTTGGGCTACCGCGCTTCGACTTCCGCATCTGCGCGGTCAAGGCCGGCCCAATCCACACCGAGGCCGGCTTGACCGCCGCCGCCCCGCATGGGCTCGAAGGTTTTGACGCTGCCGACATTGTCATCATCCCAAGCTGGCATCGTCTCGGCGAGCCGCCGGCGCCGTTGCTGATGGAGGCGCTGCGCAAGGCACACCGGCGCGGCGCCTTGATTGTCGGACTGTGCCTGGGAACCTTTGCCATAGCCGCAGCCGGGCTATTGTCGGGCCGCCGTGCCGCCACGCACTGGGCCTATTGCGAACAGTTGCAAACACTCCACCCCGATGTCGCCGTCGACGCCACGGTGCTCTATGTCGACAATGGCGATGTCGTTACGTCGGCCGGCGTCGCCGCCGGCCTCGACTGCTGTCTCCACATCGTGCGTGGCCGCTATGGCGCGGAAGCGGCACTGCGGCTGGCCCGCCAGATTGTGCTTTCCCCGCATCGGCAGGGCGGGCAGGCGCAATTCATCGAGCATCCGGTGGCGAGGAGCGCTGATGCCGACCGTTTCGCCCAAGCCCTCGACGCGGTTCGTGCAACGCTCGGCGAGGCGCATAGTCTGGACAGCGTCGCCGAGGCCGCCGGCCTGACCCGGCGCACCTTCACCCGCCGCTTCCAGAAATCGATCGGCACCAGTTTCGGCGAATGGCTGACCGGCCAGCGGGTCGAACTGGCGCAGCGGCTGCTGGAAGCCACGGAGAAACCGATGGATATCGTGGCGTTCGAGGCCGGCTTCGGCAGCGCCACCTCGCTGCGCCAGCATTTCGCCGCTCGGCTCAGGACATCACCGGCGCAATACCGGCGCGAATTTTCCAGGCGGGCCGATCAGAGGGACGAACGTATGGCGCTGTCCTTCTGAGACAGAACGCCGAGGGCGCCGCATCGCGCGGCGCCCTCGGAATTTTGCCGGTTTCTAACTCAGGCAACGTCTTGCGGCGAAGGCGCACGCTTGCGGCCGGTGAGCATGGCGCGAACCAGATTCTCATGATGACGAACGCTGGCCAGCAGCACGCCGCCGACATGAAGTCCGACCAGCACGAGAATTCCATTGCCCAGGATCTTGTGCGTGTCCTCCACCCAGGCCACGCCCCACCAGGCGTCGGTGGTCTGCATCCAGCCGGTAAGCGCAATTCCCGCTACGCAAGCCAGAAGTGCCAGCACCATGGCGCCTCCAGCCGGATTATGGCCGAGATGACGCCTCTCGCGGCCCTTTGCCACGTCGGCGAGATACAGGCTGACGGTTTGCGGTCCGCGCACGAATTGACGAAAGCGCGTATACCCCGAACCCGCAAGCCCGGCGATCAGCCTTGAGGCAATCAGAACCCCAGCGCCATAGCCGGCCAGTTCATGCACCTTCATGATCTCTCCGGAGGAAAGCCAAGCCACCGCAACGCACAGGACCAAGGACCAGTGAAAGAGGCGGACATAGGGGCTCCACACCCTGATCAGGTTTTCTCGTGTCGACTCGACCGAGACTTCTCGTGTCGAATCGACCGAGGCTTCTCGTGTCGAAAAGGTGGCGTTCATGGCGGTCAGCCGTCGTCGGAATCGGCGCCGACCGACTCGAGCGTCTTGGGGTTGAAGACGGCTTCCAGCTTCTTGCCCTTGGCGTCGAGCGCCTTGGCTTCATAGCAGCCGTTTTCCGTCTTGATGCTGCGAACCTTCCAGCCTTCGCTTTCAAGCTTCTTTTGCAGCGCCTCGCGCGGCTGCCACTGGTCGGTCGGCACATCACACTTGTCGGCGGCAAAGGCCGGCCCGGCAAGAGCCATCACCAGCGCGGTCAAGGTCAAGGTCTTCATCTTCTTTTCTCCATCGGCCAATTCCGATGTCACGGACCCTGACCGTGAAACCTGACAGCTGCCTGAACACGCCCGGCGTCGCCCAAAAAGCCGCAGTTGGCTTTCATTCAGCTTCCTGTCAGCCTCATCCCGCATAGACGGGCGGGTTGCTGAACACGGAGGCGAAGTGCGCGTTCTGCTGATCGAGGACGATCCTGTACTGGGCGAAGCGGTGCGCGATCACGTTGCCGCCGACGGCCACGCGGTGGATTGGAGCAGGTCGCTTGGTGAAGCCGGCGATCACCTTCGCGTCGTCTCCTATGAACTCGTTCTCCTCGATCTCCATCTGCCGGATGGCAAGGGGCTCCAATTCCTGAAGCTGCTGCGCCGCGAGAGCAACGACACACCAGTCATCATCCTGACCGCCCGCGACCAGCTCTCCGATCGTATAGAGGGGCTGAACTCCGGAGCGGACGACTATCTGGTCAAGCCGTTTGATCTTGGCGAATTGTCCGCGCGCCTCGCCGCCGTCTCGCGCCGCTATGCGGGAAACCCCAATCCCTTGATCCGTTTCGGGTCTGTCGAGATCGACCAGGCCGCCCGCCGCGTTGTCGTCGGAGGGACGGAGGCGATGCTGACATCGCGCGAATGGGCGGTGCTGGAGCAATTCTTGCGCCGGCCCGGCATGACTGTCGGCAAGAACCAGATCGAGGACGCGCTCTATGCCTTCGGCGCGGAGATCGAAAGCAATACTGTCGAAGTGTATGTCAGTCGTCTGCGCAAGAAGATCGGGCGCGACGCCGTCACGACGGTAAGAGGGCTTGGCTACCGCCTGGCATCCTCATGAGACTGCTCAGCAGCCTTGCCGGTCGCCTCGTCGCTTCGCTGATCCTGGTCACGGTCGCCTTCGGCCTGGTCGCCGCCGGCACGGGAAGCATCACGCTGCATCGTGAAATCAACGAAGCCATGGACAGCTCGATGCAGGAAGCGGCGCGCCGGCTGCTGCCGCTGGTGATCGACGATCTTTTCGGACGCGAGGCGTCGCAATCGCCCCGCAGGCTGGCGGAGGCCGTTTCGGACGATGACGGCGGGCGTCTCATTTTCCAGGTGCGCGACGCCACCGGTCACGTTCTCATTCATTCTTACAACGCTCCGGCCGAGCCGCTCACGGCCGAGCTTGTTCAGGGTTTCTCGGAGGCATCGGGATGGCGCATCTACACAGAGCCCACGGTCAGCGGCACGGTTCTCATCCAGGTCGCCGAGCTTGATGCACGACGCAACGAGGAAACCCTCGAAGCCGCCACCGGCTTCCTGATACCAATGGTCATCCTGATCCCCTTGAGCGCACTTTTCGCATGGCTGACCCTGGCGCGTTTCCTGAGGCCTATCGAAACACTGCGCGGCGAGATCAGCGCCCGTCATGGCGACAATCTCGCTCCGATCCGAACCGAGGACTTGCCCTCAGAACTCGCCGCTATCGCCAAGTCGGTCAACAGCCTGATGCGGCGCCTGCACATGGCGCTTGATGCAGAAAAGGAATTCACAGCAAACGCCGCGCATGAATTGCGCACGCCGATTGCCGGCGCGCTGGCACAGACGGAGCGGCTGATTGCTGAAGCTCCGGACGAGGCGGCAAGAAAACGCCCGCGTCAGATCAAGGTGGCGTTGGGCGAGCTTGCCAGCCTGTCTGAAAAGCTGATGCAGTTGGCGCGCGCTGACGCCGGAGTGGCCGTTGCCGGCAACCCCGCCGACCTCGCCGCGGTCGCTGCACTGGTGGTGGAAGACTTCGAACAGCGCAGCGAAAACAAGGGCCGCCTTCGCCTCGAAACGCCTGACAAAGGCAAGGCGATGGCCGCGATCGACACGGATGCACTGGCCATCGTCCTGCGCAACCTCATCGAGAATGCCTTGCGGCATGGCACCGAAGGCGGAGCGGTGGTCGTGCACATAGACGAGGACGCCCGACTCAGCGTGGTCAGCCAAGGCCCGGTGGTTTCCGCGCCTGCTGGCCTGATCAGGCGGTTCGAACGCGGCGCAACACGTGCCGAGGGATCGGGCCTCGGCCTGGCGATCGTCAACCGGATCCTGCAACAGATCGATGCGTCACTGGCGCTGAATTCACCCGCATCAGGCCGACAAGACGGATTTGAAGCGACGATCCGGTTTCCCAAGGCATAGCATCAGCTGCGCCTGACCGCCCGTGCCGGATTGCCGACCACGGTGGTATTGTCGGGCACGTCGCGCGTCACCACCGCACCGGCGCCGACGATGGCGCCCTCGCCGATGCTGACGCCGCCAAGAATGATGGCACCGCCACCGATCCAGGCATTGGCACCGATCTCGACCGGCCTGGCGATCTCCAGTCCCGCTTGCCGCCCACTGGCCTCTTTGTGATGCTCGGCGCAGTAGATTTGCACATGGGGGCCGAGTAGCGTTCCCCTGCCGATGCGTATGCTTGCCGTGTCGAGGATGGTGCAGCCGGCATTGAGAAAGACGCCGTCGCCGAGAAAGATGTTGAAGCCATAGGCGCAGTGGAACGGCGCCTCGATGCGGGCGCCCTCACCGGCCTTGCCGAGCAACGCCTTCAGGCTTGGCCCGAGATTGCCGCGCTGCCGCGGCGGCAGGCAATTGTGCTCGAACACCGCGTCGCGCGTTGTCGCCCGCAACGCCTCGAGTTCGTCGTCGAGGCACGTGTACCATTGGCCGGCCGCCATCTTTGCGCGCTCGCTTTCAGCCATGACGGTGTCTCCAGTTGACGTCTTTGCCAAAGCACAATTGCAATGGACGGGAAAGTGCCAATGCCTCTGCAACACCGGGCGCAAAAACCATTCCAATTTTCGAAGTCATGCGCTGGCCAAATGCCGGACCTATGCTAGCCTGCTCTTGCCGGAGAGATCGAGGGGATCAACAATGCTCTATATTCTCGCACTCCTGATCGGCGTCATTGCCGGTCTTCGCGCCATGACCGCGCCAGCCGCCGTCGCCTGGGGCGCCTGGCTCGGCTGGCTGCCGGTTGCCGGCACCTGGGCGAGCTTCATGAGCATCGGCGCGACAGGCGGCGCCACCATCGGCGGCCTGATCGCCGGCGCCATCGGCGCGGTCATCGGCACGCTGGGCGGCGCCGAGGCGCGCGGCCGGCTCGCCGCCGCCTTCGGCAAGGATCCGCCCGCCGCCTTCATCGAGGATGCGGTGGCGATCATCGGCGGCCTCCTGATCGTGGCGGCGGTGGCATGACGGCCAAGACGTTCGACGCTATCGTCATCGGCGCCGGACAGGCCGGGCCGCCATTGGCGGGCCAACTGACGGAAGCCGGCATGAGCGTGGCGCTGATCGAGCGCAAGCTGGTCGGCGGCACCTGCGTCAACACCGGCTGCATGCCGACCAAGACCATGGTCGCCAGTGCCTATGCCGCGCAGCTGGCGCGGCGTGCGGCCGACTATGGCGTCACGCTCGGCGGCCCCGTCGGCGTCGACTATGCCAGGATCAAGGCGCGCAAGGACAAGGTGACGATCGACGCCCGCAGCAATCTGGAGAGTTGGATCGGCGGAATGAAGGGCTGCACGCTCTACCGTGGCCATGCGCGTTTCGAATCCTCCAACACGGTGCGCGTCGGCAACGAGCTTCTGACCGCCGAAAAAATCTTCCTCAACACCGGCGGCCGCGCCTCGGTGCCGGATTTGCCCGGCATTCACGACATCGACTATCTGACCAATTCGTCGATGATGGATCTCGACGTGCTGCCGCGCCATCTCGTCGTCGTCGGCGGCAGCTATGTCTCGCTCGAATTCGCGCAGATGTTCCGCCGCTTCGGCAGCGAAGTCACCGTCATCGAGAAGAGCCCCCGCCTGACCGGCCGCGAGGACGAGGATGTCTCGGCCGCCATCCTGTCGATCCTCGAAAACGAAGACATTACAGTCCATGTCGGTGCCGACGACATCAGCTTCGCCAAGCAGGGCAAGGACATCGCAGTGACCTTCTCGGCCGGCAAACCGCCGGCGGTCGGCTCGCATGTACTGCTGGCCCTCGGACGGACGCCCAACACCGACGACCTCGGCCTCGATAGAGCAGGCGTCGAGGTCGACCGGCGCGGCTTCGTCATTGTCGATGACCAACTGCGCACCAGCGTGCCCGGTATCTGGGCGATGGGCGACTGCAACGGCAAGGGTGCCTTCACCCACACCTCCTACAACGACTACGAGATCGTCGCCGCCAACCTGCTCGACAACGATCCGCGCAAGGTCAGCGACCGCATCGAAGCTTATGCGCTCTACATCGACCCCCCGCTCGGCCGCTGCGGCATGACCGAGGCCGCGGTGAAGAAATCCGGCCGTCGCGCACTGGTCGGCCAGCGGCCGATGAGCCGAGTCGGCCGCGCTGTCGAAAAGGGCGAGACGCAAGGCTTCATGAAGATCCTGGTCGATGCACATACCAGGGAAATCCTCGGCTGCTCGGTGCTCGGCCCCGGCGGCGACGAGGCGGTGCATTGCGTGCTTGACCTGATGTACGCCAAGGCGCCCGTCGACACGCTCGCGCGCGCCGTGCACATCCATCCCAACGTCTCGGAATTGCTGCCGACCATTGCCCAGGAGTTGAAGCCGCTGGTTTGAGAGCGCCTGCGGCAACCCATAAGGCCCTTCTTCTTCTGCATTGCTGGATGTGACCGCACGCGTCTTCACCGCCTTCGGCCATGGCGCAGCACTTGCCCTGCTGGCGGTCACCGTCGCTGAGGCTCCCGCAGAGTAACCTCTTGCGCCCATAGCGCGGCCGGCTGGACCAATCGACATCGGCGTCTTCAAACGGGCATGTCTCATACTCTTGATGGAGGACGTCATGCAGAAATCGATCGAGCGCATCGCCGGTGAAAGCGAGGGCGTTTCCTACGAATTCCCGCTGTTCCGCTTTGCGGGCGCGGACAAGGCTGCCCCTTCGGCCTATCTGCAGGCAGCGCTCCATGCCGGTGAATTGCCGGGCGTCGTCGCCATCGACGCGCTGATGCCGATGCTCAACAAGGCGGAGGCTGAAGGCCGCATCAAGGGCAACCTCACCATCGTGCCCTGGGCCAACCCGATCGGTCGCGCGCAGTATCATTTCGGCGAGCATCAAGGCCGCTTCCATCTGGGCACCCGCACCAATTTCAACCGCGGCTTTCCATTGCTCGCCGCGCCAGACATAGCCCTCTTGCACGACACCGCACTTGGGACGGCCGACCAGCGGCTGAAGAGCCGGCTGGTGCAGCTGTCGCTCGGCCATGACATCGTTCTCGACCTGCACTGCGACGACGAGGGCCTCGCCTATCTCTACGTCCACACCAGCCTTTGGCCCGCAATGGCCGATTGCGCCGCCGCCATGGGCGTCGATGCGGTCGTGCTGTGGAGCGAGGACACCGATGGCACCTTCGAAGGCGCGTCGATCATGCCCTACCAAAACGTTCCAGATGATGTGGCCAAGCTCGGCCGCCGCGTCGCCACCACGGTCGAATATCGCGGCATCCTCGATGTCGACGGTGCCTTGGCCGCCTCCGACGCCGAAGGGCTCTACCGGCTGCTGGTGGCGCGCGGCGTGATCGCCGATGCCACGCTGCCCGCGCCTGGCTCGTTCAAAGGGGTCGTCGCGCCGCTGGAAAACATCGATATGATGCCGGCGCCCCGAGCCGGTGCCGTGCTCTATGACGTGAAGCCCGGCGACCGCGTCGCCAAGGGTGCACGCCTTGCCATCATCCTCCATACACCGGGCGAAGCCGATGGCCGCACGGAGGTCTTCGCGCCGCAGGACGGCATCATCCTGACCCGCCGATCGCGGCGCATCATCCGCGCCGGCGAGGATCTGCTGAAGCTGGTCGGTGACAGGAAGAGCGCCGACGCCCGGTCAGGGACGCTGGAAGATTGATCTAGCCAGAAATGGCCTGCCGCGCCTTCGCCTCCAGCCATTCTGCCATCTGCCGGTAGGGCACCGGCCCGTGGCTGATGCGGGCGACGCCGAGTTCGGCCAGCCGCTGGCGCGGCGGCACATGCGCCAGCGCGATGATGTTGACCGGCAACGCGATTGCCTTGCAGAGCGCCTCGATGAGGCCCTCATCACCAAGGCCCGGCGCGAAAAAGCCGCTCGCTCCGGCCTTTTCATAGGCTCGCGCCCGTTCGATCGCCTGATCGAGCAGCGCCTTGTCGTGCGCATCCGGCTTGGCCTTGAGGAAGATATCGGTTCGGGCATTGAGGAAGGCCGGGATGCCGGAGGCCTTGACGGCAGCCGCTGCGGCTTCGATCCGCTTTGCCTGGACAGTGATGTCGTGCAGGCCAGTGCCGCCGACAATCTGGTCCTCGAAATTGAAACCGATGGCACCGGCCTGCAAGGCAAGCGTCACGGTGCGGGCGACGATGTCCGGGTCGACGCCATAACCGCCTTCAAGGTCCATGGTCACCGGCAGGTCGACCGACCCGACGATGCGCCTGATGTTGTCGAGTGCCAGCTCCAGCGGGATCTTCTCGCCATCGGCGTATCCGAACGCGGCCGCCACCGGCCAGCTTCCGGTGGCGATCGCCTTGGCGCCTGCTTTCTCGACGATCTTGGCCGAGCCCGGATCCCATGCATTGTAGAGGACGATTGGGTTTCCCTTGAGGTGGAGGGAATGGAACGTGCGCGCGCGCTCGATTTGCTCGGTCATCGGTGTTTCCCATGTTCCTGCTGTTGGATGACAATCTAGGCCGCGCTGTCGGCTCTGGCGATGTGCCATGAGATGCAGAAGCTGCGGCCACCGGACAGGCTTTTCAAACCTGTTGCGTATCCTCCCTTTCGCAGCTATGGATTTCGCCATGAACATGCGTTCGACCAAGACCATTTGGTGGTGGGCCTGCTGACAGCGGCCTGTTCGAACGCGCGTGCGCGAAAAGAGAGGGTGGCCGCAACGGAAAGTCCGGGCGGCCATTTGTTTTTTCCAAGCCATTCCCGGGTCCGTTGCCCCAAATAAGCTGATGGAGACGGCAATGACGATGAAGGTTCTGGATAACGGGGCGGAAAGTTTCGTGACCGCGGGTGGCGTGACCATCACCCGCGAGCGCCACGACCGGCCCTATGCGGGCGCGATCGACGCTTACGTCGACGGTCTGAATTCGCGCCGCGGCGCCGTGTTTTCCTCGAACTACGAATATCCCGGTCGCTACACGCGCTGGGACACCGCCATCATCGATCCGCCGCTGGTCATCTCGGCACGCGGCCGCGCCATGCGCATTGAGGCGCTGAACCGCCGTGGCGAAGCGCTGTTACCGGTCATCGGCAACGCGCTGGGTGGGCTCGCCGACGTCACCATCGCCGAGACATCGAAAAAGCTCATCCGCCTCGACGTCGCCAAGCCCGGCCGCGTCTTCACCGAGGAGGAGCGCAGCCGCGTTCCTTCGGTGTTCACCGTCCTGCGCGCCATCACTGCCTTGTTCAAGACCGAGGAAGACGCCAATCTCGGTCTCTACGGTGCTTTCGGCTACGACCTCGCCTTCCAGTTCGACCCGGTCGACTACAAGCTCGAGCGCAAGCAAAATCAACGCGACCTGGTGCTGTTCCTGCCCGACGAGATCCTGGTCGTCGACCATTATTCGGCTAAGGCCTGGACCGACCGCTACGACTATGCCGGCGACGGGTTTTCGACGGAGGGATTGCCGCGCGACGAAATCGCCGATCCGTTCAAGAGCCCCGACCGCATCCCGCCGCGCGGCGACCATGAGCCCGGCGAATACGCCAATCTGGTGCGCAAGGCGATGGACAGTTTCAAGCGCGGCGACCTGTTCGAGGTCGTCCCCGGACAGATGTTCTACGAGCGCTGCGAGACGCAGCCATCCGAGATTTCGCGCAAACTGAAGTCGATCAACCCCTCGCCCTATTCCTTCTTCATCAATCTGGGCGAAGGCGAATATCTGATCGGCGCCTCGCCCGAAATGTTCGTGCGCGTCAACGGCCGCCGTGTCGAGACCTGCCCGATCTCGGGCACCATCAAGCGCGGCGACGATGCCATCTCCGACTCCGAGCAGATCCTGAAACTGCTGAACTCCAAGAAGGACGAATCCGAACTGACCATGTGCTCGGACGTCGACCGCAACGACAAGTCGCGGGTCTGCGAGCCGGGTTCGGTGCGCGTTATCGGCCGCCGCCAGATCGAGATGTATTCGCGCCTGATCCACACCGTCGATCACATCGAAGGTCGGCTGCGCGAAGGCATGGATGCCTTCGACGCGTTTCTGTCGCATGCCTGGGCGGTCACCGTCACCGGCGCGCCGAAACTGTGGGCCATGCGCTTCATCGAACAGAACGAAAAGAGCCCGCGCGCCTGGTATGGTGGCGCGATCGGCATGGTCAATTTCAACGGCGACATGAACACCGGCCTCACGCTTCGCACCATCCGCATCAAGGACGGCATTGCCGAAGTGCGCGCCGGCGCCACATTACTCTTCGACAGCGTTCCCGAGGAAGAAGAGGCCGAAACCGAACTGAAGGCATCCGCCATGCTCTCCGCCATTCGCGACGCCAAGACAGGCAATTCCGCCAGCACCGAGCGCACCACCGCGCGCGTTGGCGACGGCGTCAACATCCTGCTTGTCGACCACGAGGACTCGTTCGTCCACACGCTGGCCAATTATTTCCGCCAGACCGGAGCCAATGTCTCGACCGTGCGCACGCCGGTGCCGGAGGAAGTGTTCGACCGGCTGAAGCCCGACCTCGTCGTGCTGTCGCCAGGACCGGGCACGCCGAAGGACTTCGATTGCGCCGCAACCATCAGACGAGCCCGCACCCGCGACCTGCCGATCTTCGGCGTCTGCCTTGGCCTGCAAGCCCTGGCCGAGGCCTATGGCGGCGAACTGCGGCAACTGCACATACCGATGCACGGCAAGCCGTCGCGCATCCGCGTCTCCAAGCCCGGCATCATCTTCTCCGGCCTGCCCAAGGAAGTCACCGTCGGCCGCTATCACTCGATCTTTGCCGACCCGGTGCGGCTGCCCGACGATTTCATCGTCACGGCGGAAACCGAAGATGGCGTCATCATGGCCTTCGAACACCGCAAGGAACCGATCGCGGCGGTGCAGTTCCACCCGGAATCGATCATGACGCTCGGCCACAATGCCGGGATGCGCATCATCGAGAACATAGTCGCCCACCTGCCGCGCAAGGCCAAGGAAAAGGCCGCCTGACAATCATGGCCGAAACCGAGGACACAATGGCGATCGCGGCCAAGGCGGCCGCGAAGCGCAAGGTCGCCAACCTTGCGTTCTGGTCGATCATCATTGCGGCAATCGTGCTCGGCTTGAAGCTCGTCGCCTGGTACGTCACCGGCTCGGTCGCGCTCTATTCGGACGCGCTGGAATCGATCGTCAACGTCATTGCGTCGATCGCCGCTTTCTGGGCGATCCAGGTCAGCTACAGGCCGGCCGATCAAGACCATCCCTTCGGCCACCACAAGGCGGAGTATTTCTCGGCGGTGCTGGAAGGCGTGCTGATCGTGCTCGCCGCACTTTTGATCCTCAACGAGGTCTGGCGCTCCTGGCAGACCCCGGCACCGCTCGAACAGCCCTGGGAAGGTCTTTCCGTCAACGGCGTCGCTACCGTTATCAATGCCTTCTGGGCGTGGACGTTGATCCGCGCCGGCAGGGCGGAGAAGTCACCGGCGCTGGTCGCCGACGGCAACCATATCATGACCGACGTGGTCACCTCGATCGGTGTCTTCGGCGGCCTGGTCGGTGCGGTCCTGACCGGCTGGCAGATCCTCGATCCAGCACTTGCCGTCCTCGTGGCGCTGAACATCCTGTGGCAGGGCTGGCACGTCATCGGCTCGTCGATGAACGGCCTGATGGACCGCGCCGTCGACACGCAGGAACACATGCGCATCCGCGACGTCATCTCGGCCAATTGCAAGGGCGCGATCGAGGTCCACGACCTCAAGACCCGCATCGCCGGCCGCGCCACCTTCATCGAATTCCATCTGGTCGTCGATGCCGACATGTCGGTCGGCGCCAGCCATGTCATCTGCGACCGCATCGAGGACGCCCTGAAGGCCGAAATCCCCTCCGTGCGGGTCACCATCCACGTCGAGCCCGACGACGAAGCCAAGCTGCCCAAGGGCACGACGGCGGTGCCGTTCGCGTGAGGCGGTTCACCAGGTCTCGATTGAGAGATCTTTGATACGCTCGAATTCCCGGACATTGCGGGTCATCAGTGTGAGGTTTCGAGCGCGCGCCTGCCCGCCGATCAACGCATCGTAGGGACCGATCGGAGTTCCCAACGTCGCAAGCGTTGCCCGAATCTCGCCGGCATGTCTCGCGTCTTCCCGGTCAAATTCGAGGACGGGGAACTGCAGAGCTTCTATGCGTGCCAAATTTTCGGGCCTTCGCTGGCTCTTTTCAGCACCATAGTACAATTCGTGCACCACTATCGCCGAGAGGGCAAAGTCCTGCGGCGTGTGCTGTTTGAGTAATGTCAGCAGACCCTCATCGCCCTTGATAACCGCGATAATGGCATTGGTGTCGAGCAGGTAGATCACTTGAAGACGTCATCCAAGGCGGGTCGATCCTGGCCGTCCTGACGTTCCAGCGCTGCCTCGGCGAAATCATTATCAAGCGGTCCGATCACTTGGTCGAGCCACGCCCAATCCTGCGCAAGCGGTTCCAGGATGACGGTTTGCCCGTGACGGCGAATCGAAACCTCATCTGTTTCGAAACGGAACTCCTTGGGCAGACGCACAGCTTGTGACCGGCCCGACCAGAACACTTTTGCCTTGTCCATCATGCTATCCTCAAATGAGATATAGCAAAGATATATCCCTTCATGACGACGTAGACAAGTCCGAACTCAAGGCGCGCAGGCCGATTGCGGCATTGGCTGCAGCCGATAGACCTTGTCGTCGGATTTGGTCTTGCCGTCGGCGGCCTTCGAACACAGGTCGACGATCGCGAGTGCGCTGTTGGGGTTGGCCAGCATCATCGTGCCGTCGGCGCCTCGCTTGAGAAAAATCTCCTTCTGCGCGATATCGCAGGAGAAATTGCTCATCTTCGAGCTCGCCGCGCAGCGCCATTGGTCGGCCTCGCCCTGACAGGAATAGGTCTGCGTCACCTCAGCCGATTTCTGCCGCGTGGTAACCGAGACGGCAATGTCGGCGCCATCAGGCCAGTTGGCTGCATCGCTCCCTGAAGCAAACGACGCCAGTTCGACCGGCCCGCGGAAAACCCGGATCGACTGCGTCAGTTGATCGGGATGCGAGCCGAGATGCGCTGCATCGTAGTCGCGCCCATAGCAGAACGCCTGGTCCGGCTTCAGCCGCTCGCGCAGAGGCAGCCCAAGCGCGGGGTCGACTGGATCGATGCGCGCGAACTCCGCCTTGCAGATCGCGGCCGGCATTGGGTCGAGGCGGAAATTGTCGTCCTCCGAACCCAGCGCCTGCCTGTCATATTCCGCTGCGCCCAACTCCTCTTCCGAATCGGCATCGAGATAGATGTCGGGCTGCAGATCCGAGAGGAGCAGCCGGCCCTTGTCGTCGACCTTCAGCGATGCAAGCGTCCGGTCGCACTCCATACCGCAATGGATGGCGCCTGCCTTGCCGTCCTCCGACGCATGATTGCACCAGCCGCCGGCCCATTCCGGCGCCTTGGCGCCGCGCACGGAGGTGGCGATGAAGGCATTGTAGGAAGTGTCGGAATTCACGGTCGGCTCTTCATTCGGCCGGCTGACCGGATCATGGCCGTAGTAGAAGAAGATCCGCGCCACCTTCTGCTTCGGGTGCGCCTTCAGATGCGCCGCATCATAGACGCGGCCGAAACAGGCATCAGTGTGGCTGGGACTGAGTTCGGTGAGCTTGAGCGCATCGTCCGCGGAGGCCGATCCTGCAAGCACGCCAAGCAGCGCCGCGCCAAACCCGGCGCCGGCGACTGTCTTCCATTCCCCTGCCCTGACCGCCATGTAATCTCTCCCCCGCATCGACAGGACGCAATGTCAATTTATGCTAGTATTGCGGCTGGAGTCACGCAATTCGCGGTGAGCCGCCAAGCGGGGGAGGATGCCATGCGCCGGCGCGATATGTTCCGCGCGATTCTTGCCGGAACCGGAACGGTTCTTGGTCTGCGGGCGGTGCAGGCCGCAGCGGTAACGGAGCCGGCCCGGCAAAAGGTCGCCTATCACTTGAGCGACGTCGACAAGGTCAACTTCGTGCTCGGCAACATCAAGAACCACTATGATGGCACCGGCGGCAATGTCGACATCGTGCTGGTCGTGCATGGTCCTGCGCTCGCCGCCTTCAAGTCGAAAGGCATATCGGCCGCGATTTCCGGGCGCTTCGCCGGCCTGGTGCAGCAGGGGCTGGAACCGCATGCCTGCGCCAACACCATGCAGGGCATGGATATTTCGCTCGCCGACCTGCTCGCCGGCTTCCATGCCGCCGACAAGGGCGGCGTCGTCAAACTCGCCGAACTGCAAGGCCAGGGTTACGCCTATCTGCGCCCGTGAGGCTTGAACACCGGGGTGGCAAGGGCCTACGAAGGGCAGGCAGACATCCCGGAGGAAGAACCGTGCCAGCCACCACACTCAGCATACCCGATCTCGCCGGCAAGGCGGTGCTGGTCACCGGTGCGTCGACCGGTATCGGCGCTGCGCTGGCGCTGGCTTATGCAGCGCAGAAATGCAAGGTGGCGCTGCACTACAATTCGAGCCGCGACGCCGCCGAAAGGCTCGGGTTGACGATCGCCGACAAGGGCGGCGAGGTGTTTCTCGTCCAGGGCGATTTTTCCGTTGCCGCCGATGTCGAACACGTCGTCGAAGAGAGCGCGCAGTATTTCGGCCGCCTCGACGGCCTGATCAACAATGCCGGCGGCATGCTTGGCCGCGTGCCCTACGCAGAGCAGACCGAGGCGCATTACGACGCGGTGATGGACCTCAATGCGCGTTCGGTATTGACCGCCTCGCGCAGGGCGATCCCGTGGCTGAAGAAACAGGGCGGCTTCATCGTCAACACCTCGTCGATCGCCGCGCGCAATGGAGCGGGCGGCGGCGCCGGACTTTACGGCTCGGCCAAGGCATTCGTCTCCAATGTGACGCGCGGCATGGCCAAGGAGCTGATCGGCTTCGGCATCCGCGTCAACGCGGTGGCGCCCGGCACCATTCTGACGCCGTTCCACGAGCGCTATTCGACCGACGACCAGATGAAAGGCATGATCGCCACCATTCCGCAGGGGCGTGCCGGCACGGCTGAGGATTGCGTCGGCGCCTATCTGTTCCTCTCTTCCGATCTTTTGAGCGGCTACATCACCGGCCAGGTGATCGAGGTGAATGGCGGCCAGTTGATGCCTTGAGCGGCTATCGGCATACTGGCTATCTGCATGTTCTTGTCGACAACCTCAAACGGAGACAACGGAATGTACGGACTGATCGGCAAGATGCGGGCGGCGCGCGGCCAGCGTGACGCGGTCATCGACCTCCTGCGCGCCAGCACCGGCGCCCTGCCGGGTTGCCTCAACTACATCATCGCCCGCGACCCCGCGGATGCCGATGCTATCTGGGTCACCGAAGTGTGGATCGACGCCGAAAGTCACAAGGCATCGCTGCAGCTTCCGGAAGTCCAGGCGACGATCGCCAAGGCCCGGCCGTTCATCGCCGGCTTTGAATTCCAGGTCGAAACCCATCCTGTCGGCGGCTTCGGGCTGGCCGACGCCAAGACCGGCTGACCAGGACAGACGGCAAAGCCGCCGCCCCAGAAGCTCAAAACCAAATCGGTCGAATCCGTCAGCAGTGCCGCTCTGCAACAGCCCATGTCAGCTTGGGCCGCTGCGGGAAAAAATACTTGACTCCCATACTCATATTTGAGAACGCGGGGACGCAATCAAGCATGAGACGGTGGAGACGAGTTGATGCGAACAAGGCTGACGACATGGCGCCTGTGGATCTCATTGTTGGGCGGCGCGGCAATGCTCGGCCAGTCCGGCGCTGCACATGCGCAGGACAGCGAAACGTCCACCATGCTCGGCAACATCGAGGTCACCGCGCAGAGCAACGAAATCCTGAAGCAGGATGGCTATGTCGCCAAGAAGGATCGCATCGGCACCAAGACCGACACGCCGCTGGCCAGGATTCCGCAGGCCGTTTCAGTGGTGACGCAGGCGCAGATCGAGGACCAGAAGCCGCGTACGCTGAACGAAACGCTCGGCTACACTGCCAGCGCCAACCCCAACAGTTTCGGCTTCGACACCCGCTACGATGCGTTCTTCCTGCGCGGCTTCCAGGCCTTCTACAACGGCATGTTCCGCGACGGGCTGCGCCAGTACAATGGGCCTTCGGCCTGGTTCAGGACCGAGCCCTACGGGATCGAGGGCGTGACAATCCTGAAAGGCCCGGCATCGTCGCTCTATGGTGTCAGCGGCCCAGGCGGCATCGTCAATGTCGTCACCAAGCGCCCCAAGGATGAGCCGTTCCGCGAGATCGAACTGCTCGCAGGCGAGCACAACCGGTTTCAGGCGGGCCTTGACGCATCCGGACCCGTGAACGAGGACGGCACCGTCCTCTATCGCTTCACCAGCCTCGGCCGCAAAAGCGATACCGAATTGCCTAGCTATCCCGACGACAAAGTCTATCTGGCGCCGGCTGTCACCTTCAAACCGGACGAGGACACCAAGCTCACCATTCTTGGCGAATATTCGAAATCGGTCACCGGTGGCACGGCCGCCTTCTACAATTCAGGCTATGGCGTGCTGTCCAATGTCTATGAGGGCGATCCGGCCTGGAACGATTTCACCCAGAGCCAGGGCCGCATCGGCTACGAGTTCGAGCATCGTTTCAACGATGTGCTGACGGTGCGCCAGAACCTGCGCTACAACGCCGTGGACACCGACATCGAGTACAGCGGCCACTATCCGGACGGTGCCGACTTGAAGCGCTACTGGGGCCACTACACCGAGACCATGAAGAACTTCGTCGTCGACAATATGGCGCAGTTCGAGTTCGACACCGGCGCGGTCAGGCACACCGCCGTCGGCGGCATCGACTATGCCTGGTCGGACTACGACGCCGGCAGCGGTCTGTCCTATGTCTCGGTCGACGACATCAAGGCGATGCCGGTTCCCCACTCCGGCGGACAGGAGATGAACCAGCTCGGCGTCTATCTGCACGACCAGATGGAGTGGAACGATTTCACCCTGTTCACCAGCGGCCGCTACGACTGGGTCGACACAACCTCCACCGCCGCCGACTACAGCACGTCGAAGCAGAAGGACAGCGCCTTTTCCGGCCGTCTCGGCCTGTCCTACCAGACCGAATGGGGCATCACGCCCTACGTCAACTATTCGACCTCGTTCTCGCCCAATATCGGCTTCGTGTATGACGACGTCACCAGCCCTGTCGGCCGTGTCGCCCGGCCGACCATCGCGACGCAGAAGGAGATCGGCGTCAAATACGAGATCCCGAATTACAATGCGACCGTCAGCGCCGCGCTGTTCGACATCGACCAGAAGGACGGCGTCGTCTTCGACGCCTCGACAGGCATCAACAAGCAGCGCCAGCTCGACCTGAATTCGCGCGGTGTCGAACTGGAAGCCAATGCCTCGCTCGACAACGGCTTCAGCTTCATCGCTTCCTATACCTATCTGCGCGTCAGGATCGAGCGTGGCGCCGAAGGAACCGATGGCAAGGAGCTATCAGCGACGCCGAACCACATCCTGTCGCTGTGGGGCCACTACCAGTTCGAGAACGGCACGCTGGAGGGGCTGGGGCTCGGCACTGGAGTGCGCGTCGCCGGCTCGAGCTATGGCGACGACACCAACACTTTCAAGAACAGCGCACGCGCCTTCGTCGACGCCTCGCTCTCCTATGATTTCGGCTATCGCAATCCGAAGTTGGAAGGCGTCAAGCTGCAGGTCAACGCCAAGAACCTGTTCGACAGCCAGAAGACCATCTGCTCGGCGGGCTATTGCTACCGCGACGAGGGCCGCTCACTGTTCGCCGGCCTGCGCTACCGCTTCTGACGAGAGCCTAGCCCGCCCTCGGATGGTGGCAGGCGACGAAGTGGTTCTTGTCGACGAGCGAAAGTACCGGACGCTCGTGGCGGCAGACCGAAGTCGCCGCCACGCAACGCGTATGGAAACGGCAGCCCGACGGCGGGTCGAGCGGGCTCGGCAGATCGCCCTTGAGCATGATCCGCTGGCCTGGCCGGTTGTCGACGTCGGGTACCGGCACTGCCGAGCGAAGCGCTATGGTGTAGTGATGCCGTGGCGCAGAAAAGACAGCGTCGACAGGCCCCGTTTCGACGATCGAACCCATATACATCACCGCCACCCGCGACGAGAACTGCCTGACCACCGAGAGATCGTGGGCGATGAACACATAGGTCAGGTTGAATTCGTCACGCAGGTCGCAGAGCAGGTTGATGATCTGCGCCTGGATCGACACGTCCAGAGCCGACACCGGTTCGTCGGCAACGATCAGCCGCGGCCGCAGCGCCAGCGCGCGGGCGATGCCGATCCGCTGGCGCTGTCCGCCGGAGAATTCATGCGGGAAGCGCTGGGCATGCTCGGGAAGCAGTTCGACGCGGACCAGCAATTCCTCGACGCGATCCGCCATTTCCGATCGCGCCAGTCTTTCATGCACGCGGAACGGGTCCGCCAGCAGATCGCCGACGCGGCGGCGCGGATTGAGCGAAGCGGCGGGATCCTGAAACACCATCTGCATCTGGCGCCGTATCGGCCGAAGCTGCCGTTGCGAGGCTTTGGTGATATCGCGGCCTTCGAATTCCAGTGATCCGGAACTGATTTCCGTGAGCCGGACGAGGCAGCGCCCCAGCGTCGATTTTCCGCAGCCGGACTCGCCGACGATGCCAAGCGTCTCGCCCGCGAAGATGTCGAGCGAGATCTGCTCCACCGCGTGGACGATCCGCCGCTGAAAGGGCGAGCGCCCGACCGGATAGTGTTTCGACAGATCGCTGGTCCGCACCAGCGGTTTCGGCCTGGTTTCGCTCATGCCGGCACGGCTCTGCCAGCCAGCGTCGGCCGCAGATCCTGTCGGCCGTCCCGCGGAAGAAAGCATGCCGACCGGTGCCCGCCCGCCCCACCAAGCGCAGGCTGGGCGGCACAGGCTTCGTGGCGGAATGTGCACCGCGGCCCGAACGCGCAGCCCTGCGGCATCTGGCTCAGTTTCGGCGGGCTGCCGGGAATGGCCGTCAGTCGCGCGGGACGCGGACCTTGCATCGGCGGGATCGAGCCGAAAAGCCCCCACGCGTAAGGGTGAAGCGGCTCGCGGAAGAGCTGCCCCTTGCTGCCCTCCTCGACAACCCGCCCGGCATACATCACCAGCACGCGGTCGGCGACTTCGGCGACCACGCCGAGATCATGGGTGACCAGGATGACGGCGGATCCGAACTCGTTGCGCAATCGGCCGATCAGCTCCAGGATTTGCGCCTGCACCGTCACGTCGAGCGCCGTCGTCGGCTCATCGGCGATCAGCAGTGCCGGATTGCACGACAGCGCCATGGCGATAACGGCGCGCTGGCGCATGCCGCCGGACAGCTGGTGGGGATAGCGGTCGACCGCGTTGTCGGGGCTCGGCAATCCAACCGCGTCGAGCAAGTCCACCGCCCGCTTGCGCGCAGCAGCGCGCGACACCCGCTCATGCGCGCGGATCTGCTCGATGATCTGGTCGCCGATCGTATGTACGGGCGTCAGCGCCGTCATCGGATCCTGGAAGATCATCCCGATCTGCCGGCCGCGAATGGCATCGAGGGCTCGGCGCTTGAGACCCAGCAACTCCTGGCCGAGAAAACGCACCGACCCGGTGACGACGACATTGGGACTGCTGATCAAGCCCAGAATGGCGAGCAAGGTCTGGCTCTTGCCCGAACCGCTTTCACCCACGACGCCGAGGATCTCGCGCTGCGCGAGCGAGAACGAGACGCCGCTGACGGCAGGCACCACACCGCCCTCGGTGCGGAACGAGACGCACAGATTCTCAACGACCAGCAGCGGCCTGTCGGGGGGCATCTTGTCAATGGGCATCTCTAACCCTCGGATCGATGAAGACAAAGACAACGTCGACGATGAAATTCGCCATCACCACGAAGAACGAGGCGTAGATGACCGTCGCCAGGATCATCGGCAGATCGAGCGTCTGCAAGGCGCCGTAGGTGAGCTTGCCGACCCCTTGCAGGCCGAACACCACCTCCGTCAGCAAGGCGCCGCCGCCGACCAAGGCTCCAAAATCCAGCCCGAACATGGTGACGAAGGCGACGAGCGAGGTTCTTAGGCCGTGATGCAGCAGCACCCGCCGCTCGCCGATGCCCTTGGCGCGCGCGGTGCGGATGAAATCCTCCTGCATGGTCTCGATGATCGAGGCCCGAAGCACGCGGCCGTAAAGTCCGATATAGAGCGTGGCGAGCGTGAACCAGGGAATGACAAGTGCCTTGAACCAGCCCCAGGGATCCTCGGTGAAAGGGATATAGCCGAGCGGCGGCACCCATGAGAACAGCCAGCTGTCATGCCAGCGGCTTTGCGTGACCAGATTGGCGACCTCGCCCAGCCAGAAGACCGGTATCGACACGCCGATCAGGCTGAGGATCATCAGCGTCCGGTCGAGCCACGTACCGCGCGTCGCGCCGGCGACAACACCGACGATCAACCCGCCGAGAACCCAGAAGACGGCAGCGCCAAGCACCAGCGACAGAGTGATCGGGATCGCCTCGAGCACCGTTGGAACGACCTTCTGGCCGCGATTGACGAAGGAGGTGAGGTCGCGGCTGATGAAGAGCCGCTTCATCATCAGCGCGTATTGCACAGGCAGCGGCCGGTCGAGGCCGAAATCGTGCCGCACCTGGGCCAGCGTTTCCTGTGATGCGTTGCGCCCGGCGATGCGCGCCGACGGGTCGGCGCCCGGGGTGGCGAAAAAGATCAAGAAGGCGACGACGCTGATGCCGAACATCACCAGCACCATCTGGCCGAGCCTGGAAATGAGCGCCGTCAGCATCAGACGACCCTGATCGACGACTTCGGGTCGAGCGCGTCGCGCACGCCGTCGCCCAATATGTTCAGTGCCAGCACCGTGATGACGATCGCCAACCCCGGCGCCAGGGCGACGATTGGACGTGAATAGAGAAGCCCCTGCCCGTCCTGGATGATGGTACCCCAGCTCGCATCGGGCGGCTGCACGCCGATGGACAGGAATGACAGCGAGGATTCGGTCATCATGTTCAGCGCCAGGATGAGCGGCACGAAGACGATGACCCGGGTGATCACATTGGGGAGGATATCGTAGAGCAGGATACGCCAGGGCGATGCGCCAATGCCGATCGCGGCCGTGACGAACTCGGCCTGCATCAACGACAGGACATGACCGCGAATGGGCCTGGCGACGTAAGGCACGTAGACGATGCCGATGATGAAGATCGGCAGCCAGAGACTGCCGGAGCGGATTTCGATCGGGCCGATGATGATGCTTTGGGTGATCAGGACGATCGACAGCGAAATCGCCAGCAGGAAGACGGGAAACGCCCACAGCACATCGAGAATGCGCGACAGCAAGATGTCGACCAGACCGCCGAAAAAGCCGGAGACGACGCCGAGCAATGTCGCCAGGCCAAGGCATATCAACGCCGCGGCGCCGGCGATCAGCAACGAATTACGACCGCCGTAAAGCAGGCGAGCGGCAACGTCGCGGCCCTGATTGTCAGCACCCAGCATATAGGGTCCGAAATCCCAGGTCGGGCCAAGCGGCGTGAACCCTAGGCCAAGGCCTTCGGTCGAAGGCTCCAGCACCTGCCTGGTCTGACCGTCTATGACGATCTCGCCATTGAGGTTGGTAGCGAAAGGATCGGTCTGCGCCACATGGCGGGCGTAGAGAGGGGCTGCCAGCGAAGCGGCGGTGATCAGCACCAGAACGCCGAACGCCATGATGGCAGCCCGGTCGGCCCTGAGCTTGCGCCATGCCGTCCGCCATGGCCCCTCGGCGCCCCGGCGGGTCCGAACCAGCACTTGCCCGCCAATGGAATTGTCCATGATGAGTATGAATTTCAGATCGGCGGGAAAAGCAACCGCGGCGGAGGATTGCGCATCGTTCCGCCGCGGATCGGACAGGGCCTGATCACTCAACCACTGATCACTCGACCCACGACTGACTCATGATCCAGTAGAATTGCGGGCTGAAGACGAAATTCTTCAGCCGCGGTGAGATCAGGTCGACGCGCTTCGGCGTGAACAGCACGGCCACGGGCGCGGCGTCGGTGACTGCCTTGTCGACGGCGGTCCACAGTTGCGCGCCCTTGGCAGGATCGGCGATCGTGGCGGCCTGAGCCTCGCCCATCTTCTTGTCGATCGACTTGTCGCAGAAGCCGGAAATGTTGATCGAGGCGTCCGAGCCGGGTGTGAACGAGGCGCAGCTGAACAGCACCTGCAGGAAGTCCGAAGGCGCGGGATAGTCCTGGAACCACTGCGAGATGGAAATCTGCACCTTATTGTTGGTGTTCTGGATGTAGGTGAACTGGATGTTCTGCGAGATCGGCTTGATCGAGGTCTTGTAGCCCAGCCCGTTCAGCACATCCTGCAGGTACACGCCGATCGACTTCGACACTTCGGTGTCCTCGGTGATGATCGTCACCTCCTGTCCGGCTGTTCCCGAGGCGGCGACCAACGCTTTGGCTTTCTCCAGGTCAGGCGCCGACCACTTTTCGCCGGGATTGGCCGTGAACGGGCAATAAGGCGCGTAGGACGGGAAATCCGGCGGCAGGATCTGGCAGGAAGGCTGCGCCAGATTGCTGCCGCCGAACAGCTTGACGATGGCCGCCCGGTCGATGGCGTAGTTGACCGCCTGCCGCACCCGGATGTCGTTGAACGGCGCGAGATTGGTGTTCATCGGCACATACCACATCGCCGTCAGAGGATGGACGGACACCTGCTTGGCATATTTCGTGCCCAGTTCCGCCAACCGGTCCGCCGGCGGTGGATCGAACATCCAATCAGCCTGGCCGTTTTCCACGGCGGTGACCGCCGCCTCGTCGGTGAGACCGAAGCTATAGTCTATCTCGTCGGGATAGCCGGCCGGCTGCGCCTCCTTGCTCCATTCCTTGAAATGCGGATTGCGCACCATCTTGAGCAGGCTGTTGGGATCGTAGCTGGCGATCATGTAGGGCCCGGTGCCCGGAATGGGCGCGGTCCCCGAATCCTTGAGGGGCGCCTCGGCGGGCAGGATCGCGGCGTGCGGGATCGAGATCTTCTGCAGGAAGTCCGGATCGGGCGCCACCAGATTGAAGGTGACGGTGCTCGCCGCCTCATCGGCGACGACCCCGCCCTCGAGCGTGCAGGTCGCCGGCGTCTTGAGGCATGTGTCGGCGCCGACAATGCCATTGTAGAGCGTGCCCGTCGTCGGGCCGCTGATCTTGAACATGCGCTGGAACGACGCCACGACATCGGCCGTCGTCAGGTCCGATCCGTCGGCGAACTTGATGCCCTTGCGCAGCTTGAAGACATATTTCTTGCCGCCGTCTTCCGGCTTGGGCAAGCTCTCGGCCAGGTCCGCCACCACCTCGAAACCGGTCTTGTCGCCGGTCTTGCGGAAGGTCACCAGCCCATCATAGAGGACATAGTTGATCTGGAAATATTGCAGCGTGTAGTTGATGTGCGGATCGATCGTGCCGGCAGCGGCGTTGGCGAGAAGCTTCAGCGTCCCGCCAGCCTTGCCTTCTTGCGCGGCCGCGCCTGTCACGGGTGCCATCAGCATCAGGCCAGCCAGGCCGACACCGGCCATCATTGCGCTAAAAACATTCCGGGACCGCATCGTCTTGCTCCTCTGGGGAAGTGGGTGATTGCAAACCACGATGTGCGCCAGGTGGCACACGCCGGACCGCGATCCATTGTACACAGCGTATGGCGCACGAAACCCGCCGGGATAGCTGTGAATTAAGATAGTTTTGGCCGTCCAGATGCGTCGCGAGCAACAAGCCGTGATCGTGCTGTGCTCATTTGTTGAGCATTTTTCGAACATGCCCGTTTGACAAACATTGGCTAGCGGGTAAGCTTTTGCTCATGCAAGGCGTATCCGGCGATTTCGAGAGCGAATTTCACACAGGCATGGGAATCGACGCCGCCATGGCGGCGGCGATGCGCGTGCTTGCGCCCGCCGGTTTCACCTCGCTGATCTACGACTACACGCCGGTCCCGGTCAGCCATGACGGCGAGTTGATCACGCCTTCGCTCATGGCCCTCGCCAACGTGCCGCCCGACATGCAGGACCTGTGGTGCAAGGGTGGCTACTATCAACTCGATCCGGTGCAGGAGGCTGCACTCGCGGTGTCGCGACCATTTCTGTGGTCGCACAAAGGGTCGCAGAGCCCGGTCATGCGACGCATCCTGCAGCGCAAGCATGACCCGGTGATAGGCTATCTCTTGGACACCAAGATGACATGCGGCGTGACGGTACCGATCCGCTTCGACGGCGGCGATCTCGCCACCTTCACCGCCATCCGCCTTGATCCGGAGCCGAATTTCGAAGCCGAGGCACAAGGGATGCTGCCCGGCATAGGCGACCTCGGTCACCTGTTCCACGATTGCGTCTATGCCGGGTTCGATCAGCGCACCAGGACAAGCCAGTATTTCCACCTGACATCACGGGAACGCCAGTGTCTGAGCCTCGCGGCTTGCGGATTGACGGCCAAGCAGATCGCCAATGAAATCTGCCGCAGCGTGCCGACCGCGACGCTGCATCTCAACGCCGCCAGCCGCAAACTCGGCGCCCGCAACCGCTTCCACGCCATCGCCCTGGCGGCACACTACCGGTTGCTCGGGCCGATCAGCCAGGGCCAGGACCTGTCCCGCCGGCAGCATCAAAACTAACGTTATTGCTAGCTGGTCGCTTGCCGGTCCGCCTCTATACCCTTTGCCACGAACACCGTCGGAGACCGCTGATGAGCGGCCGCCGCCGAGCCAGCCAGGCAGAGGACACGATGGACGAGCTTGCAATATCGGAAGGGTTCAGCGCCTACGGGCCATACAGGACCTGGTACCGCGTGACGGGAGACCTGGCGTCGGGCAGGCTGCCGCTGGTCGTTGCTCATGGTGGTCCCGGTTGCACCCACGACTATGTCGACAGCTTCAAGGACATTGCCGGCTTCGGCCGCGCGGTGGTCCACTACGACCAGATCGGCAACGGACGATCCACCCATCTGCCGCACAAGGGCGGCGACTTCTGGACGGTCGAATTCTTCCTTGGCGAACTGGATGCGCTGCTTGCCCATCTCGGCATCCAGCAGCGTTACGCCCTGCTCGGGCAATCCTGGGGCGGCATGCTCGGTGCCGAGCATGCGGTGCGCCGGCCTGCGGGCCTCAAGGCACTGGTGCTCGCCAACTCGCTCGCCTCGATGAAACTGTGGGTCGAAGGCGCGAGGCAACTGCGTGCGGAGCTGCCGGCAACGGTGCGACAGGCGCTCGATCGCCACGAAGCGGACGGGACGACGGACCATCCCGACTACCTCGCGGCGACCCGCGCATTCTACGACCGGCACGTCTGCCGCGTCGTGCCCTGGCCGGCGGAGGTGGCGCGCACCTTTGCCGCCATCGATGCCGATCCCACCGTCTACCACACGATGAACGGCCCCAATGAATTCCACGTTGTCGGCACCATGCGCGACTGGACTGTTATCGATCGCCTGCCGCTGATCGAAGCGCCGACACTGGCCTTTCGCGGCCTTTTCGATGAAGCCACGCCAGCCTGTGTCCAGCCCTTCCTCGACCATATTCCCACGGTCGAAGGCCATGTCTTCCCACTCTCGAGCCACATGCCGCATGTCGAGGAAAGGCAGGATTGCATGGCTGTCACCGAAGCGTTTCTGGCCCGCCACGACTAACCGTCGCTTCGCGCGGTAGCGAACGTCGATAGGAGATCGACAGTTACTCGTCGTCGCCCACGCTGCGAGCGTCCCGGCGCCAGTAGGCCGTGACCAGGTGCTGGTCGCGCGACAGGCTCCATTGCTTGCGCACGATCTTGCGGATCTCCCGGAAATCGCCGAATTCGCATCCGGCCCAGACATAAAGGCCGTCGGCAAGCGCCATGTGGCTGCGCTCCCGCAAGGCGGCCGGCAGCAGGCCGGCGGTGCCGGCTTCACGGCCGAGCCGGTAAAGCCAGGTGATGTCGATATTGTCGCCTTGCGCCAGCGCGATCCGGTCATCCGGGCCATCGACTTCGACCAGTGCTTCGGCGCGGGTTGACGGCGGCAGATGCTCGAGGATCCTGCCGATGGCGGGCAGCGCGGTGTCATCGCCGAGCAGAAGCAGGGTCTGAGCTACCGGGGCATCGCCGCCGCCGGGTCCGATCATGCCGATGACGTCCCCCGCCTGTGCGTTTTGCGCAAAAGTGGCGGCGGGCGTGTCCTGGCCAGGGTGCAGCACGAAATCGACATCGAGCCAGCCGCTTGCGGCATCCACCGCCCGGATCGTGTAGACCCGTATGGTCAGGGCATCGTCGCCCGCGGGCCAGACAAGCAGCCCGTCGGCACCTATCGTGGGCCAGACCGGCCGCCGCCCATGCGGCGGCAGCAGCAGCCGCATGTGCAGGCCGCCATGGGTAAACCGGACGAGATCCTTGCCGGCGAAGCGCAGGCGCTGCATATGCGCCGAGATCCGCGTCGACGCCAACACTGTGATCTCACGGAAGAAGACCGGCGTGCCGGCGTCTACGCCGTCGCCTTGCCAGCGCACTCCGCTGGCCGTGCCAAGATGTTCGGCGACATGGCCGGCAACCGTCATCTTCATGTAGGACAGGCAGGTTTCGTCCATCGCCGCGACACGGATCAGCATGCCGTCATCCTCGAGCGTGGCGCTCAACGAGCCGTAATGCAGGCGAAGCTCCCACCGATGGGCAACGCCGGTTTCGATCTCGAATTCGCCGTGCTCGGCACGCAGCCGCTCTATCGCCGACCTGGTTGCCTCATCGCTGATACGGGTCTGCGCGCTCAGTTGGTCCATCACCCAAGTCCTTCGAAACGATAGGGACAAGACACCGCGGCGCCTCGCCGCAACCGCCATGCCACAGCCGCTCCGGTATTTCCACCAAAACATGATTATAGGAGTCATATTTTTCTGGAACGTCTAGGAGCCGCTTGCCGCCGCTGCAACCTGGCCAAAGCATCCGGAACCGGCCACGGCCAGGTCGGATGTGCTCATCCGACTGCGCAGCGAGGTGGGTCCAGAGTCAGGCCGAGCAACGCACCTCAATCCAGCCTGTGCATCAGGTCTTCATCCAGCCAGCGACCGAAGAAATAGACCAGTTGCTTGTGCCACCACGGCCAGTCGTGGCTGACATCGCCACCCCAATAGTCGACCCAGGCGGGAATGGACTTGTCACGCAGGATCTGTTCCAGCCGGCGCGTCTCGACCAGCATCCGCTCCTCCCACGCGCCCTGCCCGCAGCAGAAGATCAGCCGCAGCGCCTTCAGGCGAGCAAGCAGCTTGGGATCGACGATGCCGGGCAGATAGTCGAGCGGCGAATTGTAGAAGATGTCGCCTTCAAGCGCCTTGCCGAAAAAGTCGCCGGCCGAATAGACGCCCGACAGCGCGATGACGCCACTGGCAAGCTCGGGAAAGCGGAAGACGAAGTTCGACGAGTGGTAGCCGCCCATCGAGCAGCCCGAGAACAGCGGCTTCAGCTTGCGCCCGCCATTGGCTTGCTCGGCTGTCGACAGGAATTCCGGCAGCGCCTCCTCGCGCACATAGCGGAAATAGGCCTCGTGGCGAGCGATACGATGCGCGGCGTCCGCATGATTGTCGAAGAAGGATTCCGAATCGACGCCGTCGACGGTGAACAGCTGGATGCGGCCGGTGTCGATGAATTCGGCCAGTGCGCCTACGCCGCCGGAATCCTCGAACTGGTAGAAGCGCCCCTGCGAGGTCGGAAACACCACCACCGGCCGGCCGGCGTGGCCGTAGCGCTTGTATTCCATGTCGCGGCCGAGCTTGTCCGAGAAACTCTTGTGATAGGAGATGTCCATCGCCTCACACCTTTTCCGCGTGGATGTAGGCGACCGCCTTGCGCAGCGCCGCTTCGTCCTTCGAGCGCATCTGGTAGGCGTAATTTCCCATGGCGCGGCTGAAAACCTCTTCGATGGCCTGATGGTGGACGATCTTGTCGCCATGGGCGGCTAACACGTCCTCATGGCTGTGCAAATAGCTGAGGCGTCGCTTGCGGCTGGCGTAGGCGGTGAAATACTTGCCCTCATAGGGCCCGCCGGCGGCATCCCTGACCACCATCTCGGCCCATGCCGCATAGACGTCGATGTCGAAGGTGTAGTTGATGGCATCGGTCATCCAGGCGCCGGGCGGGCGCATGTTGACCTCCAGCGCGATGACCCGGTCGTCCTTGGTCTCGAACAACTCGATGTGAAAGAAGCGCTCGCGCACGTCGAACGCTTTCAGGATCTTGCGGCCGGCCTCCTCGACTGCCGGGCTGATCCTGGGAAAGCAAACGTAGCTCATGTGGCGATCCTTGTTGACCACCTCCATGACGCTCTGGTCGTAACGATGGCTCGCCGCCAGCACCACCTCGCCGTCGCGATTGACCAGCCCGTCGAAGGTCACCACCAGCCCCTCGATGAACTGCTCCATGACGAACGTCACGTCCTCGGGCTTGACCCTGAAGAACTGGTCGAGCTCCCTGGCGTTGGAGATCTTGAAGGTGTTCGAGGCGCCCGAGCCGCTGTCCGGCTTGACCACCACCGGATAGCCGACGCGGCGGATGAAGGTCATGGCCCCAGCGCGGTCGGAGCATTTGCGCTGCGCTATCGTGTCGACACCGCTCTTGCGGAAGAAGGCACGCATGCGGCTCTTGCGCTTCAGATTCTTCACGAAATCGAGCTTGGTGCCATAGATGTTGAAGTCGGTGCGGATGTTGGCTTCCAGCTCCAGCCAGTGCTCGTTGAGCGATTCGAAACGGTCGATGCGGCCCCATTTGTGGATGAAATGGCCCATCGCCCGGAACACCGGATCGTAGTCTTCCATGTCGGCGACACGGTAATATTCCGAAAGCGCCGCCTTCAGCTTGGCGTCGAGTGCCTCATAGGGTGCGTCGCCGATGCCCAGCACCCTTGCTCCAGCCTTCTTCAAACGGTCGCAGAAATCCGCGCCATTGGCGGGAAAATGCGGCGAGAAGAACACGAAATTCATGGATGACCCCTCCCAGCGACAGGACATCGCAACCCCGTCGACGCCCAAGTCTGGCGCATTTGCCGCGCCTGGGGAAGAGCACGTGCGTTAGAGATTCCCCCCGCCATGCCAGGGCAACGAACTCGGGTTAACGGGTTCCTTCGGCGCCTTCGCCGGCGCGTAGGCTGACGGAAACGAAAAACCCGCCTGCGCGGCGGGTCACTGGCGCAAATCAGCACCATGGGCGAATATGTACCATAGCTGAGGTCACGAAATCAAGAAAAAATTCCTATCCTGCTACCGGCACAAAAGCTGCCGACACCGCCGAACTGGCTGTCGTCAGGTCTTTTGTCAACTTGAGTCCCACTTGCCTCCCACAAGCTGCTCCTATATGAGATCAGCCATGAACACGCGCGCCATCAACGCTTCCCGTCCGACCGGTTTTTCCGGCGAGGCCGTGCGCGCGCTGGCGTCGACCCTGCTTCTTCTCGGCCTTATCGGCGATCGCCGGGTTCGCTGAAGGAGCGCCCGGCGGTCGAACCGCCGCGCAAGCGCATGCTCCTTGGCAGTCACATCAAGCGAACGAAATTCTGGTAAAGGCGCCGCTCGCCATCAATCCACCTGAGGGTGGATCCATGAGCCGCCGGGAGAAACGACAATGAACGCACGAGAAGAGGTCCGCTCCGACGCCGCGGTAGCAGGCAAGGGTGTGGAAAGAAGCATCCAGAACGGGGGCATGCCTGACGCGGCCCGCAAATACCAGCCATATCCGACCGTCGGCCTCACCGACCGCACCTGGCCCTCGAAGGTCATCGACAAGGCGCCGATCTGGTGTTCGGTCGACCTGCGCGACGGCAACCAGGCGCTGATCGACCCCATGGGCCACGAGCGCAAGGCGCGCATGTTCGGCCTGCTGCTCGACATGGGCTTCAAGGAGATCGAGATCGGTTTCCCGTCGGCCTCGCAGACCGATTTCGACTTCGCCCGCTGGTGCATCGAGCAAGGCAACGTACCCGCCGACGTCTCGCTGCAGGTGCTGGTGCAGTGCCGGCCCGAACTGATCACCCGCACCTTCGAGGCGCTGAAGGGCGCCACCAACCCGATCGTGCATTTCTACAATTCGACCAGCGAATTGCAGCGCCGCGTCGTCTTCGAAAAAGACGTCGGCGGCATCAAGCGCATCGCCACCGATGCGGCCAAGATGATCACCGACATGGCGGCCAAGGCCGGCGGCGGGTTTCGCTTCGAATATTCGCCGGAGAGTTTTACCGGCACCGAACTCGAAGTGGCGCTGGAGATCTGCAACGCCGTCACCGAGATCGTCAGGCCGACGCCGGATAACAAGCTGATCGTCAACCTGCCGTCGACGGTCGAGATGTCGACACCCAACATCTATGCCGACCGCATCGAATGGATGTGCCGCAACCTCGACAACCGGGAGAACCTGCTGGTCTCGCTGCATCCGCACAATGACCGCGGCACCGGCATCGCCACCACCGAACTCGGCCTGATGGCCGGCGCCGACCGCGTCGAGGGGACGCTGTTCGGCAATGGCGAGCGCACCGGCAATGTCGACATCGTCACGCTGGCGCTCAACATGTACACGCAAGGCGTCGATCCGGGGATCGACTGTTCCGACATCAACCGGATGAAGGATGTCTACGAATATTCGAACCAGTTGAAGATCCCCGAGCGCCATCCCTATGTCGGGGAACTCGTCTACACCGCCTTTTCCGGGTCGCACCAGGATGCCATCAACAAGGGCATGAAGGCGTTGAAGAAGGCCAACACGAGCCTGTGGGAAGTGCCCTATCTGCCGATCGATCCGGCCGATGTCGGACGCAGCTATGAAGCTATCATCCGCATCAACTCGCAGTCCGGCAAGGGCGGCATCGCCTATGTGCTGCAGGCCGATTACGGCCTCAACCTGCCGCGCAATCTGCAGATCGAATTCAGCCAGGAAATCCAGGCGATCACCGATGCCGAGGGCAAGGAAGTGCCGGTAAGGCGCATCTACGAACGCTTTCTCGAGACCTATGTCGATCAATCCGGCGCGCGGTTGAAATTCCTCGATCACCACACCTATCCCAGCACCGAAATCAAGGGCCGGCGCGTTGTCGAGGCTGTCATCCTCGACAATGGCAAGGAAGTGACGATATCGGGCACCGGCACCGGTCCGATCGACGGCTTCGTCGATGCGCTGTCGCGCCATCTCGGCGTCGAGATGTCGGTGCTCGACTATTCCGAGCACTCGTTGCAGCGCGGTTCGAACGCGTCGGCCATTTCCTATGTCGAGATGGAATATCCTGACGGTAAGCTGTTCGGCGCTGGCATCAACACCAACATCGTCGCCGCCTCGCTGGAAGCGGTGATGTCCGCCGCCAACCGGATAATTGGCAAGAAAGCCGGCTGACGCACGACCAGAGCAGATCGGGACCGCCGCAAGCTGGTGATCGGTTCCGATCTTTCGGGACATTAACCACCGAACAATTATCCGGTGGGGTACGTGATCACATAATGGTTGTATACTTGTGTGGCGGTGCGGGACCTATATGATCGCGCCTCAACCTGTGCCGACTTCGAGAGGATCGACACTTGCAGCATGCCACGCCTGCCGCCCCCGCAGTGCGCGAGACACTTGAGCGACTGCTTGCCAGCCAAACGTTCGGACGATCCGAACGTGCGCGCAAGCTGCTTCGTTATCTTGTCGAACGTGAACAAGCCGGAGAAGCCGACAGGCTCAAAGGCTTCTCCATCGCCATGGATGTTTTCGGCAAGGATGGCGATTTCGATCCGTCCACCGATGCCGTCGTGCGGGTGCAGGCAGGCAGACTGCGCGAGCTTCTGCAGCACTATTTTGCCAATGAGGGCGTTGCCGAGCCTGTCCGCATCGCCATTCCGCGCGGCGGCTATGTTCCTGCCTATGAATTGAACGCCATAAGGCTGCCGGATCTGAAGCAGGACGGCGCTGCATCCGCCGATCGGCCCGACGACGCCAGCGTGCCGGATGCGGCATTGCTGGCTACCGAGACGCCATCACCCACGCCCTTGGTGGTACGCCATCTCCGCTTCTTCTGGATGGCGATGGTCCTGGTCATCGCCATGCTGGGCATACTGATCCTTCGTCAGGGCAGCAGTGCCTTGCTGGCAGGCGGCGACATGTCGGCAACGATCGAGACCGCCGGCACAACCGGAAGCATCGCGTCATCGGCAATGGCTGATGCCCTGCCGCAAGTCTATATCGGCCTCAAGGCTGAAGGCGCGTACGCCAACCGTGTCGCCGCATCGCTGCGTGCGGGCCTGAGCGGCTTCGATACGATCGACTTCATCGGGCGCGATGCCGTCGCCGATTCGGACGACGATGCCACAAGCTTCATATTCGATATCCTGCCCGGTGCCGGCACCGGTGACATCACAATCGAACTGCAAAGCGTGGCGTCCGGACGAGTGCTTCTTTCGCGCAATCTGACGCCTGCCGACAGCGCTCCTGCGGCGATCGAAGACCGTATCGCAGACATGCTCAGTTCAGCGCTTCCCGCCTCGGGCACGATCTACAACTATATCGAGCAGACCAGTACGCCAAATGGCCTGACGCAATGTTTGCTGCTCAACGACAAATATTATCTCGACCAGAACGCCAGGACGCATGAGACTGCCTATCGCTGCCTCGAGAAGCTGGCCAATGGCGGCACGAAATCGTCGCTCGTCTATTCGGAACTGGCCTCCCTTCATCTCGAGGCGGTCTCCGATCACTATGCCTATCCGCCCAATGCGACGATCGAGAAGGCGGTGGAGTTTGCCCATCGCGGCGTGCAGATGGGACCGACCAGCCCCTATGCGCATCGCTCCTACGGCTATGTCAGTTCGCGCCTCGGCAATACGGACGAAGCGATCCGCTGGATGCGCAAGGCCTATGAACTCAATCCGTATGATCTCGGCATGGCCGCCGCGTATGGCTACGGACTGATCTTCGCCGGCCGATACGCGGAGGGAACGCCGATCCTTGACCATGCGGCAGAGACCTTCAGCGGGCACTCGACATGGTGGGACTACGGGGTGTTCGTTGGCGAGTTCATGCTCGGCGACATGAACAAAGCCATCGCGGCCAGCATGGCATTGAGAACGACGGCAACGAAATCGCACTATCTGGCGGCGCGGCTGATCGGCGCCAAGGCCGCCGGACAGGACCATCTAGTGAGCACTTTGCTGAATCAACTGACCACCGAGTTCCCAAAATTTGCCGCCGATCCGCGCGCGACCTTCGTCGAGCGGAAATATCCGGCTGACCTGACCGACCGGCTGGTCCAGGCGCTGCGCGCTGCCGGGCTTGGCAACCCAAGCTGACACCAATCGACATCCGCAGGCCGGCCGCGCCACGTCCTAATAGTGGGTTTCCTGTCTCCAAACGCCGCTGCGGTTGGTCGCCGAAGTCTGTCCGCGACCGTACAAATCGCGAAAATTTTACTGGCTTCGTGTTGACTAGGAGCAATCCAGTCACAATTGGTGTTCCGCATCCTGATAACAGCAAAAAAATCAGCATTCATGACCGCATCGCTTTTTGTCGCCGAACAGGGTGCTGGCTCGAAGGCCATTGTCCTGCTGCATGGTTTCGGCGGTTGCCACGATGTCTGGCGCGAGGTGATTTCCTCCCTGATGCCTGCCACCCGCACGCTGGCCTATGATCTGCCGGGGCATGGGCTGTCGCTCGATTTTCCGTCGGCCGGTCCGGCCAAGGTGGCGGCAAGGGCCGTGCTCGCCGATCTCTCGCAGCGTCGCCTGAGGCGCTTTCATCTCGTGGGCCATTCGATGGGCGGTGCGGTGGCAGCGCTGATGGCGCAGGCCGAGCCCGAAAAAGTCGCCTCGCTGACGCTTCTGGCGCCGGGCGGCATTGGCCCGGAGATCAACGGACCATTGTTGCGTCGCTATGCCGGTGCAGCGGATCGGTCCGAGATCCGGGCCTGCCTCGTCGCCATGTCGGGACCATCAGCCCGGCCGCTCGATCACATCGTGGACACCCTCTGGGAAATGCGTAGGCGAGCCGGCCAGTTGGAAAAACTCATCGAGATCGCAGCCGCCATGACCAAGGACGATCGCCAAGGCGTTATCCCGCATGATCGCCTCGGCGGGCTGAAGATGCCGGTGATGGTAGCTTGGGGAACGGACGACGCGGTGCTGCCCTTTGCCCAGGCGGATGATCTGCCGGCGCATTTTCATGTGCACCATGTGCTGGAGGCCGGCCATATGCTGGCCGAAGAAGCCCCCGACCTCGTCGCCGAGATTATTCGCCGCAACACCAACCGTCGCGCCGCGTCGCGTCGCCAGAAATTCGCCGCAGCGGCCAGCTGATCCTTTTCGCGCACGATAGGCTTCGTCCGCGCCTCAATGCCGTCCATCTCGCCAGTGCATTTTGCCGGCGGCTGTGTTAACCCCGTGTTAACCAAACCCGCGAGGCAAACGCCGATGAAGGAAGCAGGCGAGAAGACCATCGATCAGTCGAATAAACTATCCGATGCCATCCGCGATGTGAAAAATGCCTTCGCCGACCGCGATGACGTCGTAGTCGATATGCGCGAGGCGCATCGCATGCGCCTTGATCTGCTTGCCGCCGAGCTGGCGCCGGTTTTTGCCGATGTTCCGGCCGACATGGACAATTTCGACTTTGTCGTCTCGTCCGGCTTGCAGCCGCGCCTGTGGATCGACGCCGTCAGCCATGTTGCCATGGGACGCGACCGCCGCACCTATCGCTTCCTCAAGGACACCCGCATCGGCCGGATGGTGCTTGCCGAATCGACCGAGATGAAAGCGGTTGCCGATTCCGTGACGCGCTATGTCGCCGAGCGCATCGTCGAGCGTCAGAGGATGATGGAAGGCGGGGTCGAGCCGGCTGTCGCCGGCATGAAACGGGCCGATGTAGCGGAAGCCGAACCGCCGCTGCGCGCAGCGACGAGCGGCAACGGCTGGGCGACCTTTCTGTCCGGGCTTGGCCTGATCGCCGCCGGTGCCCTGGTCGGCCTGGTGGTGTCGGTCGTCTTGTTGTGGGACCGTCTCGTCGGCATGATTGTCAGCTTGCGGCCATAACGGCTCCGGGCTCCGCGCCAAGCTCAAGCGTCTGCAGATCGGATGGCGGTATGGACGGCCCGGTCAGGCCGCGCCGCGTCAGCCGGATCCGCCAATTGCCCTTTTCGCCGTCGATGTCGAACAGATTGTACTGCGCCGCTGGGGGCTTGCCGCCCGGTGCCTGGCCTGCGGCAGCAACGCCGACCGCCGGGATCCTGACGCCTCGACCGCCGATGAAGAACAGCGACGGCAGATGCGAATGGCCGTGCAGGACAAGTTCGGCGCCATGGCGCCGAATGATCTTGTGAAAGCGGGCGATGCCGAACAGCCGCTTGTGCTGCGGGACCGCGCCACGCACCGGCGGATGGTGGATCATGATGGCGCGAAACAGCCCCTGTCGGCCCGTGGCATCAAGCAGCTTACGGAGCCGCTCCGCCTGGCCTTCCATGAAGAAGCCGTTGGCCATGAAGGGTGCTGTGGCGCGCGCCGTCGAGACGCCGATCAGCGCGACGTCGCCGCGCACCCGCAGATAGGGAAACGCGTTGCGGTCGACGGGCGTGTTGATGCCGTCGCCACTCATCCACGCCGCCCAGGATCGGCAGACCTTGTCGAAGGCGCCCGGTACATAGGCGTCGTGGTTACCCGGAACGACCGAAACGTCATGCGGCGGCCCCAGCGTCTCCAGCCAATGCCTGGCCATCTCGATTTCGCCGTCGAGCGCCAGATTGACCAGGTCGCCAGTGACGGCGAGGTGGTCAGGCGTGTTCGCCTTGATGTCGGCGACGATCGTGTCGATGACGGCGTCATGCATGTGGCGGCGGCGGTTGCGCTGCCAGTTGACATAGCCAAGCACGCGCTTGGACGCGAGATCGCGATAGGATACATCGGGGAGCGGCCCCAGATGGACATCGGAAATATGCGCGAGCCTGAACATTTCTCCTTCATATGCGAGGCGCGCCCCGCTTTCCACCTGCGGTTTGGCTGGTGATGAGGAGTGATCCCGAGAAGGCCTTTCGCCAGACTGGCTGGGCAGGTCTGAGGGCCAGGCTGTTCCATCTCTATTTCGTGCTGCGGCGCCCTATGACGCTTGGGGTGCGCGGCCTGGTCCACGACACCGCGTCCAATTCCGTCTTCCTCATTCGCCACACCTATGTTCCGGGCTGGCAGCTTCCCGGCGGCGGTGTCGAAGTAGGCGAGACGCTTGCCGAGGCGCTTGCACGTGAATTGGCCGAGGAGGGCAACATCGCGCTGACCGCCCCGCCGGTGTTCAAATCGATGCATTTCAACCGCCACGCCAGCCGGCGCGACCATGTCGGCTTCTACGTCATCGAACGCTTCAGCCAGACGGCACCCAAACTTCCGGACCACGAGATCGCCGAAGCCGGCTTCTTCCCGCTCGATCGCCTGCCGCAAGGAACGACACCTGCAACGCTGCGCCGGATCGCCGAGGTTTTTGGCGGCGAGCAGCCCTCGCCTCACTGGTAGATCAGGCCGCCGCCTTGCTGAACCGCGCCCGGTCATGCCGTGCGCCATAATCCAGTTTCGGCCCGACAGGCACGATCCGCGTTGGATTGATCGTTTCGTGGCTGCCGTAATAGTGCGCCTTGATGTGGTGCAGGTTCACGGTCTCGGCGACACCAGGCACCTGGTAAAGATCGCGCAGATAATTCGACAGGTTTGGGTAGTCGGCTATGCGATGCAGATTGCATTTGAAATGGCCGACATAGACCGGGTCGAAGCGCACCAGCGTGGTGAATAGCCGCCAATCAGCTTCCGTAAAGCGATCGCCGACGAGATAGCGTTGCTTCGACAGCCGGCCTTCCAGCGCATCGAGCGCAGAGAACAGCTCTCCAAATGCTTCCTCATAGGCGGCCTGCGTCGTGGCGAAGCCGGCGCGATAGACCCCGTTGTTGACCGCGGGATAGACCAGTTCATTGACCTTGTCGATTTCGCCGCGCAGCGCGTGCGGATAGAAATCGAGGCCGGCATCACCCCATTCGTCGAAGGCTGAATTCAGCATCCGGATGATTTCGGAAGATTCGTTGGAGACGATGGTCTGCTCCCTCTTGTCCCACAACACCGGCACCGTCACCCGGCCTGAATAGACGGGATCGGCCTTGGTATAGATCTGGTGCAGGAAGTCGAGGCCGTAAAGCGTGTCGCCAGTGGCGCCGTCCTCTGCCAGGAACGTCCATCCATTGGCGCCCATGAAATGATGCACCACCGACACCGATATTACGTCTTGCAGCTTCTTCAATGCGCGAAAAATCAACGTCCGGTGCGCCCACGGACAGGCAAGCGAGACATAGAGATGATAGCGGCCGGGCTCGGCCTTGAAGCCGCGCGTTCGGCCTGCGGCCGGCGCCCCGTCAACGGTGATCCAGTCGCGCCATTGCGATTGCGTCCGTACGAACCTGCCGCCGTTGTCCGTCGTATACCGACGATCCTGCCACTTGCCTTCGACCAGCAATCCCATGCAAATCTCCTTGTCTCTCGCCATTGCATGTAGGCACAGGGTTGCCCCGTCTAAGACGTCAGGTGCTGAACAGACCGTCACTTGGCCGAAACTGCGGACAGAAGCGGCCGATTGCAGCGGCGGGAAATTGGTGCTAGCGGACAATCCGCATGTTCGACTTTGCTTTAATCCGGTTTGACCGACGACGAAAGGGCGCCCGCGCTTGATGAAGCGCTGACTGGCGCATGCTGCCGTTTGCAGCAAACCTTTCCTCATTCTACCGGATCGCAAAGACCATGAGCCTTGCCGACGTGAAATACCTGCTGGAAACCCCGGCGCACAACCCCCAGATCGAAGCCATCAACGACGAAGCCTTCGGGCCCGGCCGCTTTGTGCTGGCCGCCTACAAGATCCGCGAAGCCGGAGGGCACGAACGCTCGTTGTCCTTTGTCGCCGTCGACGGCGACATTGTCGTCGCCTCGGTGCGCATGACCCGCATCGCCGCCGGCGCCGGTCGCGCGCTGATGCTCGGGCCGCTTGCTGTGCGGCCGGCCTTCAAGAATCTCGGCATCGGCCGCCGGCTGGTGGCGATCGCGCTGGAGGCCGCCGCGAAGACCGGTGCGCCCGCGGTCATGCTGGTCGGGGACGAGCCCTACTATGGGCCGCTCGGCTTCAAACGCATCCCACGCGGCCAGATTTCGATGCCGCGCCCTGTCGATCTTGACCGCTTGCTGTCGCACGAGATCGTGCCGGGCGCGGTGGCCAGGCTCTCGGGCGAGGTCTGCCACGCCGATCAGGCCAGGATTGCCGCGCTCGCGGCGATGGCTTGACCTTCCCCATCGATCTGGCGCCTGATCTGTCCCACTGTTCCTGAGATCAAAAGGATGACGCCATGAACCCGAACGGCCAGATCGCGATCGTTACCGGTGGCGGCTCCGGCCTTGGCGAGGCAACGGCGCGCGCGCTGGCTGCCAAGGGCGCCCGTGTCGCCATCTTCGACGTCGGTATCGACCGCGCTGCCAAGGTCGCGGCCGAGATCGACGGCATTGCCGTGCAGTGCGATGTCAGCAGCGCCGACAGTGGGACCGCCGCATTCGTCGACGTCGCCGAAAGGCTTGGCGAGCCGCGGATCCTGGTCAATTGCGCCGGCATCGCCATTGGCGTGAAGACGATCGGCAAGGATGGTCCCCATCCCCTCGATCAGTACCGCAAGGTGATCGAGGTCAATCTGATCGGCACGTTCAACATGATCCGCCTCGTCGCCGAGCGCGCGTCAAAGCTCGAGTCGCTGCAAGGCGGCGAGCGCGGCGTCATCGTTAACACTGCCTCTGTCGCTGCCTATGATGGCCAGATCGGCCAAGCGGCCTATGCGGCCTCCAAGGGCGGCGTCGTCGGCATGACGCTGCCGGTGGCGCGCGATCTTGCCCGTTCCGGCATCCGCGTCTGCACCATCGCGCCCGGCATTTTCAAGACGCCGATGATGGCCGGCATGCCGCAAGAGGTGCAGGATTCGCTGGGCGCCGCCGTGCCCTTTCCGTCGCGCCTGGGCGAACCATCCGAATATGCCGCTCTCGCCCTGCACATCATCGAAAACCAGATGCTGAACGGCGAGACCATCCGTCTCGACGGCGCCATCCGCATGGCGCCGAAATAGACGGACATGAGCACCGGCCCGTCCGCTGCCGGCAAGACCGGCCCGCTTGTCGGGCTGAAGGTGATCGAGATGGCTGGGCTGGGGCCCGTGCCGCTGGCTGGCCTGATGCTGTCGGAGATGGGCGCCGAAGTGCTGCGCATCGAACGGGAGGGGACCAGCCGACCGCTCCTGTCACTCCCGGATGAGTACAATATCGATCGCCATGGCCGCACCATACTGCGTCTCGACCTGAAGCGCCGGGACGGCGCCGATCTGATGCTGCGTCTGGCCGAAAAGGCGGACGTGTTGCTCGAAGGATTTCGCCCCGGTGTCATGGAACGGCTTGGCCTCGGCCCGGAAGCGATGCTGGCGCGCAACCCGGGGCTGATTTACGGCCGCATGACCGGCTTCGGCCAGGACGGCCCGCTCGCCGGCCGCGCCGGCCACGACATCACCTATCTCGCCTATTGCGGCGTGCTGCACGCGATCGGCCACGCCGACAGCCGCCCCGTCCCGCCGCTCAACCTAGTCGCCGATTATGGCGGTGGTGCCATGATGCTGGTTTCCGGTCTGCTGGCTTCCCTGTTCCAACGCTCGCGCACGGGCAGCGGCGAGGTCGTCGACGCCGCGATGGTCGAAGGCGCCTCGATGCTGGCGGCGCCCTTGCACGCTTTCACCGCGGCCGGGTTGTGGAGCGAAAATCGCGGCGCGAACCTGCTCGATTCCGGCGCACCCTTCTACGACACCTATGAGACATCAGACGGACGCCATATCGCTGTCGGTTGCCTCGAGCCGCAATTCTTCGCCGAATTCGCCAGACTGCTGCCGCTCGACGAGCGCTTTGTGTCCGGTCAGTACGACAAGACACTGTGGCCGCCGATGCGCGCGGCCATCGCCGATCGGGTACGGCAGAAATCGCGCGACGACTGGGACCTGCTGTTTGCCCAAACCGACGCCTGCGTTGCGCCTGTCCTGTCGCTGCATGAGGCCAAGCAGCACCCACACAATCGGGCGCGCAACGCCTTCGTGACCGCGGGTGCATTTGAGCGCCCTGCCCCGGCGCCACGTTTTTCCGGCTCACAGCAGACACCGGCGACCAAGCCTGCCGACAGCGATCTCGCCCCGTCGACGGTGCTGGCACGTTTCGGGTTTTCGAAAAACGAGATCGACGACCTTGTCAAATCCGGTTTGTTCGACAGATAATTGGAGAAAGAGAATCCACTTATTGCGGTGATGCCATGGACGAGCCGAAGAAGGGCGTGATCCGCGAGACGGACGCCGAAGCGATCCGGTTGGCGAAGACGCTTCTGCGCAACGCCCGCTTTGGCGCGCTGGCGGTGATCGAACCGCAAACCGGCTCGCCGCTGGCCAGTCGGGTCGGTGTGGCCACCGACATCGATGGCGCGCCGCTGATCCTGGTGTCGATGCTCTCGGCGCACACCGGTGCCATGCTTGCCGATCCGCGCTGCTCCCTTTTGCTTGGCGAACCCGGCAAGGGCGACCCGCTGGCGCACCCGCGCCTGACACTGGTCTGCAAGGCGGCACGGCTCGAGCGCGGATCAAGCGAACATGCCCGCACCGAGCGCCGCTATCTCAACCGCAACCCGAAGGCGAAACTTTATGCCGGTCTTGGCGACTTTTCGATCTTTCGCCTCGAGCCGCAACGCGCCAGCCTCAATGGAGGTTTCGGCAAGGCCTATCATCTCGATCAGTCGGATCTGCTCACCAGCGGGCCGATCGTCGAGGAACTGGCGGCGAGCGAGCAATCCGCCATCGATCACATGAACGCTGACCATCTTGACGCGATCGCCGTGTATGCCCGGCATTTCGCGACAGCATCCGGCAACGACTGGACCGTCACCGGTTTCGATGCCGATGGTATGGATCTGATGTCGGGCGATCATGTTTGCCGGGTCTTCTTCCCACAACCATTGGCCGCAGCGCGCGAACTACGACACGTTCTGGTCGAAATGGCCAAGGTTGGCCGGGCCTCGGCCGATACCGGGACTGGCCTTAATTTTGCTTGATTAAAAGCAACACTTGAGATTTAACTGAAATGCTCTACCTTTTGTTGGTGACGCTGAATCGCCAGCGCCGGTTCACAAGTGAGTTTATGGAATCAGACGCCATCGCCCCCATGGCGTCGGGATGAACAAGAAGCATGGGGCATCAATGGTCTCGACAAAGCTAATCGTCAACGCGGAATCTGCGGCCGAATTTCTCATGCTGATGGGCAATGAGAAGCGGCTGTTGATCATGAGCTATCTTGCCGACGGTGAAATGTCGGTCGGCGCCATCGCCGAGAAGGTGATGCTCAGTCAATCGGCACTATCCCAGCACCTGGCCAAGTTGCGCGCGCTCGACCTCGTCGACACCCGCCGTGACCGCCAGATGATTTATTATTCCTGCAAATCCGACGCCGTGCGCGAACTGCTTGTCATGCTGGACGGCATTTTCGGCAGCGGCAAGGATGACTTGTCCCAGATGGCGCACCGTTTGCGCCGTGCGGGAACCTGACCGTGCTGTAGCCGCTGACCTCGTCGGCGATTTCAGAGCAACCTGCGCCCATCCGGGCGCATGGAGCTGGCTGACCATCTCGAATTGTGCTTTCCAAACCAAAGGCTAGCGTAGCGAAATCGGTCTGGATTTCCGGCCGATTCGATGGCCGCGAGGAACGCATGGATCCCATTCGCATCGACGACCCGCAAGATCCGCGGGTCGCTGCCTATCTCGACATCCGCGAGCGCGATCTCGCCGGCCGGCAGGGCCGCTTCGTCGCCGAAGGCAAGGTGGTGCTGGACCTGCTGCTCTCGGCCGGACGTTTTGGCGCCGAATCGGTTCTGGTTCTGGAGAACCGGCTGGCCGGCCTCGGCGACATCCTGCGCAAGGCGCCGGCCGACCTTCCGGTCTATGTCGCCACCGGCACGGTGATGGACGCAATCGCCGGATTTCACATGCATCGGGGCATCCTGGCCATAGGCCGCAAGGGGACGCCCCAGTCTGCCGAGGCCCTTGTGGATGCCCTGCCGGCCGGGGCGCTTGTCGTGGTGCTCGTCGGCATCGCCAATCATGACAATATAGGTTCGATCTTCCGCAACGCCGCCGCCTTTGGTGCCGACGCCATACTGCTGGATGAGACATGCTGCAATCCGCTCTACCGCAAGGCGATCCGCGTTTCGGTCGGCGCCGCGCTCAAGATCCCTTTCGCATCGTTCACCGACGCCGCCGGCTTCACGGCAATGCTCGCCCGGCGGAACTTCGAACAATTCGCACTGACGCCACGCGGGCAGACCGACATCCGCGATGCGCAACGGAGCGAACGCCTGGCGCTCTATCTTGGCACTGAGGGCGAAGGCTTGCCGGAAAGCCTGCTCGCGCGCTTGCACACCGTGCGGATCACCATGTCGGAAGGTTTCGACAGCCTGAATGTCGCAGCCGCATCAGCCATCGCTCTGCATCATTTTTCGGCAAAAGAGACCTGATTTCAACTTGTCGCGTCAGCCTTCTGCAGCGCCCGCACGCGGTCGGCAAGACTGCGGTTGCCGGAGCGTACATCCGAAGGGGCCGCCAAGGCCTTGGCGATCGGCGAACCAGGCCCCTCGAGCTTGGCCGTCAGGTAGACGACCTCCGCCGCGAGTTCGTTCATCTGCTCGCGCAGGGCGGAGCTGCCGTCCGCGGGATTGGACGCGGACAGCGCCGTGAGATCCGCCTTCAGACGCTTGTTCTCGAGCGCCAGCGCCGTCAACCTCGCCTCTAGGCGCTCCCGGTCGCTGTCAAGCTTGGCGATTGCTTTGTCGAGGTCGTCGCTCTTGGCGGTTTCGCCGGCCTTGCCGACCAGCCGCAAGCCCGGTTCGCTGTCTTCGGCTTTCGATTTTTCGCGCATGCGCGCCAGTTCCTTTTCGCGGCGGTCAAGCTTGTCCTCACGGTCGGCAAGTGTCGCCAGCAGCCGTTCGACCTTCTTGTCGAGCTCAGCGGTCCTTTTCTTCTCGGCTTTCAGCGCTTCGCGTGCTGCCTTGCTTTCGGCCGCGATCTCCTGGCCGCGCCTGTCCGCCTCCTTGCGCTGACCGCGCAGCAGCGCAATGTCGCTGGCGAGTTTCTGCATTTCGGATTCGCGCGCGACGAGCTCGATCTGCCGGCTGCTGGAGGAAAAACTGGCGTCGTCATACATCTGCTCCAGTTTTTCCAGCTCGAGCGCGCGTTTTTCCAGCTTGCGTTCGGTTTCCTTGAGTCGCTCCGAAAGCTGCTGCAACTCGCTCTCGCGCTGATGCAACGCCTCGTTCTTGGCGCCGAGCTCGGTCAGCGCCTGGTTCTTGTCCATGCGCTCGACCGCCAGCCCCTTCAGGGCCTCGCGACCGCGATTGATCTCCACGAGTTGTTCAGCTGCCTTCTCGCGCAACGTCTTGGCGATGATTTCGAGGCGGCGTGTCGACATGGCGTACTCGGCGCGGATGCGATCCTTGTCCGCCTGGATTTCGGTTTGCGTCAGAGGGATCGAGGCTTCGATACGTTTTCGCGTCAGGGTGACGGCGCGACGCCATATGGCCGGAGCCACCATAAGCGCCAGAAAGCCGGCGCAGAGAAAGCCGAGGACGAAGAACAGGACCGACTGGACCAAGTGACTACCCGTTGTGGACGGCAACCATCAAACCAATGCATGTCGCCCAAACGTGGGAACCGGTTTTGGGAACCGACATGCAACAAGATCAAGCAAAAGCGCATCGAGCGCTTTTGACTGTGCCACGTTGACATGGCGGAAATCCAGCGTTGCGGCAAGGGTTTGCCGCAACGTTGCCAGTTTTACGCATGTCGCCGAAAGCGGCCCCGGTTTTGGGAGAACGACATCCATAAGCCAAAGAATAGGCTCAGAAGGGATTCCAGGTAGCGCGCTCGGTAAGCTTCAGATAGCCGAGATTGATGCCGAGCCGGGCACCGACGCCGGTACGGATCGGCACCAGGAGCACATTGTTGTTCTTCAGCACGTTGAAGCCGACGCCCGCCACCACATAGGCCGAACCGGCGACGCCGCCATAGCGGTTGTAGAGACTGCCCACATCGTCGAGATTGTAGACCAACATCATCACCCGCGACCCTTCGCCGCCGAAATCCCAGCCGAGCGACGGGCCTTGCCAAAATACTTTGTGATCGCCGGCATTCTTGGTGTAGAGCGTGCCTTCGCCATAGGTCAGGCCGCCGATCAGCGCGCCCGAGCCCTCTTCGCCCAGCAGATAGCCATTGGGCAGGCCGTAGGAAGCAAAGATCTTCTCGATGACCGTGGCGAGCCCGCCCGATGTCGCGCCGAAAAACTTGTGACCGGAATCGACAATCTCCTGAGCGGTATATTCCTGGGCCCGCAGGGCCGAAGTCGAGAAAACGAGAACGCCTATGAGCGCGATCGCCATTGAGATGACACGGACAAAGGTCCGGTCGCGGACGCGGAAAAAATTGCGGCCATAGAATCGGGAAAACATGCTTCCAATCTCCGTCAGGGAGCACCTTCGCCGACGCCTCGCACCCCGTACGGCTCTTTTAGCCGGCCGTTAGGGGTAACTGTTACGGGCAAACTATGCCGTAATCCTTTTTCAACCATTAAGCTCCCACATGAACATGGCGGTTCAAAGGCTGTTTGGGGTCGCTCAAGTGGGGTCGGCAGCCTGTGTGAACGCCATTTGCCATAACCACAATTTGGATTTGTTGCTGCACGCACGGGCGCTGTGTATTCAGAAAGTCCGAGGAGAGAGCGTGATTCGTGCGGGCAGGCGACGATCGATCGCTCGGCCGTGAGTTATAAAATTTTGCAGGGATTTTCGCCGATGTCCGATCTGTTCACCCTTTCCGCACCCGACCTGGCAGCGCTGTTGTGCAGCCGGGTCTGCCACGACATCATTTCGCCGGTCGGCGCAATCAACAACGGGCTCGAACTGCTCGACGAAGGCGGTGCCGACGAAGACGCCATGAAGTTGATCCGTCAGAGTGCCCGCAACGCTTCGGCCCGCCTGCAGTTCGCCCGCATCGCCTTCGGTGCCGCCGGCTCGGCCGGCATGCTGATCGATACCGGCGATGCCGAAGCGGTCGCCATCGCCTTCCTCAAGAACGAGAAACCGGAACTGACCTGGAACGGAACCCGCGCGCTGCTGCCCAAGAACAAGGTCAAGCTGCTGCTCAACCTGATCCTCGTCGCCAACGCCGCCATTCCGCGCGGCGGCAAGCTCTCCGTGACGCTGGAAAATCTCGAGACCGAGCCGCGTTTCGCGCTTGCGTCGAGCGGCCCGATGTTGCGCGTGCCGCCGAAATTCCTCGAGCTGCATTCCGGTCATAAACCGGAGGAACCGATCGACGCCCATTCCGTGCAACCCTACTACACGCTGCTTCTGGCGCGTGAAGCTGGCATGACGATATCGATCCACGCGACACCGGAAGAGATCGTGCTTTCGGCAGCCTGATAGCGTCGTCGAGAAACACCGAAGTATTTTGCCAGCGAAATCTGTAGTTTCGGGCTCAACGACATGAAATGCTTTTGGTTGCCAGGGCGGCAATGAAGCATTCGCGAATAAAAGCCAGCAGCCGCCATCTTTGCAAAAATTTTACCTAACGCCTTTTCGGCTTCTTTACCAGATTGGCCTATGCTGCGTCTGAATGCCCCGGATGCTACCGGACGGCCAGACGGCAGAGAGGACCCGGATATGAAACGCTGCATGTTCGTCGACGATTCAAGCGTCATCAGGAAGGTTGCAAAGCGCATCCTGGGCGGTTCCGAAATGGTTATTATCGAGGCCGCCAGCGGACTTGACGCGCTGGAGATGTGCGCCGCCGATATGCCCGACATCATCGTCGTCGACGGCGCCTTGCCTGACATAGCGGCGGTCGATCTTATCCGTCGCGTGCGTGCCATGGAGAGCCCGATAAAGCCGCAGATCCTGGTTTCACTGGTCGAGCTCGATATCGCTTCGATCATGCGGGCCAAGCGCGCTGGAGCTCAGGGCTATCTTTTGAAGCCGTTCAACCGGTCGCAATTGCTCGAGCGTTTTCGCGCCTTGAGGATCGCGCCTGATTCGGTCGCAGTGAGCGTTTCCAGGAAAAGTGCGTGACGGTTTTCAGCTGGTAATTGCGTAAATCAGACGCTTATCAGCCAATCACGCAAAAAACCCGGCAAAGCCGGGTTTTTTATTGAATAAGTTCGAAAGTATTCTTCGCTCAGGCGCTGACGCGGATGTCCTCGGGTTCGCGCAGCACATAGCCGCGGCCCCAGACCGTCTCGATGTAATTCTGGCCGCCGGATGCCGCATCGAGCTTCTTGCGCAGCTTGCAGATGAAGACGTCGATGATTTTCAGCTCAGGCTCGTCCATACCGCCATAAAGGTGGTTGAGGAACATTTCCTTGGTTAGCGTCGTACCCTTGCGCAGCGAGAGCAGCTCCAGCATCTGGTATTCCTTGCCGGTCAGGTGCACGCGCTGGCCGCCGACTTCGACGGTCTTGGCGTCGAGGTTGACCACCAGGTCGCCCGTGGTGATGACCGACTGGGCGTGCCCCTTGGAGCGCCGCACGATAGCATGAATGCGGGCGACCAGTTCATCCTTATGGAACGGCTTGGTCATGTAGTCGTCGGCGCCGAAGCCGAGGCCGCGTACCTTGTCCTCGATACCGGCCATGCCGGAGAGGATGAGGATAGGCGTCTTTACCTTGGAAAGACGAAGCGTTCTCAACACCTCGTAGCCCGACATGTCAGGCAGGTTGAGATCGAGAAGGATGATGTCGTAATCGTAGAGCTTGCCTAGATCGACGCCCTCTTCACCGAGATCGGTCGTGTAGACGTTGAAACTTTCCGATTTCAGCATCAGCTCGATGCTTTGTGCGGTTGCACTGTCATCTTCTATCAGCAGAACACGCATTTCATTCCCCTTTTCTGCTGCCGGACCATTTCACGACCCGTCCGGACCCGGAGCAGTGGTTGCCTTGTGCCGAGGCTGCCATTAAATGGTTAACAAAACCTAATTTCCCGTCCATGACGGTACCAGATTTTTTAACCTCTTTCTACACCCTCTTGAATCCAATAACGAATCTCAGAACCAAATTCCTAATGCAACACATCAACAATCTGGACTAAGTGACTCCAGGGACTCATCGACGTCGCTTCGCATCGGCAGCCGGAATTTTTACCCGGCCTTAAGTCCTGACCCGTATGATTAACAATGCCCGTAAACGAATGGTTACCGCCGGCAAAAAACTTTAGGGTTTTGTTTCCCATAGTTCGGGGAAAGGCGGTGGACACGGGTGCGGCCTGGGCCCTTCCAGGTGGTTTGGACGATAGATGCGGGTGTGCGTTTCCGGGAGTACCGAATCATGAAGTCACGTGAAAACCTCGTTCGGCTGAAACAGTTTCAGGTGAATGAGAAGCGGCGGCAGCTGCTGCAACTCGACATGATGATCGCAGAGTTCGAACGCATGGCCGTCGAGCTGGAGCTTCAGATCACCGCTGAAGAAAAGAAGGCCGGCATAACCGACATCAACCATTTCGCCTATCCGACCTTCGCCAAGGCTGCGCGTTTGCGCCGCGACAACCTCAGAAATTCGCAAAGTGACCTCGCTCAGCAGCGAAGCACTGCCGAATCATTACTCGGCGAAGCTGAAGCGGAGCTTTCCAAGGCGGAAATGCTCGAGTCACGCGACACCAAGGTCCGCGAAGCCGAGATCGGCGGCCGCAGTGCCATGATCGGCTGAAGCTGCCCTGCCGCCCTCTGCATTAGCGCTTCTCGGCTCCAGGCCTTGGCGGGGAAAGTTGCCAAGAGAACTGCAAGCCACCTAGGCGGCCCAGTCCCCTTCGTTTCCGGCAATTGCCTTTGCCCGCGCATCCTTGATGTCCGGTGCATGCTGCTCCGCCCATGACCGGATCTGGGTAAGCAGCCCCGCCAGATTCTGGCCGAGATCCGTCAGTTCATATTCGACGCGCGGCGGGATGACCGGGAATATCTCGCGCCGCACCAGTCCATCACGCTCGAGAACGCGCAGCGTCTGCGTCAGCATCTTCGGCGTGATGCCTTCGAGCTTGCGCGCAAGCTCGCCGTTGCGCAGCCGGCCTTTGCGCAGCGCGCAAACCACCAGATAGACCCATTTGCTGGCCAGCATTTCCAGCACTGTGTGCGATGGGCACGTTCGCCGGAACGCATCATAGCCGAAACCGTGGTCGTCATCACTATCCATGGGGTTCGTATATATCATGAAGGTACATACTAGACAAGAAGCCATTACTATCCAAATGATAGTGACGCCAACCAAACAGGAGATATCCCAATGCGCGCCGCTATCCAGAATTCCGTCGGCGGACCCGACGTTCTCTTCGTCACCGACCAGCCCAATCCGACGCCAAAGGCAGGCGAAGTGCTGGTCCGGGTCAAGGCGGCCGGCATCAATCCGGTCGATGGTGCCGTTCGAGCCGGCTACTTCCCATTGCTCGGCGAGCCGCCCTTTATCCTGGGGTGGGATATCTCGGGAACTGTTGAAGCGCTGGGCGCCGGCGTTTCCGGCCTGCGGATCGGCGACGAGGTGTTCGGCATGCCGCGCTTTCCCAAACAGGCCGCGGCCTATGCCGAACTGGCCGCTGTTCCCGCCGATGAAATCGTGCTGAAGCCAAAGGGCGCCGACCATAACCAGGCAGGCGCCCTGCCGCTGGCAGGCCTCACCGCCTGGCAGGGCCTGGTCCGCCATGGCGGGCTGGAATCGGGCCAGCGCGTGCTGGTTCACGCGGCAGCCGGCGGCGTCGGTCATCTCGCGGTGCAGATCGCCAAGGCGCGCGGTGCTTACGTCATCGCCACCGCGAGCCCGCAAAAACTCGACTTCGTCCGCAAACTCGGCGCCGACGAGGTCATTGATTACACCAAGGGCGATTTCACCGACCATGTTCGCGACATCGATCTGGTGCTGGATCCAATGGGCGGCGACCACGCCGAACGCTCGCTGAAGGTGCTCAAGCGTGGCGGCGTGCTGGTGTCATTGCTCGATGTCAACGACGACACCAGAGCGCAGGCCAGTGTGCGCGACATCCGGGTCGAGCGTATGCACGTCGTGCCCGACAGGGAGGGCCTGCTGGAATTGGCTCGCTTGATCGATGCGAACAAGCTCGCCGTCCATGTGGCGAAGAGCTTCCCGCTTGACCAGGCAGCAGGTGCTCACGCTCACCTTGCGACCAAGCCGATCGGCAAGGTTGTGCTGTCGATCTGAGTTCCACGGGCTCGCTTCGGAAAACAAGGGCGCGCGTCGTCGCGCCCTTGTGGCGAAACGCCCGCGGCGCGATCGTCTCGCTCGACCGTGACACAAGAGAGGCGATGTTGAAGAAGCGGACACGCGCTCGCCAAGTCATACCGGAATAACCAATTCGAGCAGTACCTCTTATCGGTCCTTAAGGTTTTTAATCCAAGCTGGCGAAGTGCTGATGAATACTTTGACTCCTGGATCTTGGGACAAAACCCGTGGAACATTCTGGCGGCGTCGAGGAAAAGCGCAGATGGGTTCGAAGGAACGTCAATTTCCTTGTTCGCCTCATCTTTCCGTCACATGGCTTGCGCGAGGTACAGAGCGCCAATTTCCGCATGCTGGACCTGTCCGAGGGTGGAGCGGCGCTGTATGTCGGCAGCTTTTCCGGCAGGCCGGATTACTTTTACCTGCAATTTGGCGATGATAAATCCGAACTCGTAAGCTGTTATCTGGTTCAAAGAACACAGCACGCGCTGAGTTGCCGATTCACCAGTCCCCTGCCAACCGCACAGATCGACGCTATCATCGCTCAGAAAGAGATGGACCTCACCATCGAAAGTCTTTTTTCGGAGACGAAAGAGGATTTGGTCGACAACTTTCTTGGCTCGTTTGTGACGTAGATTTCGCCCTGCCCGATCACAGGGCGCGGCCTTCGTCTCGCACGTTTAAGAAGAAAGGCGCGAAGAAGCGCGCGATCACGTCTCGCCCTCCGCAGGTCGGCGAGCACGTCCATGCAGCGAGAAATCGAGAACGGCGAAAAGAAGCGGTTGCGCCGCCCCTTAACTCACGATCGCCGTTCCTGAAGCGAATTGCTAATGTCGGTATTGCTGGATGCGCGTCGTGCGCAGCCCGGCAAGGCCATATTCGTCGATCGACGCCTGCCAGGACAGGAATTCCTCGGTGGTGAGCTTATAGCGTTGGCATGCCTCGTCCAGGCTCAAGAGCCCGCCGCGCACTGCCGCAACCACTTCCGCCTTACGCCGGATAACCCAGCGACGTGTATTCGTCGGCGGCAGATCGGCAATCGTAAGAGGGCTGCCATCAGGCCCAATAACATATTTGACTCTCGGTCTAACCAGATCGGTCATCGTACTCTCTACAAAAAACTCAAAGACCCAATCCCCGCCACGTTACCGCCACAGCTTTAAAAATTGCCTAAGCAGACCCTAATGACTAGGTAAGGATCATGAACGCCGCGTTAGTCTTTTCGCCGGCATTTGAACCATCTGCCCGCAAACCCTGGTTTGCCGGGGAAGAAACCAATGTTCGCCGGGGCAAAGCATCCCCTCACGCGGATCGATCGCAGCCGATGAATCGCCCCGCACGCTGGCGCGCCGGTAAAGCTTGACCTATATTCTCGACATTGGCATTGAGACGCCGCGTAGAACGAAAGCATCATGAACAGTCTCGATCTTCCCGGACGTCCCGAAACCAACCGCATCGTCGTCGCCATGTCGGGCGGTGTCGATTCATCGGTCGTCGCTGGCCTGCTGAAGCGCGAAGGCTATGATGTCGTCGGCGTCACCTTGCAGCTCTACGACCATGGCGCGGCGACGCATCGGGCTGGCTCATGCTGCGCCGGGCAGGACATCGACGATGCCCGCCGCGTCTCCGAGACGCTCGGCATCCCCCATTATGTGCTCGACTATGAAGAGCGCTTCCGCAAGGCCGTCATCGATCCCTTCGCCGAAAGCTATGTCGCCGGCGAGACGCCGATCCCTTGCGTTTCCTGTAACCAGACTGTGAAGTTCGCAGACCTCCTGGCCACCGCCAAGGAGCTTGGCGCCGACGCGCTGGCCACCGGCCACTATATCCGCTCCGGTGCCAACGGCGCCCACCGCGCGCTCTACCGGCCGGTCGACGCCGACCGTGACCAGAGCTATTTCCTGTTCGCCACCACGCAGGCGCAGATCGATTATCTGCGCTTTCCGCTCGGCGGCCTGTCGAAGCCGCAGGTTCGCGCCATTGCCGAGGAGATGGGGCTGACGGTTGCCGCCAAGCAGGACAGCCAGGACATCTGCTTCGTGCCACAGGGCAAGTATTCCGACATCATCGCCAAGCTGAAGCCGACCGCCGCCAATCCAGGCGACATCGTCCACATCGACGGCCGCGTGCTCGGCCGCCATGAGGGCATCCTGCGCTACACGATCGGCCAGCGCCGCGGCATCGGCATCGCTTCCGGCGAGCCGCTTTACGTCGTCCATCTCGATGCCGACCGCGCTCGCGTCGTGGTCGGCCCGCGCGAGGCGCTGGAGACGCACAAGATCTATCTGCGCAACATGAACTGGCTTGGCGACGGACCGCTCACGGACGTCCCCGCCGGCGGCCTGGAGCTATTCGCCAAGGTTCGCTCGACGCGACCGCCGCGCCCGGCCGTGCTGCATCATCGTGCCGGCGCCACATGGGTGGAACTGGTCGACGGCGAGTCCGGCATCGCGCCGGGCCAGGCCTGCGTGCTCTACTCCGATGACGGCAACGAGGCCCGCGTGTTCGGCGGCGGCTTCATCGAGCGCTCGGAGCGTGGCGCCGAGGCCGAAGCCATGCTGACCCGGCTTGCTGCCCAGCCGGCGCAGGTCCCCGCGGAATAGGGGCCCCGTCCTCTCGGAGACCGTTTCGGAAGCGCAGAAGACGCACTCGATTGGCCGCCGGAGTAGAATCTCCAAACGGTTCAGGATTTGGTGTGCGTGACGGTGCCCGCTGTCAGGATGCGCAGCACCCTGATCGCTTCCTCGCCGCTGGTGCGCGGCTCGGCACGGGTCTCGATGCACTGGATGAAATGTTCCAGCTCGCGCGTCAGCGGCATGCCCTGGGCAACCGCGACATAGGATGGCTCATTGGTGGTGAAGGCCCATTGGCCGCTATCCTGCCACACCGCATGGCGGTAGACGGCAAGCTTGCGTTCCCATGGCTCGACATCGTCGAACACCGCCATCGCCTTGGTGCCGACCACGGTCAGCCGCCGCTCGCGATAGGGATTGAGCCGCGAGGTGAAGAGATGGCTGCGCAGTCCGTTGGGAAAGCGCATGTGCAGATGCGCGAAGTCGCTGAGATTGTCGAGCAGCGCGGCCCCCTCGCCGCGCACGTCGATCGGCTCGGTGCCGGTGATCGCCAGGATCATCGACAGATCGTGCGGCGCCAGGTCCCACAACGCGTCGTTCTCGGTGTGGAACTTGCCGAGGCCGAGCCGGTGCGAGTGGATGTAGCGGACTTCGCCGAGCTCGCCCTTGTCGATCAGCCCTTTCAGCGTTTCGAAGGCGGGATGGAACCGTAGGACATGGCCGACCATGAAGACGCGGCCATTGTCCTTGGCCGCCTGCACCGCGCGTTCGGCATCCGGCACCGTCAGCGCGATCGGCTTTTCCACCAGCACGTCCTTGCCGCTCTCGACGGCGCGCACGGCAAGATCGGCATGGAATTGCGGCGGCAGTGCCATGACGATGGCGTCGATATCGTCCCGGACGAATAGCTGGTCGGGCTCGATCGCCAGGCAGTCCTGCTCGCTGGCAAAGCCTTCGGCACGGGCCCGGTTGGCGTCGGAGACCGCGTGCAACGCGCCGAGCGCCTTGAGGGTGCGGATGTGGTTGCTGCCCCAGTATCCGCAACCAAGGACTGCAATGCGCGGCTTCATCTGTTTCAAACTCTAAAAACTCGTGGCCGAGACATAGCGACGTGCCCCTGCGAACTCAACCCCGACGGCGGCAACCAAATGTCTGCGCGGCAAAGCTTTTCGATAATGACGATAAGCCGGCAAGCCGGTTGTTTCGAAGCTTGACAGGCTCGCCCTCCCAACCTTATATCCGCGCGACCTTGGCGAACGCCCCCGACATGCCTTTCGATTTGAGGCGGATTTCGGGCCTTTCGCCGCCCTGGCGGGGTAGCTCAGTTGGTTAGAGCACGGGAATCATAATCCTGGGGTCGGGGGTTCAAGTCCCTCTCCCGCTACCATCACAATCTCATAACTATCTGCATATTTTCTGGCACGAGTGTGAGCGAGTCCATGAGTTCGCCGCCGGTCGACCACCTGCTTGAAGGGTAGTGTCTCGGTTTGGAATTTTGACCGCGCCGTTTTCGCATCCGGCCCCGATCTCCTATATGCTTGGCGCAATGCGCGGGAGTGGCAATGAAGCTTGAGTGCACCCTTACTTGCCCAGAATGCGGGCATCGGTCTGTGGAAACGATGCCGACCGACGCCTGCGTTCACTTTTACGAATGCAAGAACTGCGGCGTGCTCTTGAAGCCGTTGGCGGGTGATTGCTGCGTTTTCTGCTCATATGCCGATCTGCCATGCCCGCCGCGTCAGGAGAATGGCCGTGCCCATCGCCGCCGGCAAACGCCCGCTCCTCTTCAAAATTCAAACCGAGACGCCGGAAGATGACGGCTGACCGGAACCCCTGGCGGCCTCCTGCATCACGATGGCGACAATCGCGCCAGAGACAAACGTCAATGCGGCGATCGATGTGATCGCCCATGAGAGGCCGAAGCGATCGGCGATGAGGCCTGCGGAGAGCGCCCCGATCGCGTAGCCGAGATCGCGCCAGAACCGGTAGACGCTGAGCGAGCGGGCGCGCCAACTGGGATGCGAAGCGTCGGAAACGGCAGCGATCAGACTTGGATAGACCATTGCGGTTCCAAGGCCGAGCAGAAGGCTGCCGACAAGCCACCATTCGAACCGGTTCGTGGCCGCGGTGAGAAACAAGCCGCCGGCCTGGATCCACATTCCGGCGACGATCAGGCCCTTGCGACCCCAGCGATCGCTCAAGGGGCCGGTGACGATCTGCAGGATTCCCCATGTCGCGGGATAGACCGCCTTCAGGATGCCGATGCGCTCGATGCCAAGTCCGAAGGACACGAAGAACAACGGGAAAATACCCCAGCTCATGCCGTCGTTGAGATTGTTGACGAGGCCGGCTTGCGAAGCCGCGAACAGATTGCGGTTCCGGAACGAGGTCAGCGCAAACACCTCCCGGAAGCTGATCGGCGCGGATTGCCGTGCGTGAGCGGATACCTCAAGCCTGAGGTGGTCGCGTGTGTCGCGGATAAGCAGCACCGACAACACTGTGCCGACGACGGCATAGCCGATCCCGAGATAGATCGGTACCGGGCGCAATCCGTATTGCGAGGCAAGATAGCCAGTCAGGAACGCGGTTACGCCGACGGCAAGATAGCCGGCGAATTCATTGAGGCCGACGGCGAGGCCACGCGACTTCGGACCGACGAGATCGACCTTCATGACCACCGTCATCGACCAGGCGAGTCCCTGATTGATGCCGAGCAGCGCATTGGCCGCAATCACCCATCCCCAGCTCGGGGCCCAGATGATCATGAACGGAACCGGCAAGCCGACGAGCCAGCCGAGGACGAGAACGCGCTTGCGCCCCCAGCTGTCGGCGAGTTGGCCGGAGACGAGATTGGCAAGCGCCTTGACCACGCCGAAGCTGACGATGAAGGAGACGACGAGTGTCGTCGACGTGATGCCGAACATTTCCGACCCGATGAGCGGCACGACCGTTCGCTCGATCCCGACCATGCCGCCGACAAACGCATTCACCAGCATGAGGAGAGCAAACTGCCGCCAGTTTTCCCTAAGCCCAAGTCTGACGGTCGAGCCTGCTGATTGTGAAACGCTCATCGGTCAGGCGGCAGCGGCAGCCAAGCCGGCATTGGCGGCGCGGTTGCGCGCCGCTTGCGGCGGCGGGGGCGGTATGTCTGCAATCATCGTGGCGACGAAAGCGTCCTCGTCCTCGATGCGGAATGCTTTGTTGAAGCGCTTCTCGAAGCCGATCGTCGATGTCGGCTTGCCACTGAGCGAGCGCCCGCAGACCGAGCCGGAGTAGGCGCCCGGCAGCACCTCGACGTGATCCGGCAGTTGCTTGAGGCGCCGTACGCTGGAAAACAGCGTCCGCGCGCCGGCCTCGGCGCTGGTTGCCAGTTCGGTTCGCCCGAGATCGCCAACCATGAGCGTGTGGCCTGTCAGCACGAACCATGGCTCCGCCGCGCGCGTCCTGTCCGTGACCAGGAGCGAGATATGCTCCGGCGTGTGCCCGGGCGTGTGCATCACGGTCATGGTCACATTGCCGAGCTCGAGCACCTCACCGTCCTTGGCACGCAAAAATGGGAACCCGGCTTCCGCGCCTTCGAAGAGCACGTATTGCGCACCCGAAGCGGCGGCAAGTGAGCGCCCGGCGGAAATGTGGTCGGCATGGATGTGCGTGTCGACCACGAAGAGGATACGCATGCCGGTTGCCTCGGCAACTTCGAGATAAGGCGCGATGTCGCCGACCGGATCGACGACCGCGGCGGCGGATTTTCCACCGCAGCCGAACAGGTAAGATGCTGCAACGGGATCGGAATGGAGGAATTGACGGAGGATCATGACTTGCGCGCCCTACCTCGCCCGAGATATCATTCAATTATTCTACTGAATGTTTCACTGAGAAGATCACATGTCAAGCATCGGGCCAAAACAGGCGATTTTCGCCAGCCTTGCCGAAGTGGCTCAAGCTCTCGGGCATGCCCACCGGCTGGAATTGCTTGAGCACCTCGCCCAGGGTGAACGCAGCGTCGAGGGGCTTGCGGCACGGGCCGGCCTCAACTTCGCCAACGCCTCGCGCCACCTTCAAATTCTTCGGCGCGCGCGACTTGTCGAGGCGCAGCGGCACGGCAAGCATGTGCTTTATCGACTTGCCGGGGATGCCCAGGTGGTTGAATTGATGAAGGCCCTGGGGCGCTTGGGCGAACGAAACGTCGCCGAGGTCAACCGCGTGATGACGGACTACTTCCACGCGCGCGACGCACTGGAGCCGGTGTCGCGCGAAGACCTTGTCTCAAGGCTGCATGACGGCCTTGTCACGGTTCTCGACGTCCGCTCGGAGGACGAATTTGCGCTTGGACATCTTCCGGGGGCGCTCAACATCCCGCTCGCTGAACTCGAACGCCGACTGGCGGAGCTTCCCGCGAACCGGGAGGTCATCGCCTATTGCCGTGGCCCCTATTGCGTTCTGTCGTTCGAGGCCGTCGCGGCATTGCGGATGCGGGGGTATGTCGTTCACCGGCTCGAAGACGGCTATCCCGAATGGAAGGCTGCAGGCCTTCCAGTTGAGGCAGCAGCCTGAAGTGGTCTTGCATCCAAATATTTTCGGACGAACAACATGACGCCGCCAATTCCGCATTCGCCGCTGCTTGAGCTGAAGGACTATTCGGCGGAGGCCGTGTTTCAGGTTGAAAACATGCTGCGTAAGGCGCGGCGGCAAAAAGGCCTGCGGCGTCTACCCCTGCCTGGCGTGCCCGCGCCGGTCTGAAAGACTCGGTCGCTATTATAGCAGTCACTATATTAGTGTTTACTTGACAATACGCATGAGCTCTGGTTTCGTGGTTTTAACGGGTGCTTAACCAAGTTTATTGCGTTTTTTCGGACGGTGTTGGTATGTCGACTTTGGTTGTGGCCGACCCGCGGGGGGTGTATCTCGCCGGTCTGGAGTGGGTGTTGCAGAAGGCTGGACATGAGGTTGTCGCCCAGTGCCGCCGCCCTGTCGACGTGGTCCCTCATGTGGAGCGCCATCGGCCGGACATGGTCATCGTCGGCCTGGATATGGCGGATCCGCAGACGATCGGTCTTTCGGCCCGGCTGAAGGCCTGCAACAGCGCTCTCGGCATCATCTTCATCGTCCAGCCGGCCGGCAGGATCGACATCAAGGACATACAGGCGCTCGACAGCGACGGCCTGGTGCTGGAGGGCATCAGCCACCGCTATCTCATCGAATGCGTGAGCGCGGTGGCGACAGGCAAGAAATGGATCGACAACAAAATCGTCCAGCAACTGCTGATGCCGGAAACGCAGCCCCAGCCGATGTCCAGACTGACCGGACGGGAGACTGAAATCGCCGATCTCGTCTCGCGCGGGTTGCGCAACAAGGCCATCGCCCAGCGGCTGCACGTATCCGAAGGCACGGTGAAGATGCACCTGCATCACGTCTACGAGAAGCTGCGCCTCGGCGGCCGGGCGGAGCTGGCCTGGATGGCGCATGGCAAAGGCACTGAGCGTCCAGGAACGGGCCTCCTCTGACACCAGCACCGCCTGACGGCATCGGCCGTGATACCGCCGCAGCGTCCCGCTCTATGTCCCAAAGCCGGGGCCAAAATGATCCAATTGTGGGAGCCGGCAGCCCAGCCTTGCGCATGCCTTCGATAAGAACATCGTGATCGGCGCCTCCGTTCTCGACGATTGCGACAGCCTGCTCTCGGTCAAAGCCGACGACGCTTTGCGCGCCGCCTGGTTTTAGTCCAGGGCCTTGGTGTCTTGAACGACCGGTCCCCCTAGGGGGACCGGATCGCCAGGCGTTGAAGCTCCTGCGGGCTACGAGGACGCCATTAAACAATGAAGGTCTGGCTTGCGTCGATGTGCAGCTGTTGCGTAACAGCATCCCCGTCGAGGTCGGTGTTTGCCAGCGTGAAATCGAACGACTGATCGGGAACCGGAGCCTCGATGCTCGTCGAGAAGTCGAGGATGCGAACACCCGAATTGGCACCGCCGATGTGGAACTGAACGTAGGCTGTGTCGAAGGCTTGGCCACCATCGTCATTGATGGTCACGGTCTGATTACCCGAGCGCAAGCCAGTAACGTTGTCGGTATTGTGATCGATCAGATTACCGCCATCGTCGTAAAGCCACGATTCTACTGTGATTTTGTCGATGTTTCCAATCCCTGCGACCGCAAAGGTTAGATTGTTGATGTCAGACCCGTCCGCAGTAGAGAAGGTGAAGCCCTCGTTGTTATTGATCTGCGACGCCTGACCGCCTTTCACCCCGAATCCAACTGCATCGGGGTTAAGGTCGTCAGCCGCAACGGTCGGGCCTCCCAGTGGAGCAGTGTTGAACGGCGCAAAGGCTCCCTCGGCCGCGTCCGGCGCGGGCGTAGCGTTGAAGATCAGACCGTCAAAGACGATGCTGCCGGTGTTGTCCACCGTGGGTACCGTCAAGATCTCCTGGGGACCGCCCGACTTGACCGCATTGAAGTCGAGGTCGGACTGCTCACCGTGCGGTGTGAAGAGCACGTCGAAGGTGTACCCCGAATCCGTGACGTTCAGTCGGTAGAGGTCCGTATTGGTGGCCACGTCGTGGTACGTCAGCGTGGTTCCGCCGTTGGTGAGGTTCTCCGTGATGTCAGTGCCACCGAGATCGGTGAAACCGGTGATGGTGACGTGTGAGCCATCGGCTCCGGGAGTAAGGTCGAACGTCCCTGTGTCCTGCTGACCGGCGGCCAATCCGACCTGGAACGCCGTGGCATCACCAATAATGTCGGTGAACGTCGGCCCGGCGTCCTCGAACACGAGGTGCGTTCCGAGATCCTCGTGGTTGTGGACTGTCACCTCGGTCGATGATGGGAACTTGACTTCAAGGTTCTCAATGCGAACGCCGGAGGTGCTTTGCTTCGTGTCGTAGGTAAATCGGACGTAGATTTGATCGACGCCATCCGCATCCGCCGTTTCGATGGTATAATTATCAAAGACGGCGCTGCCAGCAGGTAAGCTTACTTTGTCAGTGCCGTGCTCAACTATTGCCCCATTGTCGACAGTCCACCACTCGATATTAACGCTCTTCACGCCGCCTATGGCCTGGATGTCGAACCTGATGCCGCCGATCTCGTTCGCATCCGGACTACCAGAAGTCCAGGCCGCGTCTTGAACGAAGAAACCCTCATTTTGATTCATCTGAGAGGCTTGGCCGCCCTTCACACCGAAGCCGATGGCGTCGGGGTTCAGATCATCATTGGTTCCGGAGTTGATTGGAACTGCCGTTGGATCGGGCACCGCCCCGACCGGGAAGATGAGGCCATCAAACTTGGCGCTGTGGTTGTCATTGGGATCTGTTGTCGCAACCGTGAGCGTCTCCTGCGGGCTACCTGACGGGATCGACGCAAAGTCGAGTGTCTGAAACGTTGTTACGAATTCGGTGGTCGTTACATCCAGTGTGATCTTGCCCTCGACAAGAGACAGGATGTCGCTTTCGTCAACGAGAGAATTATCGTTGTGTTGCAGCGGTTCGTACTGGATGAGGTAGACCTTCGCCGACGACACGCCGTCGCTCAGGTCAAGCGCAACCGCGAACGCCAGGTCGCCCGTGGGGTCAGCGACACCATTCACGGCCTCGCGCCCGTAAATGATGCCGCCTTCGTTGTAGAGGAAGATTTCCGTACCGTCGACGGTAAAGAGGCCGCTCGTCGTGCCGTTAGCGGGGATCAACAGCGCCAGATCGTCCGCTTCGGTTGTGTCAAGGAGGGCTGTGTTGACGGCCACCTGCGGGAAGCCTGTCGTGGGGTCGGTATCACTGATTTCGACGCCAAGATCATTGGCGAGATGGGCGAGCAGCGTCGCGCTCAGGGTGATATCATTATCGGTATCCTCGGTCTGGACGCCGATTTGCTCGTCGAGAACGAGATTTGTGTCGGTAATGGTGGCCATAACCTGCCCTCCGTTTGTTGATCGAGCTGGTTCCAGGGTCTGTTGGGATTCAGGTCGGGCCGCGCCGAAAAGTGGATTTCGAGAACCGGAACGGAGCACGCCTTAATGTGCGCAAGTTCTGGAAGCGCGGAAGACCGCGATTACCAGCCCGCATCACCTGAATGCTAAAATGCTAACAAACCCTAGCTGCTCAGGGGCCCACTTGGCGCAGCCTAAGGATGGCAAGTCAACTTTCCGTCTGGTAGTATTACGACCTATATCGAACGATATATATCGTTTTCGATAGATCGCTGTCCTCAGTATAAATGGGAATATTGACCTTGCGGAAAAGCGCCGCAATGAATGCTTGCGTCGGAGCAAATCACTCGTGTCAAACGCCTTGCAAAACTGACCCCCGATTGGAGTGCGCCCCTCGGACCGGACAGGGTCAAGTCGCAGTTTTGACCATCTGCCGGCCGTGTTGGGTTGATCAGGTGCGGTTCTTGAAGCGCCCGGACTCGTTGCCAGTCTCGGTGATCACACAGTGATGCGTGAGACGATCGAGCAGCGCTGTCGTCATCTTGGCGTCGCCGAACACGGCCGGCCATTCGCCGAAGGCCAGATTGGTGGTGACGATGATCGAGTCCGCTCGTAGAGCCTGCTGATGAGGTGGAAGAGCAATTGTCCAAAACGGGCCTCCTTTGACACCAGCACTTTCAACTGGCATCGAAATGAGGCCGGCAACGAGCCGGAAAGCTGCGTCATGGCATCGGCCGTGACACCCGCCGCAGCGCCTGCGCCGGCCTGAACTATCGAAGGATATATATCGTTCGATCAGGTACGGCCATTGACCTCAATACTACCGAAGCGGGAATGGACGCGCCCTCTGCGTCGGCGGCACGATGAGGGGTGGGGACGTCCATCACGCGATCGGATGTGCTGGGGTAGGTGCATTTTCGGCATCCGGGGGCTGGTTCCCTTTTTTGAATCGTTTTCAACCAAGGAGAACCTCCATGGCACTCGACATCATAGCCCAAGACATCATCATCGACGAAACCACCGGTCTTCAGGACGATGATGTTAACCCGTTGCTTCCGCCGTATAATGCCGACCCCACGCTGTCATATCTCCTAAGTCTCGACGGTCCGGGCGGACTGACCTCACCGGAGGTCGCCTTCCAGGCCGACTTCGTGGTGGCCTCGGCGACCGCGGGGGAAACCATCAGCACGGTTATTCTCACGCAGAATGCCTCCGGGACCCCGTATTCCACCACCGTCGGTGTGAACAGCGGCATTCAGACGGTCGATGGCAATTATGTCTGGCTGTTCCAGGACCAAACTCATCCAAATGTCGTGATCGGCGTCATTGGTACCGCTGACCCGGCCGCTGAGCCCGCTGAGACCGGGCCGCTCGCCTTCTCGTTCGCGCTGATCACCACCAGCACCACCGGTCATTTTGACCTATATACGGTCGAGTATGTGCCGTTGCACCATCCGATAACGACCAACCCGGACGACCAAATCGATCTGACCGGTAAAGTGTACGCCTCGGTCACAGGGACGACCGTGGTCAACTTCAGCCAGCTTAGTGACGCCCCTTCTGGACACAACGACTGGTATATCCTGGACGCCGACACAGCGAGCACGCAGAAGATTCTCGTCACGGCGCATGACGATGGCGTGCAATCTGAAGTCAACATCAGCACGCAAGGCTTCGGTGTCGCATCCCAAGACGTGCGCTTTGGCCGTGAGCTTCAGATCGACCTGATCAACGGCGGCACCCAGAGCGCGGGCAAGGACTTTACCGACTCGCCAATAGCGCCTGACTACATCGATCACATCGAGACCATCTCCAGCGCGGGTTTTTCGGTCTCGCAGTCCACCCCGACCGGCACCGTCGCCGACATCGAAATCCACGCCTATAACAATGACGACAACGTGGAAGGCGCTGCGTTCCCCGGTGATGACAACGATACGGCGATCGACATCACCGGAGTGACCTTCAAACTGAACGGCGTCGACACAACGGCCGCAGCCCTGGGCATCACGGTTGACTTCAGTGGCACTGGACTAATCCTTTACGATGTCGGCGAGGGCGTGACGGTCGATTTCACGACCGCAGGCGGGGTTGGCGGAACCTTTGATCGCTTCACCATCAAGAATGTCGATACCGAGAAAGACTTTTTCGACGTCAAGGAGATCCACTTTGGTGGTGAAACAACCAATGCCGCCAACGAAGAGGTCGGCTCCCTCATCAACTTCGACGACGACGGGCCGAGCATTTTGACGATCGGCGCGGAGCCGACGCTGACCGTCGACGAGACGGTTCTTGCGACCAACGACACGCAGAGCTTCGCCGCCAACTTCAGCCCGG
>NZ_JAMYUT010000024.1:0-115645 GCF_040323235.1 Mesorhizobium sp. M0051
TCGAGCTGTTGCCGGCCGGATCGGTGACGACGGCGCGGAACTGATAGTCGCCGTCGGCCAGGCTGGTCTGCGTGGCAGTCGTCGAGGTCCAGTTGGTGCCGCCATCGGTCGAAACTTGATAGGTCACCGCGGTGCCGTTGGCATCCGCGTTGCCGCTCAGGCTGAGATCGAAGGTGCCGTCGGTGGTGACCGCCGGGGTGTTCGGCGTGCCGGTGTCGGTGAGGTTGGCAAAGGCCAGCGTGCCGGCGCTCGGCGCGGTGTTGTCGACGGTGACCGTGATCGCGTTGCTGGTCGAGCTGTTGCCCGCGTTGTCCATCGCCTTGGCCGTGAAGCTGTGCGCTCCATCAGACAGCGCGGCGGTCGTCAGCGTCCAGGTGTTGCCCGTGATCGTGGCAGCACCCAGGTCCGTGCTGCCATCAAACACGTGCACCGAGGCCACGCCATTGGTGTCGCTCACCGTGCCCGACAGCGCCAGCGTGTTGTCCTTGGTCTGGCCGCCGCTGCTGATCGTCGTGGTCAGCCCGGTATTGGTCCCGATCGTCGAACTGATCGTCTCGCTCGGCGCCGTGGTGTCGACTGTCGCGCTGATTGCCGCCGTCGTCGTGCTGTTGCCGGCGTTGTCGAACGCCTTCGCCGTGAAGCTGTGCGCTCCGTCCGACAGCGCGGCGGTCGTCAGCGTCCAGGTGTTGCCCGTGATCGTGGCAGCACCCAGGTCCGTGCTGCCGTCAAACACGTGCACCGAGGCCACGCCATTGGTGTCGCTCACCGTGCCCGACAGCGCCAGCGTGTTGTCCTTGGTCTGGCCGCCGCTGCTGATCGTCGTGGTCAGCCCGGTATTGGTCCCGATCGTCGAACTGATCGTCTCGCTCGGCGCCGTGGTGTCGACCGTCGCGCTGATTGCCGCCGTCGTCGTGCTGTTGCCGGCGTTGTCGAACGCCTTCGCCGTGAAGCTGTGCGCTCCGTCCGACAGCGCGGCGGTCGTGAGCGTCCAGGTGTTGCCCGTGATCGTGGCAGCACCCAGGTCCGTGCTGCCGTCAAACACATGCACCGAGGCCACACCATTGGTGTCGCTCACCGTGCCCGACAGAGCCAGCGTGTTGTCCTTGGTCTGGCCGCCGCTGCTGATCGTCGTGGTCAGCCCGGTATCGGTCCCGATCATCGAACTGGTGGTCTCGTTGGGCGGCGTCTCGTCGACCGTCACCGAATGGGAATCTGAAGCCGCTGTTGAGCTGCCAACCTTTATTGTGGCGGCAAGAGTATACGTGCCGTCCGGCAGCAAGGCGTGTGCCAGATCGCTTGCCGGAACGACGGCGGACCATGTACCATTCGCGGCAACCGCGGCCGTGTAGTTATGGCCATTTAGGCTAACGATGAGCTGTGCGCTCGGCGTAAAATGCGTGACCGTACCGGTGATGGTGACCCCAGCCGCTGCATCGGCGGAGTTGAGCAGCCAGGGGTTTGACTGGCTCGGCTCGATCGGGTTGATTTTCACCGTGAATGCGGCTGGGGGATCGACTCCAAGAAAATCGCTTGGCGTGAGCGTTGAAACGCCAGAGACGTTTACTTTGAGATCGGCGATGCCATCACCGTTGGTATCTGTATAAACGAACGAACCACCGCTACCGTCTGTGGTATACCAGACCGCAAAAGCGCCAGCAGCCCCGAGGTTGGTCGTGTTGGCCGACTGCTGTCCCTTCCAAAAGAATTCCCCAAGACCGGCGCTGGAGGCGGTCTGTCCACCCTGCGAGCCAACGATCATACTGTCGTTGAGGAGCTTTCTGAAATCGAGCTTGTCGACGCCTTCCTTGAAATTGTTGATCACATCCCACTGCGACCCAGTACCATTGAAGGAATCATTTGCACTGGCGTAGCTGAAGACGTTGGCGATCTGACCGTTGACTGTCGATTGAAAGACGTTCTTGCCAATGTCGCTGTTGATATCGACAGCGGCGAGCAGAGAGGTGCTCGACAGGCCGGAACCAGCTAAGCTTGGGTTGCTGGAGAAGGCGCTCAGAAAAGCGGATGCACTGTTAGCATTGAAGCCGACAGCAGAGGCACCAGCAAGCGGGTTTCCATAATGGTCACTCTGCACGAACGAAAAGTTGTCGAGGGATGTCGCCCGGAGTGTGTAGTATAGGCCCGTGCCCGCAGCTTGAAATGTAAGTGTCAGATTGTTCGCCCAGAACGCAGCATCAATCGTCTGAAGCTGGGTCGCGTTTGTGGTGGCGAACAGGGCGTATGCGATATCTTGCAGTTCGATAATCTGGGTTCCGCCGACGTTATCACTTGCGAGGGTGTCAAGCACATTAAGGTTGTCGACCGTCGTGCCATTGCTTGTTGTCGAGGCCATGACTTGCTTCCTTTTCAGCGGCGGCAGAACTCTGGTGCCTGTCGACCACAAATTGACTTCACACGATCGCCGGCGACTGGCCGGATTGCCGTAGCCATATGGGGCGCGGCCGGTCGCTTCACGCCGAGCTCGATCGCGCCTACCTCCGGCTTCAAATGCTTCAACAGCGTCAGAGGATCAAAGACGAGGGGTTCGATGAACAACAGTTCAGCCAGGTGGCGCATGCCTTGCGAAGTCACCTGCGCGGACGTGCGACCAGTCAAACGGACAAAGCCTGCGGCATTCCTGCTCTGGCCTCCCGGTGGCGACTCTTTCCGACCTACGCGCACTTACCCCTGCCCATCCGCCGATGCCTCGGCGACGACTCAGCAAGAAAATTCGGAAAGCGGAAGACAAATGCAAGCGCCTGAAACTATAAGACAAGTAGTTTCTGCGGCACGCCAATCCCGGTCGCGCCGTCGCCACATCCCGACAATTCGTCTTACGAACCCCAAACTCCCAGTTACTCGAACGACCGCCCCTATCGGTCGCGCAACTTTTATATGCGCCATTACTAAAGTGGAAAATTAAGGATTTGTAAACTATCCGAATCGTTACCAATAGATTCTTGGTTAAAGGCTTTGGCCGTCTGGACGGTATTTCGTGAGGAATCAATACTTTGCCGGACGCGCCTCAAGTGCATCGACCAAGACGCATCAGGGCGAGCTGCATCCCTCGTTTGGTCTAGACCGAGGGAGCCGCGAGTGTCTCAGCCCAATGCCGCAGAGCAGAGCGAGGAATGCAGCGACGCCACCGAAATCGCCGGTCCCAGGATGGACGCAGGCGGGCAGCGGCATCGCCGCGGCCACGCTGAAGGTCCCCGCCGAAGTCAGCGCCGCCTGGACCCGCCGGGCCGTAGTCATCTTGGAAATGCCGAGTTATTCATCGGCGTGCGCGGCCACCCCATTCCTGGCCACCAACTCGTCGCAAGTTGATGCCCCAAGCCCGCCTCGAGCCCGCTTGACGTAGATCTGCGCCAGCTCCGTGCGCTCACGGTCAAGTCGGGCCCTCCCACTCTCAAAGATTATAATTGAGCGGAGTGTCGCCGATAACAAAAGCACGCCTCTTCGATAGCGGGTCTCGCGATGTAGCGGTCTACCGACTCGAACCCCAGAATGCGTGCTCGATCAAGTTCGAACCACTGCGGATCCAGGATCCAGACATCCCAACTTCCTTCATAGGCGTTCGCAATTCGAACGGTGGAGTAAGGCAGAAGGTTCGAAAAGCTTCCAAGAACCCAGCCAAACCGGATGTCCCGTGGATAACTTGGCTCCCCGGACTTCTCCTTCACTGCAGCGGTCGTCGTTTCCGCAAGTAAATCAAAGGGCTGCCTGTAGACCGCGCAGCCTTCGCCTCGGTTGCATTCGAAGTTCGAGAGCCCACAGTATCCATTCGGTCTGGCCCGCGTCGGGCGCAGTCTGTGTTAAACTGCAGCGATGGAGATCGACACCGACAAGATCGACGATGCGGTCCTGGCGCTGCTTTGGCTGACGCTGCGCGATGCGCGGTGCGCGGTGCGCCTGGAAGGGCTTTGACTGGGACGTGACGGATCGGCTTCACCGGAAGGGACTGATCGCCGATCCAGTCAGCAAGGCAAAATCCTTGGTATTGACGGATGAAGGTCTTAGACGCTCGGAGGAGCTGTCTCGCGTCCTGTTTACGCGGCCGACACCATGAGCGCCCGAGGGGGCCGCCTTCGTGGCGACGCTGATCGCCACCGCAAAGTTCAACGACGTCAATCCCCAGGCCTGGCAGGCCGATGTTCTCTCCTTTATCGGACACGCCAATCACACGGCTCAAGGATTTGCTTCCCTGGAATTGGAGCTCGTTGACGATCGCAGCAGTTGCCTAATCACCTGATCAGGGCCTTTCATTATTGAGCTCACATGCAAACCCGATCTTGAAGCCATTAGATGGGATATCGCAACACCGCTCTTTACACCCTCAAATATGTGGCTGAGATGCTCGAAGAGGACGAAGACTTTTTGCGCGATTGCTCGATCGAGATGTTGTCGGAAGACGGTTGCCTGAGCGCCTACGACGACTATCACGCATCCGAATTGAGCGAACCTATCGTCGTCTTCACCGAAGACGGCATCGGCAACCTTCGCCATATCGTAGACGAGCGCAGGGCTGCGGGTCAGGCACCGCCGAAACCCACCGCAGAAAACCGTAGCCCGGAAGCATAGCCACCGCGGCCCTGGCCGAATGGTTACGTTTTGGCGCGTCCCGCGGTTTCCGAATCCACGAACGCAAAAAAACCGCCCCGGTTAGACCGGGACGGTTAGGGTATTATGACGAAAGTGGTTGCGGGGACACGATTTAAGGCTGCAAACCGCCCTCGAGTTAGCAAACGAATTCAGTGGCAGCACTGTATTGGCGGTATCCCTCTCCTGACTCGAACCCCCGAAAATGTGAAAACCGGCATTCTGAAACGCGTTGGACCTGTCCCTTTCACAGGTCGAGACCGCCGATGGCACGACGCCGGGGCTGAAGCTCTTTTCTCATCGAACACAATCGCCTTCAATTTCGGCTCATTGCAGAGGAGTGCGAGATGGCCCAATCGAATGACGAAACACTGAGGCGTACAATCCGAAGGCGGCAGCTGCGCGAGATGGTGCCGCTGGCAGACAGCACGATCTATGAAATGGAGCAGCGGGGCGAATTTCCGCGACGCTTCGCTTTAAGCCCGAGATGCGTAGTCTGGGATCTGAGCGAGGTTCAAGCATGGCTCGCTGCCCGCCGCGCAAAGCCAATACTGCGCGCTCCAAAACCGGACCTGAAGCAGCGCCGTGCCCGACCGGTCACAGAGCCGGATCAGGTTCCAAGATCGGCATCGACGGTGGGATGAGTGTCGGCACATGCTTCTTGCCATTGACCCAGGCATCCAGGATGTCCGACCATTCCTGCATCATGTGTCGACGCTGCACCTGATATTCGGCCTTGTTATAGACGCCGCGCGATGAACGGCCGTCCTCATGCGCCAGACACTTTTCAATCCAGTCGCTGTTGAAGCCAAGTTCGTTCAGCAGAGTTGAACCTGTCCGCCGCAGGTCGTGCACCGTAAACGGCTCCAGGGGCAAACCCTCCGCCTTCGCCCGTTCGACAACTGCGTAGGTAACCCGGTTAAAGGTGGCGCGCGACATCGGCGCATCCGCATCGTACCGCGATGGAAGAAGGTATCTGGAATTTCCCGCGCAGGTTTTCAGGGCGATCATGATGTCGAGGGCTTGGCGCGACAGGTACACGTTATGCGCCTTGGAGCGCTTCATCCGCTCCTTTGGGATTGTCCAGACCGCATTCTCGAAGTCGACTTCGTCCCACACCGCATCCTGCAACTCGCTCTTGCGCACCATCGTGAGGAGGTAGAGCCGCATTCCCAAACGGATCGTGGGAAGTGTCGCGATGTGCTCGAGCTGCTTCAGCATCACGCGAATTTCCGAGGGCGAAAGCGAGCGTTCCCTTGGCAAGAACGTAGCAATCGATGCGGGCCCAACATCATCAGCCGGGTTGGCGACCTTCTCCCCGTGTAAGATCGCAAAGCCGTAAATCTGCTTCAGGATGTCTCGCACGTGGATAGCGGTCGCCGGAGCACCACGTTCGACGATGCTGCCACAGTGGGCTCTTAGATCGTCAGGAGTGATCTCCGTCAGGAGGCGATTGCGCCAGACCGGAAGAAGCTCTCGCTCGAAGATGGAACGGCGCATGGCGCGCGTGCTGTCGGCCATCGGCGCGGCGGTGAACCACTTCTCGCCGAATTCGCCAAAACTCTTCGCCTCTTTCAGGCGGCGCTTCGCCCGCTGCTTCTCGATCGCCGGCGATCGTCCCTCGCGGATGAGGCTCCTAGCGTCCAGGCATTTCTCTCGTGCGAGCGCGAGCGAGATTCCGTCTCGTCCATATCTGCCCAGGTGCACCGTCTCTCGGCGCCCATTGAGCCTGTAGTCCAGCAGAAACGACATCGCGCCACCCGGCATGACTTTGACATACATGCCGTCACGGTCCGCGATTTTGTAGATTTTCTGTTTTGGTTTCAGTGCCTTAAGGGCGGCATCCGTCAACATTCCTACTGCCTCCAGAAAAAGTACCGTCAGTACAATTTTGAGGCTTTCCGGCAGGAAATCTCTTTTACTTCCAATGCGTTAAAGCAAAAAAAGTACCGTCATGAGCCTCGTTGGCCGTGACGGTACTTTGAAAAATCAGGGCGGGCAACATGCCGGAGGCCCGTCAAGCACTCCGCCACCGCCAATCTCTGCCCACCGATAGGTGCTGACTGTCCTGGAATGATTTATTTTTGTTTCCAATAGGTTGCGGCGAACGTCGGCCTGTTTTCGGCGGCGTTTGGGTAGGCCTGAATCATTCCCACTCGATCGTCCCCGGCGGCTTTGAGGTGACGTCGTACACGACGCGGTTGATGCCGCGGACTTCGTTGATGATGCGGGTGGCGGCGGCGCCGAGGAAGGCCATGTCGTAGTGGTAGAAATCCGCAGTCATGCCGTCGACGGAGGTGACGGCGCGCAGTGCGCAGACGAATTCGTAGGTGCGGCCGTCGCCCATCACGCCGACGGTCTGCACCGGCAGCAACACGGCGAAGGCCTGCCAGATGGCGTCGTAGAGGCCGGCCTTGCGGATCTCGTCGAGATAGATGGCGTCGGCCTCGCGCAGGATCTCCAGCTTTTCGCGGGTGATGCCACCGGGGCAACGGATGGCGAGACCGGGGCCGGGAAAAGGATGGCGGCCAATGAAGCTTTCGGGCAGGCCGAGTTCCTTGCCGAGCGCCCTCACCTCGTCCTTGAACAGTTCGCGCAGGGGCTCGACCAGTTGCATGTTCATGCGCGCCGGCAGGCCGCCGACATTGTGATGCGACTTGATCGTCACCGATGGGCCGCCGGTGAAGGAGACGCTTTCGATGACGTCGGGATAGAGCGTGCCTTGCGCCAGGAAATCGGCGCCGCCGAGTTTCTTGGCCTCCTCCTCGAACACCTCGATGAACAGCCGGCCAATGGTCTTGCGCTTCTTCTCGGGGTCCGACTCGCCCTCCAGGGCGCCGATGAAACGGTCCGATGCGTTGACCAGAATGAGCGGCAAATTGTAGTGCTCGCGGAACATCGCCACCACGCCCGCGGCCTCGTCCTTGCGCATCAGGCCGTGGTCGACAAGGATGCAGGTCAGCTGGTCGCCGACCGCCTCGTGGATCAACAGCGCCGCGACGGAGGAGTCGACGCCGCCCGACAGTGCGCAGATGACCTTGCCCTTGCCGACCTGCTTGCGAATGGCCTCGACCGCGTGCTCGCGGTAGGCGCGCATGGTCCAGTCGCCCTCGATGCCGGCGATGTTGTGGACGAAGTTCCTGAGCAACCGGGCACCGTCCGGCGTATGCACCACCTCGGGGTGGAACATGATGCCGTACATCTTGCGCTCGATGTTGCCGAAGATGGCGAAGGGCGAGCCTTCCGACTTGCCGAACACTTCGAACCCCTTGGGCAAGGAGATGACACGGTCGCCATGGCTCATCCACACCTGGTGGCGCTGGCCAGGGGCCCACAGGCCCTCGAACAGCGGGCTGTCCCTTTCGATCTCGACAAAGGCGCGGCCGAATTCGCGATGGTCGGAGCTTTCGGCGACGCCGCCCATCTGCACGCACATCGCCATCTGGCCATAGCAGATGCCGAGCACGGGCACGCCGGCATCGAAGACGATCTGCGGCGCGCGCGGGCTGCCGATATCGCCGGTCGAAGCCGGGCCGCCGGAGAGGATCACGGCCTTTGGATTGATGCGCTTGAATGCCGCTTCGGCCGACTGGAACGGCACGATCTCGGAAAACACGCCGGCCTCGCGGATGCGGCGGGCGATAAGCTGGGTAAACTGGCTGCCGAAATCGACAATCAGGACGGTGTCGGGATGATTGGCTGTTTTCATGGCGAGCGTTTAGAGAAAGAAATGAGTCGGCGCAATGGGTTGCGAGGCCTGGCTGTCACTTCGATTCCACGACTTCACCTTCAGCGCCAGCGTCTTCACCCATTGCAGCAGCTTCTCCGGCCGCGAGCGCCCGCAGAGCGCCCATCAGCGCCGTGAACCGCTCCTCGCCAATGCGACCGACATAGCGGCGCTCGATCTCCATCTTGATACGATCGCCGTCTCGCAAGGCATCCAGTCCCTTGCGGGTGTAGCGCACCAGCTTACCGCGGCCATCTTGCGGATCAGGCAGACGCTCGACGATACCTTCCGCCTCAAGGCCGTCGAGCAGTTGCTGGACCGCCTGCTTGGAGATTGCCGAGCGTTCGATCAATGCCGACTGCCGCATGCCTGCCCTGGCGATGTGTCCAAGCAATCCGGCGCGCGCTTCGGTGAACCAGCCGTGACCGGCGGCCCGCATCGCAGTGGCAAAATCGGCCTGCCAGGCACGGCTTGCCTGCCATAGCCGCCAGCCGATGTGATCGGGCGCTTCGGTTTTTTCGTCAAGATGCTTGACCAAATTCAATTCACCCTCTAGATAGTCAAGTAGCTTGACCTTACGTGGCGACCATGGCCGAAGCAATCGCCGAATTCACTCAAGGAGAACAATATGACGGCACTGCAAAAGGAAAGTCTTGCAATCCTCATTCCAGGCATGACCCATGTGCTGGAGCGAAACGGCAAGGAGGCTTACGTCTATTTTGAGAACGAAGGTGCCGCGCACATGCTGCTCGATGATGGCGAGGCGCGCAGCGGTCGCTGGAGGATGCTCGATGACGGCTATGTCACGGACTGGGACACGGGTGTGACAGGGCGCTGGACCCTGCACCATGAACCGGGATCCATCACCTACGTCAACCGCGACAATGCCGTTCGCTTCAGGATGATCGGGGTGCTGTTCGGCAACGCTAAGAACCTGCCGCGTCAGCAGCCCTGAGATCGATTGCGCCCGACTCGATCGCCTGTTCGAGGCGCGTGACGGCGTCTGCCAGCTTCTCGTCGATGACGTGCAAATATTCGGTCCAGTCGCCGACGTGCCTGAGATCAGCCGCGCCGTCGGAAATGCCACGCAGTCCTATCAGTGGGACATCGAACAACTGGCAGGCGCGCAGGCAAGCGAAGGTTTCCATGTCGACCATGTCGGCGGCGATCGCATCATAGGCCGCACCGGTGACGATCGCACCCCCGGTCGATAGCGTCGCTTCCTTGATTCCAGGAATTCGCAGGGGCAGCGGAACCGTCACCGGCAGATCGAGAAACGGCGTCGCCCCTTTCTCGAAACCAAGCGGCGAGGCGTCGATGTCGCGGTAGCTGACCGAGACCGCCTGGTAGATTTCCGTCTGCTCCAGCGTCCGGCTGCCGGCTGAGCCGAGCGACACGACGAGATCCGGCAGCGCCTTCCGCGACTTCAGCCAGGAGAGATCGGCGCCTAGCCTGACGCCGGCCTCGACCGGGCCCACCCCCGTCATTAGTGGCGTGAACAGTTGCTTGAGGTGCGGGCCGTATTCGGCCTGGGCCGCCATGACGAAGAGGACGTCCTTGCCGCCTAGTCGCGCAACGTTGCCCATCGGATCAGCCTTCTATGCCGTCGCGCCCGACCACCGTCATCATCGTTCCGGTCATGGTGGCGATCAGCTTGGCCTCGCCGTCGGCGGCAAAGGCATAGGCCTGGCCGTCGGCGACGATGATGGTGCGGCCGGGTTTGGTCACCGAGCCGCGGAACAGGAAGCGCTCGCCTCGGCCCGGCGCCAGCAGATTGACCTTGAATTCGATGGTCAGCACGCCCGAGTTTTCCGGCATCAGCGAAAACGCCGCATAGCCGCAAGCCGAGTCTAGCGCGATCGAAATGACGCCGGCGTGGAGAAAGCCGTGCTGCTGGGTGAGCGCGGCCGAATAGGGCATCTCGATCTCGATGATGCCGGGCGTCACCAGCGTCAGTTCGGCGCCGATCGTGGCCATCGCTTTCTGACGCGCGAAGGATGTCCTGACGCGGTCGTCATAGTCCGGGGCGGGTACGATCTTTGCTGCCATGGCCGCTGCCTTCCTTTATGCGGATAAGCTTATTGCAGAGGCACTGGCGGCAGGCAAATGCTTTTGCTGCACTGCAGCAATCGGCCTCGTCCGCCTGCAGGGGTTTCACATCCGGCAGGGATTGGCGATCTCCGTTGAGGTTCAGGCCGACCTGCGCAACGCACAGAAGTAAAACCCGTCGGTGCCGCTCAGCGCCGGCGACAGCGAGATGTCCCCTTCGACACCGATGCGTGCGGCTGCCGCGTGGCCGGGAAAACGGCCGTCCCAGAGCGCGCGATGATCGACCGGGACAAATCCGCTGTTGCGGTCGAGGAAGGCCGCGACCTGCTCCCCATTCTCCTCATCGAAGACCGAGCAAGTGATGTAAACCAGCAGGCCGCCCGACTTGACATAGGTTTTTGCCGCATCGAGGATCGTCGACTGCTCACCCTTGCGGGCATCGAGCTGCCTTTGCGTCAGCCGCCATTTGGCGTCGGGACGGCGCCGCCATGTGCCGCTGCCGGTGCAGGGCGCATCCACCAGCACGACGTCCATGTGGCTGCCGAGCGGCGCGAGTTCGGACGGCTTGGTGACGATCTGGATATTGCGGTTTTCCGAACGACGGATGCGGTCGAAGATCGGCGCCAGCCGCGCCTTTTCGGCGTCGTGGGCGAAGATCTGGCCTGTATTGCCCATCGAAGCCGAGAGCGCCAGCGTCTTGCCGCCGGCGCCGGCGCAGAAATCCAGCACCTGCATGCCGGCTTCGGCCCCGGCAAGGGCGGCCACCACCTGCGAGCCTTCGTCCTGGACCTCGAACCAGCCTTTCTGGAAGGCCGGCTCAGCCTGGACGTTCGGATGCCTGCCGTCGCCGTCGATCGGCGGAATGCGGATACCCTGCGGGGCAATTGCCGCGGGTTTCGCGCCGGTACCCGACAGTTCGGCCAGCACCTTGACGCGATCGGCCTGCAAGGTGTTGACCCTGAGGTCAAGCGGCGGGCGTGTCGCAAGCGCCGCTCCCTCGTCGACCCAGGTCGGGCCAAAGGCTCGCTCGAAAAGCGGCGCGCACCAATCCGGTATGTCGGCCCGTATCGCGCCCGGCGCATCGGCAAGCCGGCGTTCGGCAATTGCCTGAAGCTCGGCGGCAGTGAGCAGCGGCGGTGCGAACTTGTCGCCTTCGAGCGCGTCGTTGAGCGATTGCGCGGTCTGGCCCCATTCGAGAAGCAGGGCGCCGAAGCCGATGGCGCGCGGCGTGTCCTCGCCCAAAAGCCAGCCGGCGGACCGCTTGTGGCGCAAGGCATCATAAACGATGTTGCCGATCGCCGCGCGGTCACCGCCGCCGGCGAAGCGATGCGACAGGCCCCAGTCCTTCAGCGCGTCCGCCACCGGCCGGTGGCGCCGGCCGATGTCTTCCAGCACTTCGATGGCCGCAGCCAGCCGTCCGCCCAGTCGCATTCGTCATTCCATCAAATCGAGCACATGATCTCAGCCTGCTCTTAGAGCCTTTCGCGCCTGGATTGAACCCCGCTTCCGCCTGGCGACGACGCGGCAACCCAAACCGAGACCAGCGACCCAACCAGTAAATGCCTCAGGCCGGCGGCAGCAGATCGATCAATAGATCAAAGATCTCTAATATTCGTGACCGGCGACCGCAAGCATGGCACGTGGCGCAATAGCTCTGCTTCCCAAGTTTTTCCGTTGAGAATACTCTTGGCGCCATGATTCGCGGCGCAGAAAAGACGGACCGGCGGATCGCTACGAGGAGAGGGCAATGAAAACTTATCTGGCGGAAGTTCTAGGCACATTTCTATTGGTGTTCATCGGTACGGCGTCGGTGGTTACGGGTGGTTTCGGCGGCGCTCTGCCGCTCGGGCAGGAAGGCATCGGCCTGGCGTTCGGCATCGGCCTCATTGCGGCGGCCTATGCGATCGGCCCCATTTCGGGCGCGCATCTCAATCCGGCGGTGACGCTCGGCGTCTTCCTTGCCGGCCGGCTGCCGGCCAAGGACGTCATCCCCTACTGGATCGCGCAGGTCATTGGCGCCATCCTCGCCTCGCTGGCGTTGTGGATCATTGTCTTCGGCCAGGTTGGCGGACACACTGGCGGCTTCGGCGCCAATGGCTGGGACGTGGCCAAATGGGGTGTCAGCTCGGCGTTCCTGTGGGAAGTGATCGGCACCTTCACCTTCGTCACCGTAATCCTCGGCGTCACGGCTGAAAAGCACTCGACGGCGTTCGCCGGGCTGGTCATCGGCTTGACGCTGGCAGGGTTGCATTTCGCCATCATCCCGGTGACCGGCACCTCGCTCAACCCGGCCCGTTCGATCGGCCCGGCGCTGTTTTCCGGCACTGCCGCGATCGGCCAGCTCTGGCTGTTCATCGTTGCACCGTTGATCGGCGGCGCCATCGCCGGCGTCGTCGCCAAGGCGCGTGTCTTCGAGAAGGACTGAGCTTCGGAAGGTTGAATACAAAGACCAGAATACAAAAGGCGCGGGCATCGTCCGCGCCTTTTTGTTAGCGACAGACGCGTCGAATTCTCATCAGCAGCTCGGCCTCAAAGGCGTGATCAATCTCGGCATTTTGGCCAGGATCAGATGCTTTTTGAGAAACAGGTTTTCAGCACGGTCCGAAATTTCTGCATGGTCTTTTCGGTTGTCTGCGCATCAGCAGCCGCAAAGCCCATGACAAGGCCGTTCTGTTTCGTGCCGTGACGGTACTGAATCGACAACGCCGACAAATTGATCCCGTGCTGGAGCGCCGCCTCGGCAATCGAGGTGTCGTTACATCCCTCGCGGAAAATGCCGACAACCTGGATCCCGGACTCGGTGGCGTGGAAATCCAGCCATTCTCCGAGATGTCTCTGTGAGCTTTCCAGGAAGAACTGCCGCCTGTCCGCATAGAGACGCCGCATGCGCCTGAGATGGCGGGTGAAGTGGCCCTCGTTCATGAAGTCGGCCAGAGCGGCCTGGGTAAGCAATGGGGCAAACTGGCCGGTCACGCTCATCGCCGCTACGATCGTAGGGTCGATGACCTTGGGCGCCACCAGAAAGCCCAGGCGCATGGCTGGAAACAGTATCTTCGCGAAGGTGCCGACATAGACCACGCGATTTGACGCGCCGATGCCCTGCAGCGCGGCAATCGGTTGTCCTTGAAATCGGTACTCGCCGTCATAGTCGTCCTCGATGATCCATGAGCGCCAGGTCTCGGCCATGTGCAAGAGGTTGAGCCGCTGTTCCATCGGCATGGTTATCCCGAGAGGGTGATGGCAGGAGGGCGTCACAAAAATCATGCGCGGAATGACAGGCGGTGGATCAAGATCCCACCCTGCATTGCTCACCCGCAGCGGAGCCAGCTTCGCTCCCGCCGAGACGAAGGCCGAACCTGCGCCGTAGTATCCTGGCTCCTCCATCCATACCGTGTCGCCTTCATCGATCAGCAGCCGAGCAAGAAGATCGAACGCCGACTGGGCACCATTGGTCACGACGATCTGCTCCGGGCTGCACTTCACGCCGCGCGAGGCCGTGAGATAGCGAGCTATGGCTTCGCAAAGCGGAGGATAGCCTTTCACATGATAGGTCCCGAAAAGGTCGATATGCGCAAATTTTGCACGGCGACTGAGCAGCTTCGACCAGGTGTTGAAAGGAAAGTTATCCGGGTCGGGCATGCCGGGGTGAAATGCCAGCATGCCGGGCCGGCCATGATGGTAGGGTTGGGCGAGCATGGTCTGCCCACGCAAGGATATCGGGTTCTCGTCCGCTGACGAGACGTGTTCCTGCACCGCCAACCTGGTCGGCAGATCCATCACCACGGAGGGCCTGCGCGGCCGTATGGCCAGGTAGCCTTCCAGCGCCAGTTGGTCGCAAGCGGCAATCACGGTGTTGCGGCCGACGTGCAGGTCCCGCGCCATGACCCGTGTCGAGGGCAGCGCGTGACCGCTCGGCAACACGCGGTGCTCGATCAGGTCGCGCAACTGGACATAGAGCTGCCGATGCAAATTGGCGGGACTCTCGCGGTCCAGCGCAATGCCGTCGATCGGAAAACTGGTCTTCATCGTGGTTCCACAAAATCAGAACGATCTGGTTCTAACAATGGAACCAAAGCAGCCTTAGGCTCAAGAAGAATGCGATCAGGTTCAGATGGGGCTGACCGATGCAAAGCATAAAGGTGGGTGTGATCGGTGCGGGCGGTGTCGCCCAGGTCGAGCACATTCCCAATCTGCTCAGATTGCACCGGCAGTTCGAGATCCTCGGCGTCTATGATCCTTCGCGCAAAGTCCGCGACTTTGTCGGCGACGAGTTCGGCCTCGAGACATTCGCCGATCTAGACCAGCTTCTCGCCATGCCGCTCGACGCCGTGGTCATCGCCTCGCCGGATGCGTTGCACTGGGAACAGGCTCTCGTCGCCCTTGCCAGAGGGCTGCATGTCTTCTGCGAAAAGCCGCTTTGCTATAGCCCCGGGGATATCGACGACTTGATCTCTGCCAGGGATCGCGCCGGGGTGGTGCTTCAGGTCGGCTACATGAAGCGTTTCGATCCGAGCTACGAGGCGGCATTGAAAATGCTGCCGGGCACAGCGCAAACGCTTCGCTACATTTCGGTCGAGGTCAGCGATCCCGACGCGTGGCCGTTCGTGCGGCACCATTCGACATGCCGGGGTGACGACGTCGCGGCGGGGTTGGCTGCCTTGACCGAAGCCAGGCAGCGCGAGCAGGTGAACCGCGCGGTGCCCGGATTGGACGATCCCGACGCGTTTCGTGGCTTTGTCGGCGCCTACTGTTCGGCGCTCGTGCACGACGTGAACGCCGTGCATGGGCTGCTCGATGCGCTCGGCGTCGCGGATGGCGAGATTGTCGGCGCCTCGCTTTTCGCGAGGGGCGAAGGCGGCCACGGCGCCGTGCGGCTGCTCGGCGGCCAGGCACTGTGGAGCATGGCGCATCTGGCCGTTCCGGGGCTCGCCGACTACCGCGAGCGCATCACGCTTTACTTCGATGACGCCGCGCTCGAGCTGGAATTCCCCTCGCCCTATCTCAATCACCAGCCGACGCAGCTGAGCCTGCGGGCAAGCGACGGCCACACCCTCTCCAGCCGGGAGATTCGAAGCGGCTACGAAGAGGCGTTCGTCGAAGAACTGAAAGGTTTCTGGTCGGCGATCGTCGAACGAACGCCGGTGCGCAACACGGCCGAACACGCGCGTCGCGACATGGTGCTGCTGGCCGGCCTCGCGCGGCACCACCTTGGCCAGCTCAAGCAATCAGGAGTTCGCCCGTGAAGGTTCGCATAGGCATCAATCCGATCACCTGGACCAACGATGACGTGCCGGAACTGGGTGGCGACACTCCGCTCGAGGTCTGTCTTCGCGAAACCAAGCAGGCCGGCTATTCCGGCACCGAGCTAGGCGGAAAGTTTCCGCGCCAATCGGCTGAACTGAGGCCTATCATGGCGCGGCACGGCCTTGCTGTGATTTCCGGTTGGTATGATGGCTGCTGCGACGAGAAGGAAGTCGGTGCGGAAATGGATGCGATCACGCCGCATCTCCAGCTTCTGAAGGATATGGGCTCGACCCACGTCGTCTATGCCGACACGTCGCGGGGGCGCCACAATGCCATTTGGGGGCCGATCTCGCAGCGCCCGGCCCTCGGCCCGGAGGAATGGCCGGCCTATGGCAGAAAACTGACCGCGCTGGCCGAGAGGATGGCGGATTTCGGTGTGCGCATGGCCTTCCATCATCATATGGGGACCATCGTCGAGACCGATGCCGAGGTGGGCTTGCTGATGCGGCACACCGGCGAGGCGGTCGGCCTTCTCTACGACACCGGCCATTCGATATTTTCAGGCGGCGACCCGCTGGCTTTGGTCAAGGCGCATGTCAAACGCGTCGTGCATGTGCATTGCAAGGACGCGCGCAAGTCCGTCCTTGATCGTGCCCGCGCCGAGGACATGAGTTTCATGGGCGCGGTCATGGAAGGGATCTTCACGGTCCCCGGCGACGGGTTCATCGATTATCCGGCCATTTTGCGGGTGCTTGCGGACAACGGCTACAGCGGCTGGCTGGTCGTCGAGGCCGAGCAGGATCCAAACAAGGCCAACCCGCTGATCTATGCGACAATGGGATTCCAAAATCTGTCGCGCATGGCCAGCGAGGCCGGATTTACAGTCTTGAAATGATCGAGGCCGCGATGCGGCCTCCAGGGAACCAGTGCTGATGAATGAGACTGGACTGAAGGGGCAACTGGACTGCCGACCGTAATTGCGGCGGCGGAAAACAAACAGGAGGTTATTATGTTTTCGCTTGCGAAATTAATAAAGCCTGCGCTCGGCCTGCTGGCCGGCATTACAATGATGACGGCGGCCACGAGCCTTGCGGCCGCCGACGAAACGCGCGTGGTGTTTGTGACGCATGGCCAGAGCGGCGACCCCTATTGGTCGGTCGTGAAGAACGGCATGGACGACGCAGCCAAGACGCTTGGGGTCAAGGCTGAATATCTGGCGCCCGAAACATTCGACATGGCCAAGATGGGGCAGATGATCGACGCCATCGCAGCCTCGAAGCCCGACGGCATGGTTGTTTCGATCCCCGACGCGGCCGCTCTCTCGGCGCCGGTCAAGAATGCCATTGCCGCCGGCATTCCGGTGATCGTCATCGATTCCGGCGGCTCCAAACTGACGCATGACCTTGGCGGCCTGCTGTTCATGGGCCAGGACGAATTCCAGGCGGGCGTCATGGCCGGCGAGCGCATCAAGGCACTCGGTATCAACAAAGCGGTCTGCGCCAACCATGAAGTAGGCAATTCGAGCCTCGATGACCGCTGTGCCGGTTTTGCCAAAGGTCTCGGTGTCGATGTTCCGGTGATGAACGGCGTCATCGACCCGACCGAAATGAAAAACCGCGTGACCGCCTACATGACCGCTCATGGGGACACGCAGTTCGTTCTTGCAGTCGGCGCCAGCGGTGCCGAGCCGACGCTGGCCGCACTCGATGAAATGGGCCTCGCGGGCAAGGTGAAAACCGGCACATTCGACCTTTCTCCCACGATCCTGCAGGCCGTAGTTGCCGGCAAGATGGAGTGGGGTATCGATGCCCAGCAATATGCCATGGGCTATATCCCGGTCGCCATGTTCGATCTTTGGAAGAAGTACAAGATCGCGCCGATCGCCGACTATCCGACGGGTCCCGGCTTCGTCACCAAGGATACCGCCGCCTCGGTCATAGAACTGGCAAAACTGGGCAAGCGTTGACGGCTCGCGGCCGGGCATCAGCCGGGCCGCCTTCATCGACGAAGGTAGCGCATCCATGACCGCAGAGCTTCGCGACGAGCGGGTCCGCTCCGTCTCCCGCCTGAGCCGCCTTCTGAGCAGGCCGGAACTTGGCGCGGCGGCCGGAACCGTTCTGGTTTTTGTGTTCTTCGCCATTACAGCAGGAAATACCGGGCTTTTCAGCGCCAAGGGCATCATCAATTTCCTCGAAGTCTCGGCCCAGCTTGGCATTCTCGCCGCTCCCGTGGCTCTTTTGATGATCGCGGGCGAGTTCGACCTGTCGGTCGGCTCGATGATCGGGTTTGCCGGCATCCTGATCGCCATCCCTTCGGTGTTCTGGGGCTGGCCGATCTGGCTTTCCCTGCTGTTCTGCTTTGCTGTTTGCGGCTGCATCGGCGCGCTCAACGGGCTCGCCGTGGTCAGAACCGGATTGCCCTCCTTCATCGTGACGCTCGGAAGCCTGTTCATGCTGCGCGGCCTGACGCTCGGCCTCACGCGCGGCATATCCGGGCGAACGCAGGTTTCAGGCGTGCACGAACTGGCCCTGAACGATCCCCTCAACAGCCTGTTCTCGGGACAGGTACTTTCCGGCCCCATCGCCTGGCTTTCGGACATCGGCCTGATCGGCAAACGCGCGGACGGCCTGCCGTCGATCTCCGGCATTCCGGTGTCCATCGTCTGGTGGATCGTCTTGACCTTGGCCTGTACCTGGTTGCTGACCCGCAGCCGCTTCGGCAACTGGATCTTCGCCGCGGGAGGTGAAGCCAATGCCGCGCGCAACCTCGGCGTGCCGGTTGCACGCACCAAGATCACCCTGTTCGTCATGACGGCGATGGCGGCCGCGCTCTTTGCGGCGATCCAGGTTCTGGTCACGGGCTCGGCCGACACGCTACGCGGAACCCAAAAGGAATTCGAGGCCATCATTGCCGTCGTCATCGGCGGCACGCTGCTTACCGGCGGCTACGGATCGGCCGTAGGCGCCATGTTCGGGGCGTTGATCTTCGGCGTGGTGCAAATGGGCATCTTCTACACCGGCATCGACACAGACTGGTTCAAGCTGTTCATGGGTGCCATGATGGTCATCGCGGTGCTGTTCAACAGCTACGTGCGCAACCGCGCCATGAGGAGCCGGTGATGGCCGAGCCCTATGTCGAACTGAAATCGGTCAGCAAGTATTTTGGCTCGGTCGTTGCGCTGAAGGACGTATCTTTCGATGTATGTCTTGGCGAGGTGCATTGTCTGCTTGGCGACAATGGCGCCGGCAAGTCGACGCTGATCAAGACGCTGTCCGGCGTCTATACACCTGACGAAGGTGAGATCCGCGTGCAGGGCAAGCCCGCAAGGTTTGCCTCACCGGCCGATACACGCAACAGCGGCATTGCCACCGTCTACCAGGACCTCGCTCTGGTGCCGCTGATGAGCGTGGCGCGAAACTTCTTTCTCGGGCGCGAGCCGATGCGCAAGTTCGGACCGATCCGGCAGTTTGACAGCGAGTTCGCGAACCGCACGGCGTATGACGAGATGTCGGCGATGGGGATCCAGCTGCGCGATCCCGAACAACCCGTGGGCACGCTTTCAGGCGGCGAGCGTCAGTGCCTGGCCATCGCCCGCGCCGTCTATTTCGGTGCCAAGGTTCTGATCCTGGACGAGCCGACATCGGCGCTGGGAGTCCATCAGGCATCCGTGGTTCTGAAGCTTGTGGTGCAGTCCAAGGCGCGCGGCATCGGCGTCATCTTCATTTCCCACAACGTTCATCACGCCTATGTGGTTGGCGATCGCTTCACCTTGTTGAAGCGCGGCAAAAGCACTGGCACTTACACAAAAAGCGAGATTGATCGCGACCAGTTGCTCAATCTGATGGCGGGCGGCAAGGAACTGGTCGATCTGGAGCAGGAGCTGACCAATCGGCCATAAGCAGCCCGACTTGACGCGCGCCCGACTTGCCTGACAGGCGCGATACATCCGGCATCACAGCTGAAAGGCACGGCGTTCGCCACGGTTAGGAAGCATTCGCATCTTCTGCAATGGCTCGAGTCGCGTTTTGGTGAGGGCGCGCCAGAAAATAGAATGCGGCGATGTGCGTGATCATCAGCAGCGGTACATAGATGATCGGGATCGCGTAGGTGGCGCCCAGCTGCTCCGCATGTGCAGGGAGGCCGACCTGTATCGCGTGGTAATAATCGACGACGAGGTCGGTCATTCCGACCAGGTTGAAGGCGACGACGAGCGGCCAGAAGAGCTGCGGTAGCCTCACCGTGAGCAGCGCCAGCATCGCCAGCACCCCTGTCGCGAAATCGCCATAGGCGGCGAACACGGCGAAACCGGCCGGCAGATCGGGGCTTACGACGCCCGGCAGGATGAACACGAGGCCGAAGAAGCGGAAGCTGTGCAGCGTGGCGATGGCGCGCTGCGCCGCGACCCGGTCCATTGAGCTCAGCCACGGCAACCCGTATGCGCCGAAGCAAAGCAGCCACGCGACATAGCCGAGAACGAGATGGATTTGGAACAGCATTTCGGTGGGCATTTGGCCTCCTGTCAGCAGCTGGTTCACGCAGGCTCCCAGCCAGTCCGGTTACCTCTAGGCCAGCTTTCATAGTTCGACTAGGCGGTGTAATCATCACAGCCCATGAAGCAGAACTACACAGTCCGACACGGTGCGCTGGAGGGGATCGAGGCTTTCCTGGCCGTCGCCAGGCGCCGCAATTTCCGCCGTGCCGCAGCCGATCTCGGGGTGACGCCATCCGCTGTGAGCCAGGCGGTGCGCACGCTGGAAGCCCGCATGGGTGCGGCGCTGTTCGTCCGCACGACCCGAAGCGTCGGTTTGACCGAGGCCGGTCAGCGGTTCCTGGACCGTGCGGGCCCTGCCTTCGAGGAACTCGTCGCGGCAGGCGAAGCCGTACGCGACCTTGGCCAACGGCCGACCGGGTTGCTGCGCCTCTCCGTACCCCGCGCCGTCGTGCCGCTGATCCTGGAGCCGATGATCGCGTCCTTCTGCCGGGCCTATCCCGAGATCGAACTGGAGATCGCCGCGAGCGACGAGATGGTCGATCTCGCGACCGGCGGGTTCGATGCCGGCATCCGCCTCGGCCAGTTCATCGCGCCCGACATGGTCGCCGTGCGACTGACGCCATCGTTCCCGTTCGTGGTCGTCGGCAGCCCGGACTATCTCGAACGCCACGGCCGCCCCGAGCGTGTGGACGACTTGCGCCACCACGCCTGCCTGCGATTGCGCCGCTCGAACGGCGCCCTTGCGCCCTGGTCGTTCGTCGACGGCAACGAGGCAATCGAGGCGATGGTCTCAGGGCCGCTGATCGCGCACGACTATCCGACGTTGCTCGGTGCGGCGATACAGGGCATCGGGCTGGCCCAGACGCCTCGTCCCGTCGCCGCAGGCCCCATAGAACAGGGAAAACTCAAATCGGTGCTGGACGGCGTCGCCGCCACGACGCCGGGCGTTTTCCTCTACCATCCCGGCAAACGCCAGATCCTGCCGAAGCTGCGCGCCTTCATCGATCACCTCAAATACGAGGCGTGAGGCAATGAAGGATGTCGCCCCTGCCCCCTCACGCTGTCTTCTGCGTCACCAATAGCGGCCGCCTCATACGTGCAGTAGTTGCCCGCTCGAACCAAATCTTTCACGGTACAAATATAAGAAATAAATAAGTAAAAAATACCACGATATGAACCGTACCCGTCAAGAATGTTGTTCTTTCAGTACTAAAGCTCACGTTGCATATGAAGAGCGCTAAAATCAAAAGCACTGTGTCAGTCGCTGGAAGCCCCAGGGTTAACCCTCTTCCCGTCAGCAGGCTGGCGGCTGCGACCGCCGGTATTGTCAAACCAATTGTAGCGCAAGCCGAACCCATCGCGACATTCAAGCCGCGCTGCAGCTCATTGTTGAGGGAAGCGCGAACCGCCGAAATGGCCTCAGGCATCAAAACCAGCCCCGCGATCAATGCCCCCACAATACTGTCAGCCTGTGTCACCTTATAGGTAACGAGCGTATTTTCAACACTTGCGGCGACTTGCTCGGCGAGCATGACAATGCCAATCAGCCCGATTAACAGGAGCAGAGTGCTGGCAGAGATGCTTTCGTGAGGGGCAGTCCGCAGCGAAACGCCGTGCGCCTGCCCTTCGACAAAGTCGTCTCGGTGCCGCACAGTCTGCGCGAACACAAAACTTGCATAAAGCAGCACCGAAAGCACGCTCACGAAACCAAGTTGAGCTGCTGAAAATGTGCCAGGACCCGTAGTTCGTGTGTAGGTCGGCAGGATAAGCGTCATGACGGTCAGCGCGGCCAGAACCGCCAGATATGCGCTGGTCCCTTGTCGAACGATTGCCTGCTTGCGATGGCGCCAGCCGCCAAGCGTGAGACACGTGCCGACAACGCCGGTAGATGTAATCATCACCGTCGAAAAGACGGACTCACGTGCAAGCGTAGGGTTGTTCTCTCCATGCAGCATCATGGAAACGATGATCGACACTTCGATTGCCGTGACGGCAAAAGTCAGCACCAACGTACCGTAAGGCTCCCCTATACGCCGAGCTACCGCTTCGGCGTGGTCGAGCACCACGAAAATGGTGATAAACATGATCGCACTCGAAAGCGTTCCGACGAGGATCCTGACGCTCGGCGAACCTTCGTCTACCGACAGCCCGCTGGCTCTGACTGCGACAGCCATCACCAAGGCGGCCAACGGCATCGCATAAGAAGTCACCGATCGCGCGAAACCACTCATTCAGGCCCTGTGCGTTTCTGCGAACCTAGCGGAAAGCCTATACTCACGCCGTCTTCTGCGTCACCAATCCCAGTTCCTCGACCATCGCCTGACGCATCAGGAACTTCTGCGGCTTGCCGGTCACCGTCATCGGCAATTCGGAGCGGAAGCGGATGTAGCGGGGAATCTTGTAGTGGGCGATCTGGCCGGCGCAGAAGTTTTTGATTTCCTGCTCGCTGACGATCTGGCCGGGCTTGAGCACGATCCAGGCGCACAGCTCCTCGCCATATTTGGCGTCGGGAATGCCGAACACCTGCACTTCCTTGACCTTGGGATGGCGGTAGAGGAATTCCTCGACCTCGCGCGGGTAGACGTTCTCGCCGCCGCGTATGACCATGTCCTTGACCCGGCCGACGATGTTGCAATAGCCCTCGGCGTCGATGGTGGCGAGGTCGCCGGTGTGCATCCAGCCGTCGCTGTCGATCGCCTCGCGGGTCTTCTCGTCGTCTTCCCAGTAACCCTTCATCACGGAATACCCACGTGTGCAAAGCTCGCCCGGCGCGCCGACGGCGACGGTGGCGCCATCGGCATCGACCGCCTTGACCTCGACATGGGGATGGACGCGCCCGACCGTCGAGACGCGCTTTTCCAGCGGATCGTCGACGCCGCTCTGGAACGAGACCGGGCTGGTCTCGGTCATGCCATACGCGATGGTCACCTCCTCCATATGCATCAGCGACACCACCTTCTTCATCACCTCGATCGGGCATGGCGAGCCGGCCATGATGCCGGTGCGCAGGCTGGAGAGATCGAAGGACGGGAAGTCCGGATGATCGAGGAGTGCGACGAACATGGTCGGCACCCCGTAGAGCCCGGTGCAGCGTTCCCGAGCCACCGCCTTCAGCGTGGCGCCGGCATCGAAGCCCTCGCCCGGAAAAACCATGGTGGCGCCCTTCGACACGCAGCCCATCGTGCCCATCGACATGCCGAAACAGTGATAGAGCGGCACCGGGATGCAGAGCCGGTCGTCGACGGTGAGCTTGATCGCCGAAGTGACGAAATTGCCGTTGTTGACGATGTTGCTGTGGGTCAGCGTCGCGCCCTTGGGCGCCCCTGTCGTGCCCGAGGTGAACTGGATGTTGATGGCCTCGCCCGGTCTCAGCCCCTCCGAGATGCGGTCGAGGCTGTCATGCTCGTCGCGCCCGGCCATGGCCAGCACATCACCGAAATTGAACATGCCGGGCGAGTTCTCGTCGCCCATGCGGATGACGATCTTCAGCGCCGGCAGTTTTTGCGCCTTGAGTTTGCCCGGCGTGGCCTTCGCGATCTCCGGCGCCAGTGTCTCGATCATGCCGAGATAGTCGGAGGTCTTGAACTTGGCCGCGGTGACCAGCGCCTTGCAGCCGACCTTGTTCAGCGCGTAGTCGAGCTCGGTCAGCCGGTAGGCCGGGTTGATGTTGACCAGGATCAGGCCGATGCGGGCAGTGGCGAATTGCGTCACCAGCCATTCCCAGCGGTTGGGCGACCATATGCCGACGCGATCGCCCTTTACCAGCCCTAGCGCCAGGAAGCCGGCGGCCAGCGCGTCGACCGTGTCCGACAGTTCGCTCCAGGTGAAGCGCTTGTCCTGATCGACGAAAACGGCCGCATCAAGCGTGCCGTATTTGCTGACCGTGTCGGAAAACAGCGCCGGGATCGTCATGTCGAGCAGCGGCACGTTGCGCTCGCCCGAGACATGCGCCTTGCCGTCGACAGGTGCTACGAAAACACCGCCATTGCGCGCTCCGCGTCCGCGCAAACTGGTGGCGCTCTTCAGCTCGTCGAGATGGACTGGCATCGCTCTCTCCTCCCGGGACTGGCCAAACCTATCAGCCCGAGGGCGTGGTGAAAATCCCGCCGAAAGTCGTGTCGAGGCAACGATCCGGTCAACGATGCTTCGGAGACTCGCGCTTGCTGACGAAGCATCAAAACGCAAAAACCCGCCTGGGCGGCGGGTCACTGGCGCAATTCAGCACCATGGCCAAATTAGTAGCATAACTGCCCTCACAAGTCAATGAAACGCTGCCGGCACAAAGGCATCTACATTGCCGGACCGGCCGCCGTCAGGGTTCTTGTCAAGCTGGGGTTCGAAGCCCCAAGGATGTGGCGGGCGGGAAGGGCCGCCGCTATCCGGCCGCTGCCGCTACCTTCACGGCAATGTCGCGCAGGATCGCTTCATCCGCCGCCGCCCGTGTCTTCTTCGAGGCCACGAGACAGGCCTGCGATCGCAGGACGAGGCCATCGCCAAGCACCTTGAGATGATTGGCGCGTAGCGTCGAGCCAGTGGTGGTGATGTCGACGATGACATCGGCCAGCCCCGCGGCCGGCGCGCCTTCGGTGGCACCAAGGCTCTCGACGATGCGATAGACTTGGATGCCATGCTTCTGCGAGAAGAATTGCTGGGTCAGCCGCCAGTATTTGGTGGCGATGCGCAATCGCCTGCCGTGGCGCTGGCGGAAATCGGCGGCGACATCGTCAAGGTCGGCCATGGTGTCGACGTCGAGCCATATGTCCGGCACGGCAACCACGACATCGGCACTGCCAAAGCCGAGACGGGCGACGATTTCGGCGCGGGTCTCCCAGTCAGCGAGGTTCTCTCGCACCAGATCTTCGCCGGTGATGCCGAGATCGACCGTGCCCTGGCCGATCTCGCCTGATATCTCGGAAGCCGACAGGAACACCACTTCGACATTGTCCAGGCCCTCGACGCGGGCGTGGTACTTGCGTTCGTCGCCGGGCAGGCTGACGGCAAGTCCGGCTTTGGCCAGTATTTCCAGCGCCTGCTCCTTCAGGCGACCTTTCGACGGGATCGCGAGCGTGATCATGGCGCCGTCTCCCGCAACGCCTCGATGCGGTCGAGCCAGACGGAAAAGCCGACGCCGGGGATCGGCGTCTTCGCGCCAAGCAAGGTCAGCAGCCGGTCGTAGCGGCCGCCACCGGCCAACGGCCGGTCGCCATTGTCAGCCGCGATTTCGAAAACCAGGCCGGTGTAGTAATCGAGCGGACGGCCGAAGGCGGCATCGTAACGGATGTTTCCGGCCGGCAGGCCATGCGCCTCGATCGCCCTGGCGCGGGCGGCGAACTTCTCCAGCGCGCTATCGAGCGAAAGCCCGCCAGCGCTGGCGAAGGAGGCCAGCGCCTCGGCCGCGCCATCGAGCGGCACGTCGATCGCCAGAAAACCCTTCAGCGCAGCAAAGGCTTCGTTCGACAGCCGCACGCTGCGCAGTTCGGCCTTTTCGATCAGCCGCCGTGCAATGTCGGATGGCGGGCGGCCGGCGGATGCCGACAGCCCCGCCTCTTCCATGCCGCCGGCGATGTGAGCCGAAAGTCCGTCCAGATCACCGTCGAGAACGAGGGCGGCGACCGGGCCGGAGAGCTGACCGTTGCGCGGCGGATTGGCGAGATCTGCGAGTGCCGCCTCAAGCATCGGCGCCGAACCGAAGGCGCGGGCAAGACGCATACGCCAGCCGCGGGGCAGGCCAAGGGAAGCCAGCACAGCCTCGAAAATGGTCTGGTCGCCGAGCGTGATCGCCAGGGCCTGGCCGGGCAGCACCAAGGAAAGCAGCGCATGCGCGTCCGCCAGCGAGCGGGCATCGGCTTCAGCGGTGTCACGGTCGCCGAGGTCCTCGATACCGGCCTGGAAGAACTCGTTGCCGCCCTCGCGACGCTGGCGAAAGACCTCGCCGAGATAGGAATAGCGCCGCGGCGTCCCGGCCTGCGAATTTATGTGGTCGAGACAAACCGGAATGGTGAATTCAGGCCGCAGGCACAATGTCTGCCCCGTCTCGCTTTCGGTCAGAAAGATACGGCGGCGCAAATCCTCGCCGGCCATGTCGAGGAACGGGTCGGCCGGCTGCAGCACCGCGACCTCGACGGCATGCGTGTCGCGGGTGGCGAAGAGGTTGGTGATGTCGGCTGCGATGGCGGGGTAGCGGGAGGTCATCGATCGGATGGGCGCGAGGCACCCCCCTCTGGCCTGCCGGCCATCTCCCCCGCAAGGGGGGAGATTGGCAGCTTGAGGCTCAGCGCCTCTCCTTCAACGCTGGAGATTGGCGAAAGCCCACGTGACATCCGATCTCCCCCCATGCGGGGGAGATGGCCGGCAGGCCAGAGGGGGGTGTTCAAGCGTCACCTTTCGCGCGATCGGCAGCCTGCGCCGCCAAAATCTTCTTCACCTCGGCAACCAGCTCACCCTCCGCGACCGTCACCTGCGCCGGACGGGCGGCGCGCCATTCGGCGTTGTCTGTGATCTCGGCCGACATGCGCGCGCCTTCGATCAGGTCCTTGATCTGCAACTCGCCCTTGGCGCGCTCGTCGCCACCCTGGATGATTGCGACCGGGCAGCCGCGACGGTCGGCATATTTGAGCTGTGCTTTCATGCCGGCGCCGCCGAGGTACATTTCGGAGCGGATGCCGGCGGCACGCAGCTCCGACACCATCTTCTGGTAACGGCCGAGACTGTCGATATCCTTGTCCATCACCAGCACCACGACCGGCGCGATCACGTCCGAGGTGTCGAGCTTGCCGAGGTTCTTCAGCGCGGTCATCAGCCTGGAGACGCCGATGGAAAAACCGGTCGCCGGCACCGGCTCGCCGCGAAAGCGCGAGACCAGGCCATCATAACGGCCGCCGCCACCGACCGAGCCGAAGCGCACGATCTGGCCGTCCTCATTGGGGATTTCCGCCAGCAACTCGGCCTCGAAGACGGGGCCGGTGTAATATTCGAGGCCGCGCACGACGGAACGGTCCATGGCAATACGGTCCTCGCCATATCCGGCCCCCCTGACCAAGGCTTCAATCGTCGCGAGTTCGCCCACACCTTCCTGGTAGACTGCGTTCGAACTGACCATGGCATCCTTGCCGGCCTGTGTATTCCTCGCCGTCGCGAGAAGGACTGCCTCGGCTTGCCCGCTGTTCAACCCGGCGCCCTTGGCGAAGTCGCCTTCGCCTTCCTTGCCGCCATCCCAGCGCCCCGGCCCAAGCAGAAGCCTCACCCCTTCCGGCCCAAGCTTGTCCAGCTTGTCGATCGCGCGCAGCACCGTCAGCCGGCGGCCGGCATTCTCGTCGCCGCCAAGACCAATCGCCTCCAGAACGCCGTCCAGAACCTTGCGGTTGTTGACGCGGATGACGTAGTCGCCGCGCTTGATGCCGAGCGCTTCCATGACGTCTGCCATCATCATCGCCATCTCGGCGTCGGCGGCCACGCCCGGCGTGCCGATCGTGTCGGCGTCGAACTGCATGAACTGGCGGAAGCGGCCAGGGCCCGGCTTCTCGTTGCGGAACACCCAGCCGGAGCGATAGCTGCGATAGGGTTTCGGCAGGCGCTCATAGTTCTCGGCGACAAAGCGCGCCGTCGGCGCGGTCAGGTCATAGCGCAGCGACAGCCATTGGTCGTCGTCATCCTGGAAGGAGAACACGCCTTCGTTGGGCCGGTCCTGGTCGGGCAGGAATTTTCCAAGCGCATCGGTGTATTCGATCAGCGGCTGGTCGGCCGGTTCGAAGCCATAAAGCTCATAGACCGAGCGGATCGTCGCCATCATCTTCTCGACGGCGCGGATGTCCTCTGCGCTGCGGTCGGCAAAACCGCGCGGCAGTCGCGCTTTCGTCTTTTCCGATTTATCGGCCATGAGCTGGATCTTTTTTGTTGGGTAAATGCGGACTTGTTTCAAGTGCGCGTGTCCTAGCCGAACCGGCTTTGTGCGGCAAGGCCGCCGAGGCGCACCCATCTGCACTCTCTCAGAGAGATGGGTGCGAGCGCCCGCCTTCGTTTCAGCCGCCCCTGAAACAGAAACGCACCGAGAATGAAACAATCCCACCATGGGCGCGGCATCGTGCCGACACAATCGCGGTCGATAAACGCGCCGAAATGAGGGGTTCGCGGCGATGACCAGCACAGCAAGATTTCATACCATCGGCAGCGATGCCGGCGAATTGCCCGCACGCTTGCGCCCGGCCGACATCCACGCTCCGAAAATGGTCAGCCAGGCTGCCGGCCCGTTCGAAGTCCCGGCCGACACCGGCAACAGCCCGTCCATGCGCGACGCGTTGATGACCGGGCTGCTGGTGATCTATCCAACAGTGGCCACGGTGGTGGCGATCGTCGCCGGCCTGGTGCTGGCCAGCGCCAACGGCACCTGAGCCTATTTCGGCCGTTTAAAGGCCTTCCGCTGCTTCTCAACCTCTTTGCGGCAGACACAGCCCTCGAGATGGTCGTTGACCAGACCCATCGCCTGCATGAAGGCGTAGACGGTGGTCGGGCCGACAAAGCTCCAGCCGCGCTTCTTCAACTCCTTTGAAATTCGCACCGAGACGGCCGTGGTCGGGTTGGCGCGCAGATGGGCGAGATCGACGATCTGCGGCCGCTCATCCTTGCCGGGTTCGAACTTCCAGAACCAGGCGGCCAGCGAGCCGAATTCATCCACCATTTCGCGGGCGCGCTTAGCGTTGTTGATGGTCGAGACGATCTTGCCGCGATGGCGGATGATGCCGGCATTGCCGAGCAGGCGCTCGACATCCTTGTCGGTGAAGGCGGCGATCTTGTCGAATTCGAAATTGGCGAAGGCTTCGCGAAAATTCTCCCGCTTGCGCAGGATGGTCAGCCACGACAGGCCCGACTGAAAGCCTTCGAGGCAGATCTTTTCGAACAGCCTGTGGTCATCGGCCACCGGCCGTCCCCACTCATGGTCGTGGTAGTGCAGGTAATCAGGCAGATTGCCGTGCCAGAAGCAGCGCGCGACACCGTCGGGACCGGCGAGCAGGCCGGTGTTTTCCTTGTTCATAAGCAAAAATCCGTTCGTTAATATGCTTCTGCGCTGCATTTACTGCGGCTTTACCAGATTCCTGAACCCGGCGGTAACCACACCAAAAGGTTTACTGACACTTGCGCATTTTACGCATTCCGATTCATGTTTCGGTTGCTGCTCGCACGCCAATGATCGCCGAACCGGGAGGACGTTTCCACCCGTTTGTATCAGACGATCAAGGTGCGTTCCGATGAAGACAATTCTGTTTCCCATGCTCGGCGCCATGGCTGTGTTTGCCGCCGGCGTCACGCCCTCGACTGCCGGCGACCGCTATGTCGACAGGCCTCCGGTGATGGTGAGTCCCGACCTTTCCGCCCCTTGGGTGCTGCAGCTCGGCCATGCGCCCGGCATCGTGCGACAGAACCGCCAGATCGTGCAGCAGCAGCCGCGGCTGCGCGCTGCGCAACAGCCCGACCGGGTGCAGACGGCAGCGGTGCAGCCGCCCGCGAAACGTGTTGCCATGCGTCCGCAGATCAACCCGATCTTCCTGCCACAGGAGGTCGACTATGACGGCCCGCAGAAGCCCGGCACGATCGTCATCGACACCACGCAGAATTTCCTTTTCCTGGTCGAGAAGGACGGCAAGGCGCGGCGCTATGGCGTCGGCACCGGCAAGCCGGGCTTCGAATGGTCGGGCACGCACAAGATCACCAACAAGCGCGAATGGCCGGACTGGCGCCCGCCGGCGCAGATGATCAAGCGCGAAGCCGCCAAGGGTCGCTATCTGCCGACCTATCTGGCCGGAGGCACGGAGAACCCACTCGGCGCCCGCGCGCTCTATCTCGGCACGACCGAATACCGTATCCACGGCACCAACCAGCCGTGGACGATCGGCGGCGCGGTGTCGTCGGGTTGCATTCGCATGCGCAACGAGGACGTGGTCGACCTCTATGAACGGGTCAATGTCGGAACCACGGTCGAGGTGATATGATAGGTCTTGCGAATCACTTGGCCGGCAATGCAATCTGCTTTTGCGGGCCAGTTTAGGGATAACGGGGGACGGGTCGTATGGGGATGCGGCCAGTCAGGAAGGGCAGCACGGGAAACCGCGCTGCCCTTTCCGTTTTGATCGGCGTCTGATCCATAACAAAGACGCTTTCGTCCGTACGTCGCGCAAGAGGCATGACGGTTCGCTTTCGTGCTGCCCTTGCCGGTGTTCTTTTGCTATGTCGGCGGCAACACTCAGAGCAAAAGAGTTCACCCATGCCCCTGTCCGAAGATAGCCGTTATCTCAAGGGCGGCCCGGTTGCCCAGCGCATCATCGCAACTGTCGGCGAGGACGCGGCGATTGCCAAAGCCGAAGGTTTTGCGCCCAAGCTGATCTCGATCACCGTCGGCGACACCGCGGCGGTGGAGGTCTATGTGCGCAACCAGCGCGCCAAGGCGCAACTGGCCGGCATCGATTTCGAGGAAAGGCGCTTTCCCGCCACCATCACCGCCGGAGAGCTGGAAGCGGCGATCCACGGCCTGAATGCCGATCCGCGCGTCACCGGCATCATCATCCAGCGGCCGGTCCCTGCCCATATCCCAATCAGGACGCTGCAGGCGGCGGTGCATCCGCTAAAGGATGTCGAAGGCATGCATCCGTCCTCGATCGGCAACATCGTCTACAATCAGCTCGACCTCGCCCCCTGCACGGCGGCCGCTTCGGTCGAGCTGCTGAAGGAGACCGGCCTCGACCTCAAGGGGCTGGAAGTCGTGATCGTCGGCCATTCGGAAATCGTCGGCAAACCGATCGCCTTCCTGTTGATGAGCGAGGGCGCGACGGTAACGGTCTGCCACCACATGACGCGATCGGTCGCCGCCCATGCGCGGCGCGCCGACGCGCTGTTCGTCGCCGTCGGCAAGCCAAGGCTGATCAAGGCCGACATGGTCAAGCCGGGCGCTGCCGTGATCGACATCGGCATCAATTCCGAGATCGGACCCGACGGCTCCAGCCGCATCGTCGGCGATGTCGACACCGACAGCGTGCGCGAGGTTGCCTCGTGGATCACGCCGGTGCCGGGCGGCGTCGGCCCGATCACGGTCGCCATCTTGCTGCGCAACACAATGGTGGCGCTCAGCCGCCAGCGCGCGCTGTACGAGGCGACCTACGGCACCGCCGACAGGCTGGCGGCAGATAACGCCGGGACAGGCGGGGCTATTCCGCGGCGATCAAGCTCTCGTCCAGCACGCCTTCCGGCTTTGGCCCACCATAGGCCCAGTCGAGAAGCTTGATCGTGTGCATGACCGGCAGCTTCGCGGCGGAAGCGATCTGCGTGATGCAGCCGATATTGCCAGTGGCGACGATCGAGGCACCCGTCGCCTCGATGTTTTTCACCTTGCGGTCGCGCAGCTTCGCCGAAATCTCGGGCTGCAGGATGTTGTAGGTGCCGGCCGAACCGCAGCACAGGTGGCCTTCGCGGGGCTCGCGCACGATGAAGCCGGCCTTGGCCAGCAGTTCCTTCGGCTGGCGGGTGATCTTCTGGCCGTGCTGCATCGAGCAGGCCGAATGATAGGCGACGACGGTGCCCGGTTTGCGCACCGGTTCGGGCAAGTCGAGACCCGCCAGATACTCGGTGACGTCCTTGGCCAGGGCCGAAACGCGCGCGGCCTTGTCGGCATAGGCCGGATCGTGCCGCAGCATGAAGCCATAATCCTTGATGGTGGTGCCGCAGCCGGACGCGGTGATGACGATGGCATCAAGGCCGCCTTGTTCGATCGTACGCGTCCAGGCGTCGACATTCTGCCTTGCGGAGGCCAGGGCAGCTTGCTCCCGCCCCATATGATGCACCAGTGCGCCGCAACAGCCCTCGCCCTGCGGCACCACGACCTCGACGCCGAGCCGCGTCAGCAGCGAAATCGTCGTCTCGTTGATGGCGGGATCGAGCACCGATTGCGCGCAGCCGGTGAGGATGGCGACGCGGCCCTTTTGGGTCCCCTGCCCGGCATGGGTGCCTGGTGAAGCGCTTGGCGAGGCCGTGGGGATCGAGGCCGGGGCGAGCTTGAGCATCGCGCCGAGCGGCTTCAGCGCCGGGACCTTTTCGAACACGCCAATGAGCGGCTTGCCCAGCTTCGCAAGCTTGAGCGCAGCGCGGAAACGCGCGGGATGGGGCAGCACGAAGGCCAGCATGGCACGGGTCAGGCGGTCGAGCAGCGGCCGCTTGTAGGTCTCCTGGATATGGGCGCGGGCATGGTCGACCAGATGCATGTAGTTGACGCCCGATGGGCATGTCGTCATGCAGGCAAGGCAGGACAGGCAGCGGTCGATATGGGTGACGATGTCCTTGTCGGCGGGACGGCCGTTTTCCAGCATGTCCTTGATCAGGTAGATGCGGCCGCGCGGTGAATCGAGCTCGTTGCCCAATGTCACATAGGTCGGGCAGGTCGCGGTGCAGAAGCCGCAATGCACGCATTTGCGCAGGATCTTCTCGGATTCCGCGACGTGCGGATCGGCAAGCTGGGCAAGCGAAAAATTGGTCTGCATCGCGTTGGATCCTAGGCCATGCGGCCGGGATTGAGGATGTTTTTAGGATCGAATTCCTGCTTCAGCCGGAGGCTGAGTGCTGCCAAGGCCGGCGGCTGCGGCTCGAACACCGGCAAGGCGGCGCGATGGGAAGGTGCGGCGCGCACCAGCGTCGCATGGCCGCCGCCATGTTTCCGCAACAGCCCGCGCAGCAATGCGGCTTCCGGATCGCCCTGTTCCATGCGCAGCCACACCAGGCCGCCCTGCCAGTCATAGAAGGCGCTGACGGCGGCCTGCATGCGCAAGGCCAGCACCATCTGGTGGCCCGCTCCCGGCGTCATCGACACGCGCCACACCGGTTTCTCGCTGCTGTCGGCGAAGGGCCTGCAATCGCGCACGTCGCGCCAGATCAGCCGTGAAATTTCTCCGGAAATCTCCTCCAGCGGCCCGGCCTTGCCGAGCAGCGTTTTCAGCGCGGCGACGCGGTAGGCGACCGACGGACCAAAGCCCTCGACACGCAGCAGCGTGGCGGCCTCGCTGCCGAGCGCGCCGCCGGCGACGCGTGCGGCGATGCGCTCCGGCAGATGGGCGGCACTCGACACTTCAGCACTCGAACCGAGCGCCAATGCCATGGCTGCTGCGGCCGCATCGTCGAGCAGGCCACGGATGGCGAGCGTGACTTCGGTCTCGGCGGCCGGCAGCACCTTGAAAGTGACGTCGGTGAACACGGCCAGCGTGCCCCAGCTGTTGGCCATCAGCTTCGACATGTCATAGCCGGTGACGTTCTTGACGACGCGACCGCCCGACTTGAAGGCCTCGCCACGGCCCGACACTACATTGATGCCCAGAATATGATCGCGTGCCGCGCCCGCCTTCAGCCGGCGCGGACCGGAAAGGTTCGCGGCGAGCACGCCGCCGATCGTTCCTTTGCCAGCTTCGTCGCCAAGCAGCGGGCCGTAGTCCATCGGCTCGAAGGCAAGCTGCTGGCCGTTTTCCGCCAGCAACTTCTCGATGTCGGCCAGCGGTGTGCCTGCCTTGGCCGACAGCACCAGTTCGGCGGGTTCGTAAAGCGTGACACCGGCGAGCTTCGACAGGTCGAGCGTGTGTTCGGTTTGCAGCGGACGGCCGATGCCGCGCTTGGACCCATGGCCAAGGATTTCGAGCGGCGCCTCTTCCGCCACCGCCCAGGCGACGGTGGACAGGACTTCGTCTGAAGTGGTTGGCGTGAAGGTGGTCATGAGGAGAACGCGCCAGTCGTGAATACCGAGATGCCGCGATCCTTGGCGCCCCCCTCTGTCCTACCGGACATCTCCCCCTCAAGGGGGGAGATTTGCTGACGGTCTTGCTTTCGCCAATCCCCAACCGAGGCGGTAGGGCGAGATGTCGAAGCTGCCGATCTCCCCCCTTGAGGGGGAGATGTCCGGCAGGACAGAGGGGGGTGTTCAAGCGCCGACATGTCCCTCAAAACCTCGGAATGTCCGGAAACGGCAGCTTGCCGCCGGAAATGTGCATGCGGCCGAGTTCGGCGCAGCGGCGGAGCTGCGGGAAGACCTTGCCGGGGTTGAGCAGATGGTTGGGATCGAAGGCGCATTTGACGCGCATCTGCTGGTCGAGGTCGACCTGGGTGAACATTTCCGGCATCAGGTCGCGTTTTTCCACGCCCACCCCGTGTTCGCCGGTCAAGACGCCGCCGACCTTGACGCAGAGTCGCAATATGTCGGCGCCAAAGCCTTCCGCCTTGTCGAGCTCACCCGGCACATTGGCATCGTAGAGGATCAGTGGGTGCAGATTGCCGTCGCCGGCGTGAAAGACATTGGCGACGCCGAGACCGTATTTCTCCGACAGTTCGCGCATGCCGGCGAGCACGCGCGGCAGTTCCTTGCGCGGGATGGTGCCATCCATGCAGTAATAATCGGGCGAGATGCGGCCGACCGCCGGGAAAGCCGCCTTGCGGCCGGCCCAGAAGCTCAGCCGCTCCTGCTCGGATTGCGAGATGCGGCAGGTGGTCGAGCCGTTCTTGTAGGCGATGGCCTCGACGAGACCGATCAGATGATCGACCTCGACGCCCGGTCCGTCGAGCTCGACGATCAGCAGCGCCTCGACATCGAGGGGATAGCCGGCGTGGACGAAATCCTCGGCCGCGTGAATCGCCGGTCGGTCCATCATCTCCATGCCGCCTGGAATGATGCCGGCGCCGATGATGTCGGCGACGCACTGGCCGCCCTGCTCGCTGGTCGGGAAACCAATCAGCAAAGCGCGCGCCGTCTCCGGCTTCTTGAGGATGCGCACGGTGACCTCGGTGACGACCCCGAGAAGCCCTTCCGAGCCGGTCATGATGCCAAGCAGGTCGTAGCCTTCCGCATCGAGGTGACTGCCGCCCAGCCGCACCACCTCGCCATTCATCAGCACCATCTCGATGCCGAGCACATTGTTGGCGGTGAGGCCGTATTTCAGGCAGTGCACGCCGCCGGAATTCTCCGCGACGTTGCCGCCGATCGAGCAGGCGATCTGGGAGGATGGATCGGGGGCGTAGTAAAAGCCCTCCTGCTCGACGGCGGTGGTGATGCCGAGATTGGTGACGCCCGGCTGGGCGATGACGACACGATTGGGAAAATCGATCGCAAGGACGCGGTTGAAACGGCTCATGACCAGCAGCACCGCATCTTCCAGCGGCAGCGCGCCGCCCGACAGCGAGGTGCCGGAGCCGCGCGGCACGACGCGGATGTTGCGGTCGTTGCAATATTTCAGCACGCGGGAAACCTGCGCCACCGTTTGGGGCAAAACGACAACCAGTGGCAGCTGTCGATAGGCGGTCAGGCCGTCGCTCTCGAAAGCGCGCATGGAATTTGCGGCGTCGACGACGCCCTCGCCCTGCACGATAATGCGCATGTCGGCGACGATCTCATCGCGCCGGCGCATCGTCGCGTCGTCTGGTTTCGGCATGGCCAGGCCGGACATCAACAGCCTCGTTTCGCTTGACTGGTCAAAATCATTTACCAGTGAAGCGCGCTGGTTGCAAATGCTGCGGTGGTGCGAAGTCCAGCCTCACCGACGAGACAGCTTCCGCAGCGGCAATCTGCCGCTGTCTTGCCCTCCCCCTTGTGGGGAGGGTCGCGAACGAAGTGAGCGGGGTGGGGGTCAGCGCGGCGCTCTACGAGGACCCCCACCCCGTCTCACGATCTTCGCTTCGCTGCGATCATGAGCCGACCCTCCCCACAAGGGGGAGGGTGAGCAAATCTACTCCCCCGCCAGCTTGCCGGGCTCGGAGTGCATTCGGCGCACACGGCGCACGCCCCACCAGACCAGCAGGATGGCGACAGGCACCGAAGCAGCTGTGACAACCTCCGGTGCGAAGGCATGGCCGAAGATCGAGGCGCCCTTGGCGACATAACCGATGAGGCCGACCACGTAATAGGAGACGGCGGCGACCGAGAGCCCTTCGACGGTCTGCTGCAGGCGCAGTTGCAAGCGGGCACGGTTGTTCATCGAGGCGAGCAGGTCGCGGTTCTGCTTCTCGACCTCGACATCGACCCAGGTGCGCAGCAGCGTCGTGGCGCGGGTCAGTTTTCGCGATAGATTGGCTTGCCGCTCCTCAACCGAACGGCAGGTACGCATGGCCGGTGCGACGCGGCGCTGCAGGAACCCACCCCAGGTGTCGTAGCCGGGTACGGCCTCTTCCTCCAGCGCTTCCAGCCGCTCGCCGACGATGCCGTCATAGGCGCGGCTGGCACCAAAGCGGTAAAGGCTCGACGCCGCGTCGGCTTCCAGTTCGGCGGCAAGTTCCGTCAGGTCGGCCAGCAAGGTCTGGCTGTCGCGGGTTTGAGCGACCTTCATCTCCAACGTGGTCTGCGCCAGCCGGTCCTCGATGCGGCGGGCGCGGCCGGACAGGTTCAGAGCCAACGGCAGGCCGAGCATGGCCAGCGTGCGATAGGTTTCGATGTCGATCAGCCGCTGCGACAGTGCGCCGGTGCGCGCCGGGGTCAGGCCGCGGTCGAGCACCAGCATGCGGGTCATGCCGTCGCCATCCTGGCGGAAATCGGTGACGATGGCGGCGTTGCCGCGCTCGACCAGCGAGTAGCACAGGCTGGTCGGATCAAAGCCTGCGATCAGCCTTTCGCTGACCTGCGTCCATTTGCGGATTTCGAGCCGAATGCCCGAAATGACGGTTCCCGGCGGCGAAAACCCGTTGCCGAATGGCGAATCTTCCGGCGTCCTGCCGCTCTCGGAGAGCGGCCCTTCCCACAGATAGGTCGAGAATTCGGTGTGCCGCTCCCAGCGCAGCGAACCCTTGCCCCACTTCATGGCATGATGACGGGCCTGCCGGTCGGGTGCGGCGATGCCGAGGCGTCGCGACAGTTCCGAAAGCACCGCGTGGTCGACGCCGGAACCGCCCTCGGTCATGAAGGCGAGTTGCACCAGCACGCGCGGCTTTTCGATCAGCGGATGCGGCCGGGCATGGACCTCGCCGAGCGCGCCGGGCCGGCCCTCATGCGCGGGAAACCCCATGACGCTGCCTTTGGCGCGCGGCTGGAACTCGAGATTGGACGGGTCGTCTGACACGGCTTGTCCCCCGGGGTTTCTTTGAACCCTCTTGCACTCGCGTCCCTCTAGAACCAATAGCCCGGTGACGCAAACAACAAAGTTTAGCCGAAGATGACATGGTGCCCGGCGGCAAAATCGACATGCTTCGGCCAATTGGATAAATAATTTGACCAGTTGGCGACGCAGGCTTTATCCTGCGCGACAGCGGGTCACCTTCCAGGCATCGAGTTGAGCGACATTTTTTCCAGGATCGAGCATTCGCGCACCGCCGACGAGGTGGTGCACCAGATCGAGAGCCTCATCCTCGAAGGCGTGCTGCGCACCGGCGACCGGTTGCCGGGTGAGCGCGAGCTCGCACGCCAGTTCGACGTGTCGCGGCCGATCCTGCGCGATGCACTGAAGGCATTGGAAGGGCGCGGCCTTTTGACGACACGGCCCGGCGGCGGCACGCATGTCGCCGATGTCATCGGCCAGCTGTTCACCAAGCCGGTGACGGACCTGATCTCGATGCACCGCAAGGCTGTGATCGACTATCTGGAATACCGCCGTGAGATCGAAGCGGTGGCGGCCGAATACGCGGCGCGGCGCGCCACTCCAGACGACATGGCCCTGCTCGACAAGATCATGGCACGCATGGACGATGCGCACCGGACCGGCGACTTCGACGACGAGGCTGAAATCGACGTCGAGTTCCACCACGCGATCTGCGAATGCGCGCACAACATCATCCTTTTGCACACGCTGCGATCCTGCTACCGGCTGTTGTCGGAAGGTGTGTTCCAGAACCGGCTCCTGGTGTTCAGCGTGCCTGGCGCGCGCGAGGCGCTGCTTGCGCAGCACCGGGCGATCCATGCGGCGGTGAAGGCCGGCGACCCGGCCGCTGCCCGGCAAGCGGCGATGGACCACATCACCTATGTCGAACGGTCAATGGCGGAGGCCGAGCGCAGCGGCGACTGGCAGCGCGTCTCAAGGCTGCGGCTGAAACAGCGTGTCGTCGCCACCGACACCGAACCTGCGCGCAAACGCTCCTAACTGTCGAAACGGGAAGCCCATGAGCCACATCCTGACCATCGCCGACCTCAAGGACCTCGCGCGCCGGCGCGTGCCGAAGATGTTCTTCGACTATGCCGATTCCGGTTCGTGGACCGAAAGCACGTATCGCGCCAACGAAGAGGACTTCCAGAAGATCAAGTTCCGCCAACGCGTTCTTGTCGACATGGACAACCGTTCGCTGGCATCGACGATGATCGGCGAAAAGGTGTCGATGCCGGTGGCTTTGGCGCCAACCGGCATGACCGGTATGCAGCACGCCAATGGCGAGATGCTGGCGGCGCAGGCGGCGGAGGAATTCGGCGTGCCGTTCACCCTGTCGACGATGAGCATCTGCTCGATCGAAGATGTTGCCTCCGTAACCACCAAACCGTTCTGGTTCCAGCTCTACGTGCTGCGCGACAAGGATTTCGTGCTCAACCTCATCGACAGGGCGAAGGCGGCGAAATGCTCGGCGCTGGTGCTGACGCTCGATCTACAGATTCTCGGCCAGCGCCACAAGGACATCCGCAATGGGCTTTCGGCGCCGCCCAAGCTGACGCTGACGAACATCGTCGACATGGCCATCCGGCCGCGCTGGTGTGCCGCCATGGCCGGCACCAAGCGGCGGACCTTCCGCAACATTGTCGGCCACGCCAAAGGCGTCGGCAACATGTCCTCGCTGGCATCGTGGACGGCGGAGCAGTTCGATCCGCATCTGTCGTGGAAGGACGTCGCCTGGATCAAGGACCGCTGGGGCGGCAAGCTGATCCTCAAAGGCATTCTCGACAAGGAAGACGCGCTGATGGCGGCCAAGACCGGTGCCGACGCGATCATCGTTTCCAACCATGGCGGACGCCAGCTCGATGGCGCATCCTCATCGATCGGCGTGCTGGAAGAGATCGCAGATGCGGTCGGCGACACGATCGAGGTGCATATGGATGGCGGCATCCGCTCCGGCCAGGATGTGCTGAAGGCACTCTGTCTCGGGGCCAAGGGCACCTATATCGGCCGGCCATTTCTTTACGGCCTGGGTGCGCTCGGCAAGGGAGGGGTTACCAAGGCGTTGGAAATCATCCGCAAGGAGATGGACATCACGCTGGCGCTGTGCGGAAAGCGTCTGGTCACCGACATGGGCAAAGACCAGCTCCGGCGTTAGAGCTGGCGTCGTTTCACGAAACGCAGAAACGCTCTATCTCTTTGTTTTGTCGCTGTTCCCAAGTGAAATCGCTATGCGCTTTTTCCGGGAAAAGCGTTTCACAATTTTCCTGGAACTGCTCTAGAGTTCCGTGACAGCCTGATCACGGAGACAATGAGAAATTGGCGGAAACCGGTATCCACTTTCTCGACGCGCATGGGCCGGAGGGGGTGCGTGTTTATTCGATTGGCGACGTGCATGGCCGGCTCGACCTGCTGACTGCCATGCATCAGCGCATCAAGACCGAGATCGAGACGCAGGCGCCCGCCGACTGGCGTGTCATCCATCTTGGCGACTATGTCGATCGCGGTCCGGATTCAAAGGGTGTCATCGACTTCCTGATCGAAGCGCGGGAGCGCGACCCGCGCCATCTGATGCTGGCCGGCAATCACGACATCGGCTTTCTCGATTTTCTCAATAGGCCCGACCCGGACGGACTTTTCATCCGGTTTGGCGGCATCCAGACGGCGCAGTCCTACGGCGTGGCGATCAGCGATAGCGCCAGCGCGTGGTTCGGCAAGGCCGAGGCGGCCGTGCGCAAAGGACATCAGGCTCTGGTCGAGGCCGTGCCGCAAAGCCACGTCGACTTCCTGCGGTCGCTGCCGTTTTCAGTGACGCTAGGCGATTTCTTCTTCTGCCATGCCGGCATCCGGCCGGGCATCCCCCTGGAAAGGCAAAACCCGCAGGATCTGATCTGGATCCGCGACGTCTTCCACGATCACACCGGCCTCTATCCGAAGATCGTGGTGCACGGCCACACGCCGGTACCGGAGGCGGAAGTGATGGCCAACCGCGTCAATGTCGACACGCTTGCCTGGCAATCAGGCATGCTGACCGCGCTCGTCGTCGACGGCTCGGACAAACGCATCCTGACGATGACGATCAAGAAACCTGGGAAAATAGGGGAAGCTTGAGCGCTGCGTCGACGCTCGGCTTTAGTGCAGCGAGGCAGTCACGCCGTAGCCGTCGACGGCGTTGTGGTTGTTGGCCGCGTCTGCGGCATAGATACCCAGACCGCAAAGCACTATGGCGGACAACATGGCAAAGGACAGAAGCGCTGCTTTCACGGAGGTCATCTCTTGTTGAGCTTTCTGCATCTGTGCACGAGGCGGTTACCAATGCGTTGAAACGGAGAATTCGCTTCAAAATTTCGACGATTTTGCGCTTCTAGGCACGTTCTGTATCGACGGTGTGTCGCGCCGGTCACACCAAAGGTTCATCGCGGTTGCACAAAAGATGCGGAGCGCGCGCCTTCTAGGATAGCGGGCGGACACAAGCCAAGGATGAAAGCGGTTTTCCCCAACGGTTTCGCCACCGCGTGCCAATTATGTCACGCGGCGAGGCCCTGAGGGACGGATGCTCAGATCGTCGCCACCCAGGCACGGGCGATGGCGAGGCCGGCAGCGTCCGCGTCGGGCCCGTTGCGGGCCATTTCGCCGTCGAGCGTGCCGGCCCAATCGGGGTGGCGCGCGGCGATGATCGGGGCAAAGGACGTGCTCCAGTCCTTGACCATGGGCCGGTCGGCCTCGAAATGGAACTGGAAGCCGTAGACCGCGCGGCCGACTCGAAACGCCTGGTTCTCGGCGACATCGTTGCCGGCTAGCCGCACGGCGTTCTCCGGCAGCACGAAGGTGTCGTCATGCCACTGGAAGATCGGGAATTGTTCCGGCAGCGCGCCCAGCACCGGATCGGCCTTGGCGTCCAGCGTCAGCGACACGCCGCGCCAGCCGAACTCGTTGGCGCCGCCGATGCGGTTCTCGCCGCCGAAGGCACGGGCAACGAGCTGGCCGCCGAGGCAGATGCCGAGCACGGCGCGATTCTTGTCGGCGAAATCGCGGGTCAGTTGGAGCAGTGCCGGGAAATAGGGGTACTCGTCATCGGCCAGCGCATTCTGGCCACCGCCGAGGACCACCATGGCATCATGCCCGGTCGCGTCGTCCGGAAGGCTGTCGCCCTTGTAGGGGAGACGCAGATCGAGATCGGCGCCCGCCTCCGCAAGCGCGGCACCAACCTGACCAAGGCCGGTATTGTCGTAGTTCTGGACCACCAGCACCCGCATCGCAAAACCCTGCCGACATGAAAATGAATGCGACGAGCGATATCATGCCGTCTGTATTGCAGCCAAGGTGGGTATTGCGGGAGAAAACTATGCCACTGCAGAACCGGGTTGATCCGTTCGGTGTCATCCACGCCGTACCCGAGCGCGGGCTGTTCACCGGCAATCGCGGCATCATCCACGATCCCGAGACGAAGACGCTGTTGAAGAAGCGCTGGGCGCTTCAGGCCTGGATCATCTGCGTCTGCCAATTCCGCAATGTGCGGCGCGAGCCGATGGGCCGCAACCGGGAGGGCGGTAGAGCGGGCTGGACCGAGCTGTTCTTCCTCGACGAGGTGACGGCACTGGCGGCCGGGCATCGCCCCTGTTTCTTTTGCCAGCGCGAACAGGCCAAGGATTTCGTCGGCCGCTTCGGCGAAGCTTTCGGCATTGCCGAGCCGCGCGCCCCGCAAGTCGACAAGCGGCTGCACAAGGAGCGGCTGGCGTCGGGCGGCCGGCTGGCGATGGTGGCCTTTGAGGAGCTTGCCGGCCTGCCGGACGGCGCCCTGATCGCGGATGGCGGCGACGCTTATGCCTTGCGCGGCGGCAAGGTACTGCGTTGGTCTTTTGGCGGATATGGCCCACCCGCCGATTTCGCCCTGCTCGAAGGCAAGACGCTCTCGCTGCTGACACCGGCCACGACGCTTGCCGTGCTGCGGCAAGGCTTTCGACCCGTGTGGCATCCGTCGGCAGAGGCTTGACGCCGGCGGCCGGCTCGCTCATTCCTCGCCAATGCGCGCCAACTACAAGATGCAACGTCTCTTCGTGCCCGACGATCTGCGGCCAGACATCGAATTTGAGGCCGGTCAACAGCAAAGCCATTATCTCCTGCACGTGCTGCGGCTCGGCGAAGGTGCCGAAATCCTGGTATTCAACGGCCGCGACGGCGAATGGTCGGCAGCCATTGCGGCGAAGACAAAAAGGGCGGTGCGGCTGAAAGTGTCCGTGCTGCAACGGCCGCAGCCGCCGCTGCCCGACCTTATCTACTGCTTTGCGCCGCTGAAGCAGGGCCGCCTCGACTATCTCGTGCAGAAGGCGGTCGAGATGGGCGCCGGCATCCTGCAGCCGGTCATCACCCAGCACACGCAAGTGGCCAAGCCTTCGATCGATCGCCTGCGCGCCAATGTCGTCGAAGCCGCCGAACAATGCGGCATCCTGGCGGTGCCTCAAGTGCTCGAAGCGGAAAAATTCGAGCGTTTGCTGACCGGTTGGGACAAGGAACGGCGGCTGATCTTCTGCGACGAGGATGCCTCGACCAACAATCCGCTGCCCGCGCTGCAGGCGGTCAAGGAAAAGAAGCATGGCCTGCTGGTCGGGCCGGAGGGCGGTTTTTCCGACGACGAGCGCAAGATGCTGCGCGCCCTGCCCTTCGTCACCGCCATTCCACTCGGACCGCGCATCCTGCGCGCCGACACGGCCGCGGTGGCCGCGCTCGCGGTGATGCAGGCGACGGTTGGAGACTGGTGAGCTACCCCCTTCCCTTCTCCCCCCTTGTGGGAGAAGGAAGAACCGTCGTCACCGTTCAATTCCTGTTCACCTGTGGCTCAGGATTTTTCGCTTGCTCGTCTGCTGACATTTCGTCCATTTAGCGCCGGCGATCGTCCGATCGTCCTATAGCGCCACGCGTCCTTTCGGACACACAAAGGACGCTGTAGCATTTCATTGGGTTCATGGTCCTTCCGAAAATCGAAAGCAGATTTTCGCGGTCATGTGCTGAGGGCTTACAAATGGCGCGCGATACAACCGATTTCCGCCCGATCGAAGGTGTCGACGAACTCGTCGAGCATCTGGCCGAAGGCAACAAGCCGCGCGACAAGTGGCGCATCGGCACCGAGCACGAGAAATTCCCCTTCTATGTCGACGGCAACGCGCCTGTGCCCTATGGCGGCGAGCGCGGCATCCGCGCCATCCTCGAAGGCATGCAGTCAAAACTCGGCTGGGATCCGATCATCGATGATGGCCGCATCATCGGCCTTGTCGAACCGACCGGCCAGGGTGCGATTTCGCTGGAACCCGGCGGCCAGTTCGAGCTGTCCGGCGCGCCGCTGGAGACGATCCACCAGACCTGCCGCGAGGGCAATGCCCATCTGGCGCAGGTGCGCGAGATCGCCGAGCCGATGGGCATCCGCTTTCTTGGCCTCGGCGGCAGCCCGAAATGGTCGCTGGCCGAGACGCCGAAAATGCCGAAATCGCGCTACGAGATCATGACGCGCTACATGCCCAAGGTCGGCACCAAGGGCCTCGACATGATGTACCGCACCTGCACGATCCAGGTGAATCTCGACTTCGAGAGCGAGGCAGACATGCGCCGCAAGATGCAGGTGTCGCTGAAGCTGCAGCCGCTGTCGACGGCATTGTTCGCCAATTCGCCTTTCACCGAAAGTCAGCCGAACGGCTTGCAAAGCTGGCGCGGCGACATCTGGCGCGACACCGACAACCAGCGCTCGGGCCTGCTCGAATTCTGCTTCTCACCCGATTTCGGTTTCGCCGACTATGTCGAATGGGCGCTCGACGTGCCGATGTATTTCGTCATCCGCGACGACCACTATCACGACATGACGCACATCACCTTCCGCCAGTTCATGGCCGGGGCCGCGCGCAATGAAGTGCCGGACGGGCTGCCGACAATGGGCGACTGGGCAAACCATCTGTCGACGCTGTTTCCGGACGTGCGGCTGAAGCGCTTCCTCGAGATGCGCGGCGCCGACGGCGGGCCATGGCGGCGCATCTGCGCATTGCCGGCCTTCTGGGTGGGGCTGCTCTATGATGAGGCAGCGCTGGACGCCGCCGAGGCGCTGACCTCGAGCTGGACGTATGAAGAAACGCTGGCGATGCGCAACGCGGTGCCGGAACAAGGCATTTCCGCGCCCTTCCGCAACGCCACGCTGCGCGAAATCGCGCGCGACGTGCTGGTCATCTCGCGCATGGGGCTGAAGAACCGCGGCAAGAAGAACCGCGACGGCTATGACGAGACCTCCTTCCTCAACACTTTGGACGAGGTCGTCGCCCGCGGCACAACCAGCGCCGAGGAGATGCTGTCAGCCTATCACACGCGCTGGGGCGGCTCGATCGAGCCGGTCTTTATGGAATATGCCTATTAGCCCTCGGATTTGACGCAGCCGATCGATCGGCAAAAGCCGCTTCAATCGGAAGTCGAAACAAACTAGGCTTCTTCGGCGAGGATTTCCGGAGGAGACGCCGATGCCTACCTTGTTCGACATGCTGACGCAGGCCCAGAACGGCAACGGCATGCAGGCCCTTGCCCAGCAATACGGGCTTTCGATGCAGCAGACCCAGGCGGCGGTTGCCGCATTGCTGCCGGCCTTTTCGCAGGGGCTGCAACGCAACACCGCCGACCCCTATGGGCTCGGCGCCTTCATGACGGCGATGGCCAGCGGCCAGCACGCCAAGTATTTCGAGGACGCAACCCGGGCCTTCTCGCCGCAGGGCGTCGATGAGGGCAACGGCATTCTCGGGCACCTGTTCGGCTCGAAGGATCTGTCGCGCGCGGTGGCCAGCCAGGCGGCGCAAGCGAGCGGTGTCAACCAGCAGATCCTGCAGCAGATGCTACCGGCGATCGCCTCGATGGTCATGGGCGGGCTGTTCAAGCAAACGACAAATCAGATGCAAGCCGCCGGCGGCTTTGGCGGTGGCGGCAACAATCCGCTCGGCGAGATCATCGAGCAGATGATGCGGCAAGGTGGTGGCATGCAGGCCCCGGCGCCGCAGCCACGTCAGACGCCGCAGCCCCAGAACCCGATGGACAACCCGCTCGGCAAGGTCTTGCAGGACATGTTCGGGGGCGGAACGCCCCAACCGCAAAGCCAGCCGCAGCCGGCACCCAATCCCTATGGCGACAACCCGCTTGGCAAGGTGCTGCAGGACATGTTCGGCGGCGGTACGCCTCAGCCGCAGTCGCAAGGCCGGGCGCAGCCACAGCAGACGCAGAGCCCCTATGGCGATAATCCGTTGGGAAAGATCTTCGAGGAGATGTTGCGGCAAGGCGGCGGTGGCGGCTTCGGCGTCCCGGGCGGCCAGCCGGCGCCGCAACAGCCTCAAGCGCCCCCACAGCAACGTCAGGCACCTCAGACCAATCCGAGCGGTCGGCCGAAGAATCCGTTCGACGACCTGTTCGGCAAGATGTTCGAGACCGGCGCCCAGCAGCGTGACGACTACCAGAAGGGCGTGGAAACGATCTTCGACCAGTTCAAGCGCGACATGGACCGGCGGTAGTCGACATCCGTGGGTAAGAGACTGGAGCAGATGCGCCGCAACCCGCGCGGCGACTGGTCGATAGCCGATGTAAAGGCGGTTTGTGACGAGGCTGGTGTCCAATGCGTGCCGCCAAGGTCAGGCGGCTCACACTACAAGGTCTATCATTCGGCAATAACCGATATTTTGACCGTGCCTTTCAAACGGCCGATCAAACCCGTATATATTCGAAAGCTCGTGGCATTTATCGACGAGGCAAAGAGACATGATGGACAGACTTGAATATCCCGTCGTCATTGCGCCACTTTCTGCAGAGGACGGAGGGGGGTTTTCGGCTTTGGTGCCTGATCTGCCAGGCTGCGTGAGTGACGGCGACACCCCTGAAGAGGCCATCGCGAATGTCCAGGACGCCATAGCATCTTGGATAGAGGCCGCGCACGAGCTCGGCAGATCGATACCAAGGCCATCGCGAAAGCTGGCATTCGCCTGACTGCCAAAAGAAAAGCCCGGTCCTGGGAGGACCGGGCAGAGTGCAGGCGGCCGGCGGGGATCCGGCAGGGAGTGGGGCCTGCATACTTTTCAGTCGCGCCGAACCTCTAAGAGGTTCAAAGCAACCTGAACAACAAGCTGTCGATCAAGCGACCTTGCGGGCGAAATCCTCGATCGTCTCGATGCGATCGCTGGCGATTTCGCGCAACATCGCCGTCGGGTCGCGGCCAAACGGCACGTCGATGGCGACATGCAGGTCGGCGCGCGTCAGGCCGATATCGGCGAGTTCGGCGTCCGACATCTCTCCCAGGCGATAGAAGGCGCGGCGGTTTTTCCAGGCGCGGTAGACGTTGGAAATGGTGTTTGCCACGCGCGTCGCAACGGCCGGACGCGAGGTGATGCGCGAGGTCTCGGTGGCGAAATCAAACGTGGTCATGTCGGTCTCCTTCAGACTCGAACGAGCAAGGCCAGCAATCGGCGCTGACAACAGCGGCGGTTCCGGTCCCAATTCACATGCTTTCATGTGGACAATGCGAATTTGACATGATGCGATTGATTAATCCAACGAATGTTTCTAATCTTAGGCATCAACACTAGTGATGGATCATATCGATGAAATCGCCTCTCGATCTCGATCAGTTGCAGACCTTCATCTCGATTGCCGACACCGGCAGCTTCACCAGAGCGGCCGAAGAGGTGCACCGGACGCAGTCGGCGGTGTCGATGCAGATGCGCCGGCTGGAAGAGCGGATCGGCAAGCCGCTGTTCGAGAAAGACGGGCGCACCAACAGACTGACCGAGGAAGGCGACAAGCTGCTGTCCTACGCGCGCCGGCTGCTCTATCTCAACCGCGAGACGCTCGCCGCTTTTGATGATCGGCGGCTCGAAGGCACGATCCGCATCGGCACGCCGGACGATTATGCCGACCGTTTCCTTCCGGAAATCATGGCGCGGTTCACGCGCTCCAATCCGCGCGTCGAACTGACTGTCATCTGCGAGCCGACACCGGGGCTTGTCGAGCATATCAAGCGCGGCAATCTCGACCTGGCGCTGGTGACGCACAACGACGTTCGCGGCCAGTCGGAGGTGGTGCGGCGCGAACCGCTGCTGTGGGTCACCTCGGCCAACCATGCAACGCATGAACAGGAAACGCTGCCGATGGCCTTTGGCCGGCCGAACTGCATCTGGCGGCGCGCTGCAGTCGATGTGCTCGACCAGCAGAACCGCGATTATCGCATCCTGTTCACCAGCTTCTCGGCCACTGTCATCACCGCCGCGGTGCTTTCCGGCCTGGCGATCTCGGTGCTGCCGGAATGCGCGCTGCGGCCAGGCATGCGGGTGCTGGGTGAGGCCGACGGCTTCGGCGCCCTGCCCGATTGCCGTATCGGCATCATGCGCGGCCAGACGTCGCGACCCGAGATCGTCGACGCGCTCGCCCGCCATATTTCGGAAAGCCTCGACAATATTTCCGTGCCGCTCAGCGAGGACACCGGGACATTCGATTTCGCAGCGCTCGCCTTCACGAAGCTGCGGAGAAGCAAGCCGAACCAGATCCTGCCCGGCTGGTAGGCGGGTCAGGCATGCGGGTTATGAATGCCTGGCCGAGAGCGGCCACCTTGACGCGGGCGCCCAACCGTCCCCCAATCGGCCGATGAGCGACGCATCATCCGAATCACGCACCAACGCCACCGAATACACGGTGAGCGAGATTTCCGGCGCGCTGAAGCGCACGGTCGAGGACGTGTTCGGCAATGTGCGGGTGCGCGGCGAAATCTCGGGCTATCGCGGGCCGCATTCCTCCGGTCATGCCTATTTCGCGCTGAAGGACGACCGTGCCCGGCTCGACGCCGTGGTGTGGAAGGGCACGATGAGCCGGCTGAAGTTCCGCCCCGAAGAGGGGATGGAGGTGATCGCCACCGGCAAGCTCACCACCTATCCCGGCAAGTCCAATTACCAGATCGTCATCGACAATCTGGAGCCAGCCGGCGCGGGCGCGCTGATGGCGCTGCTGGAAGAGCGCAAACGGCGGCTGCAGGCCGAGGGCCTGTTCGACACCAGCCGCAAGTGGTTGCTGCCGTTCATGCCGCGCGTCATCGGCGTCGTCACCTCGCCGACCGGATCCGTCATCCGCGACATCATCCACCGCATCAAGGACCGGTTTCCGCTGCATATCCTGGTCTGGCCGGTGCGCGTGCAGGGCGAAACGTCTGGCGCGGAAGTGACTGCGGCGGTCAACGGCTTCAACGCGCTGGCCTGGGACGGTGCCATCCAGCGCCCCGATCTGCTGATCGTGGCGCGCGGCGGCGGCAGTCTCGAAGACCTCTGGGGGTTTAACGACGAGGCGCTCGCCCGTGCCGTTGCCGCCTCCGCGATTCCGGTGATTTCGGCTGTCGGCCACGAGACGGACTGGACGCTAGTCGATCTCGTCGCGGATGTGCGGGCACCGACCCCGACCGGTGCGGCCGAGATTGCAGTGCCGGTGAAGGCGGACCTTGAAGCCACGCTTGCCAGCCTCGGCGCGCGGCTCAAGGCGGCGGCCCTGCGCAATTTCGAACGCAAGCGGCAGGCCGCCCGTGCGGCCGCCCGTGCTCTCCCCTCGCCCGATCAATTGCTGGCGCTGCCGCGGCGGCGCCTCGATGATGCGACATCTAGGCTCGGCCGCGGCCTGATGGTCTCCACCGAACGAAAGCGGGCACGATTCTTCGCTGTAAAGCTGACACCGGCGATGCTGTCCCAGCGCATTGCCGAGGTGCGGCGCTCCAATGAGCGCAATCTTTTAAGGGCACAAGTGGCGCTACGCGCGTTGGCAAGAGCCCGGCGGGCGGAATTAAATCGTGCGGCGGACCAGTTGCCGAAATGCGCCAGGGCATCGCTGCAGCGGCACAGGCAGCAATTGGCTTTGCTGCAAGGCCGCATCACGATCGAGCCCACAGCGCGGCGGCAACGCGTGCAGAGGGATTTGCTGACAGCTTTAACAAGACGCGGCACGCAAGCCGTGGGGCTCAGGCTGGAGCGCCTGCGCGGCCGCATCGTACAAGCCGAAAGGCTGATGGCGACGCTGTCGCATAAGGCGGTGCTTGCACGCGGCTTCGCCTTGGTGAAGGACGCCGACGGAGCGGTGATCAAGCAAGCATCTGAGGTGGCGTCGGGAATGGCGCTTTCGCTTGAGTTCGCGGACGGCATCGCCGATGCGATTGCAACCAGCGGCACGGCAAAACCGAAAGCGCTGGCCAAACCAGCAGCCAAGGCCAAAGTACCAGGCAATCAGGGATCGCTGTTCTGATGCCATGACCGACAATCCGAACCATCTGGCAACGCCTTCAGGCAAACCGCGCGCGCGAAGTTTTGGCATCGTCTTCGACGGGACGCCCGGGCCGTGCAACGCGATCACCGATGTGCCCGGAGTGGCGGTCGGTTACGCGACGCTGATTTCCGGCGACGGCGCGCTCGTCGTCGGCCAGGGACCGGTGCGCACCGGCGTGACCGCGATCCTGCCCAGGCCGCGCGCCGATCTTGCCACGCCGGTCTTCGCCGGCATCTTCAGCCAGAACGGCAATGGCGAACTGACCGGCTCGCACATCGTCGAGGAAACCGGCGCTTTCAACTTCCCGATCACCATCACCAACACGCATTCCTGCGGTGTCTCACGCGACGGCACGCTGCGCTGGATGCAAAGCGTGCTGCCGACGGCGCTCGACAGCGCCTGGGGCCTACCGGTAGCGGCGGAGACCTATGACGGCTTCCTCAACGATATCAACGGCCACCATTTGACTTTTGAGCACGTCGCCCATGCTCTTGACGGTGCGACCGGCGGACCGATCGAGGAAGGCAGCGTCGGCGGCGGCACCGGCATGATCACCTTCGGCTTCAAGGCAGGTTCAGGGACCGCGTCGCGCTTCGTCGAATGGCAAGGCCATGGCTACGCCGTCGGCCGCCTTCGTGCAGTCGAATTTCGGCAAGCGACACAATTTTACCATTCGTGGTCTGCGTGCCGGGCTGGAACTCGTCGAACCGGCGATCCGCGAAGGGGCGCCGCGCGCCGAAAAGGGCTCGATCATAGCCGTCATCGCCACCGATGCGCCGTTCCTGCCGCACCAGATGAAGCGGCTGGCACGCCGGGTGCCGCTCGGCGTCTCCATGACCGGCGGCTTCGGCTACCACAGCTCCGGCGACATTTTTCTCGCCTTCTCGACCGCTAATCCCGCAGCGGCTCTGGTACCGTCAGGCACCATCGCCAGTGCCGAGTTCATCCCTGACACAGACATCGATCCGTTTTTCGACGCGGTGATCCAGGCCGTGGAGGAAGCGATCCTCAACGCGCTGGTCGCCAATGACGACATGAGCGGACGCGACGGCAATTTCGTGCCGGCGCTGCCGAAGGCGTGGCTGAAAGAAAAATTTGGCTGAAATTGATCGTTGAAACGAAAACGCGGGCCAAGCAAGCCCGCGTGTTTCATACGGGGTCGCCCCTATTTGATCATTCCGCTGCTTTGCTGGTCGCCTGCTGGCGCTCGTCGGCCTCGGCTGCTTCCTCGAGCCTGGATGCGATGAGTTCCTTGATGTCGCCGACTTCCTCCTGGATATCTTCCAGGGGTATGCCGACTTCGGCCGCCTTGGCGGCGCATTCCTTGGCCAGTGTCTCGGCCTGCTTCTCGATCCGGGCCTCGGAAGGCTGGCAGTGGACCTTCTCACCGATCCATTCCTGCAAGAACTCGATCGCATGTTCACTCATACTGCTGTTCCCTTGCGGCAAAGCCGGTTGGTAATCATAAACGTCGGCACCCCGCAAAGGATGCATGTCCCCATTCCAGCCGAGTCGCGGGCAGTCGGCAAGCCAATGCCGTCCAACGTCCACAGAGCCATAGGAAATCGAGGGGTCAAGAGCATTTTCTGATTCTGGAGGGTCGGTACCGTAGGCTGGGTTACGCCCAGCGTCGCGCCACTGTTTCTATTTGCTTTTTTCCGGTTTTCGAGCCGATTTTCGTCACAATAGATGGCGCAACTCACAACACATTTACAGTCGCTTCGAGGTCGCTGCCCTCAGGCGCGCGGGTCGAAGCCGCCGCTATATAGTGGCATCCTCAGGCAATGTCGACTCCGCTCGCCATCCTGCTTCTTTCCGCCGCGCCGAGGGGCGGAAACAAGCCAAGGATGGACAAGCTTGCCGCAGGTTCAAGCTTCAGACGTGCACAGCCACGACCGCCGCGCAGTCGCCGGCCTTGACCAGGCCGGGGAAATGCCGCGCCGCCAGCATGCCCGACATTTTTGCCAGGATTTCCTGGGGGGCTGCGCCGGTGCGACCGGTGGAATGGATGCGGGCAAGCACCGCGCCTTCTTCGACCGGCTCGCCAAGATCGACCATGGTTTCGATCATGCCGTCTTCCTCGGCGAACGAAAAACAATCGCCCGACGGCATGTCGAGCCACTGCGTCGGGCTCTTCTCGACCGCTCCGGCAACGATGCCGGTATGACGCAGCACATTGAGAATACCGCGCCGCGCGATCCGTACGGTTTGCGCACGCGAGGTCCCGCCGCCACCAAGTTCGGTGCTGACAAAAACCTTGCCCATCTCTTCGGCTGCCGTGTCGTACATGCCGACTGAATCAATCTCGATCATGCGCATCGAAAACGGCGCGGAAAATGCCGCAACCGCCTCGAAGGCTTTCTGCTCCAGTGCCTTGTCCGGCAAAGTATGCGCGGCGCAGAACGGCACGAAGTCCAGCGTCCTGCCGCCGGAATGGAAATCGAACACGATGTCGGCGCGAGGCAGCAACTCACGTTGAAAATAGTCGGCGATCTTCTCGGTCACCGTGCCGTCCGGCCGGCCGGGGAAACTGCGGTTCATATTGCCCTTGTCGATCGGCGAGGTACGCGTGCCGGCGCGGAAGGCCGGATAATTCATCGCCGGCACGATGATCACGGTGCCGCTGACATGCTTGGGATCGAGCGTGCGGGCGAGGTCGTAAAGCGCCAGCGGCCCCTCATACTCATCGCCATGGTTGCCGCCGGTCAGCAGTGCCGCCGGCCCCTTGCCGTTGCGGATGACGCAGATCGGGATCATCACCGAGCCCCAGGCCGAGTCGTCTCGACTGTAGGGCAGGCGCAGGAAACCGTGCTGGACGCCGTCACGGTCAAAATCCACCGTCGGCGCGATCGGTGATGGGCGTAGACTCGACATCGGGTTCAATCCTTCACCACGAGTTTGCGCGGCACGTTGGCCAGGCACTCTACACCGGTTTCGGTGATCAGGATGGACTCGGTGATCTCCAGTCCCATCGTTTCCAACCACAGGCCGGTCATGAAATGGAAGGTCATGCCGGGCTTGAGCTCGGTGCGGTCGCCGGGACGCAGACTCATCGTGCGTTCGCCCCAGTCCGGCGGATAGGACAGACCGATCGGGTAGCCGGTGCGGTTGTCCTTGACGATGCCGTATTTCTTCAGCACGCCGAAGAAGCCATTGGCGATATCCTCGCAGGTGTTGCCGGGTTTCGCTGCGGCCAGGCCCGCTTCCATGCCCTCCAGCGTCGCCTTCTCGGCATCGAGGAATTCCTGCGTCGGCTTGCCGAGGAAGACGGTGCGCGACAGCGGACAGTGATACCTGTTGTAGCAGCCGGCTATCTCGAAGAAGGTGCCCTCGCCGCGCCGCATCGGCTTGTCATCCCAGGTCAGGTGCGGCGCCGAAGCGTCGGCGCCCGACGGCAGCAATGGGACGATCGCCGGATAGTCCCCGCCGATACCATCGACGCCGCGCGTGCCGGCATCATAGATCTCGGCAACGAGATCGCATTTGCGCATGCCGACCTCGATCTTGTCGAAGATGCGCTGGTGCATCGCTTCGACGATGCAGGCAGCCTTGCGCATATAGTCGATCTCGGTCGGGCTCTTGACCGCGCGCTGCCAGTTGACCAGCGCGGTGGCATCGACGAAGCGGGCGTTAGGCAGATGCTTCTGCAGCGATGCGAAGGCGGCGGCCGAAAACCAGTAATTGTCCATCTCGACGCCGATGGTGAGTTGGCCCCAGCCGCGATCGGCAAGCACGCTGGACAGAAAGTCCATCGGGTGGCGCTCTGTCGACTGCACATAGTGATCGGCATAGCCGACGATGTTGTCATGCGCGAGATAGGCGGTGCGCTTGGCGCCGTTGGCGTCCTGGCCGCGGCCGTACCACACGGGCTCGCCCGAGGGCGGCACGATGACGGCCTGGTGTACATAAAACGACCAGCCATCATAGCCGGTCAGCCAGGCCATGTTGGAGGGATCGCTGACGATCAGGAGATCGACGCCCTTCGCTTCCATGGCTTTCCGCGTCTTGGCCAGGCGATCCGCGTATTCGCCTCGCGAGAATTTCAGGTTCGGCTGCATTGTTCTTGGTCCTCGTTTGTTGGGCCTTGCGGCCAGCATCAGCTTTCGAAAATGGTTCCGGAATTTGCCGCCCGCGCGCGGTCGCGGGCGAGCGTGGCGATCGCCGTGTCCTGCACCCCGGTGCCGGTCAGATCGGCAATGGTGATGTCGCTGGCCGAGCGCCGGCCATGCCGTTCGCCGGCGATGACCTGGCCGAGTTCGGTCACCTCTTCCTCGGCGGCCATTACACCCGCCGCAATGGCATGATGCAGTTCACCCAGCCGCCTTGTCTGGATGGCGCTGTCGGCGACATAGAGATCGGCCATGCGCAGGATTGCCGGCGCAATCTCGTTCTTGTGCTCGGCATCGGAGCCCATCGCGGTGACGTGCTGGCCCGCGGAAACAAACCCCGCCTTGAGCAGCGGCTCGGTCGACGGCGTGGTGGTGACGATTATATCGGCGCCGGCAACCGCGTTTGCGGGATCGGGTTCGACGCGCACGGCGATGCCGAGCTTTTCGCGCAATGCGCCAGCAGTCGTCTCAGCCTTGACGGCATCACGCGCCCAGATGCGTGCCTCGGCGATCGGCCGCACCAGCATGAGTGCTTCGAGCTGCAAGCCCGCCTGCACACCGGCGCCGAAGATCGCTGCCACTGAGGAGTCCGACCGCGACAGATGTTTGGCCGCGACCGCGCCGGCGGCAGCCGTGCGGACATCGGTGAGATAGCCATTGTCGAGCAGCAGCGCTTCGACCAAACCGGTTTTCGACGACAGCAGCACCATCATGCCGTTGACGCTGGGCAGGCCAAGCTTGGGGTTGTCGAAGAAGCCGGGGCTGATCTTGATGGCGAAGCCGTCAATGCCTGGCACATAGGCGGTCTTCACGTCGACCTCGCCACGATGCTCGGGAATGTCGAGCCGCAGGATCGGCGGCATCGCCACCGGCAGAGTGGCGAGCGCGAGGAAGGCATTTTCGACGCAGGCGACCGCATCGAGATCCAGCGTCACGATCGAGCGCAATTCGGCTTCGGTAAGGATCGTCATCCGGCTCATATGGCATCCTCCTTCAACGATGGCGCCTCGCAAACGATCCTGCGGTGCGCATTCATGTCGATGTTGCGGCCGGAGAGAAGCACGACCACCGGCCCATTCGCCCCGACCTTGCCGGCGAGCAGCGCGGCGATCCCGACCGCGCCGGCGCCCTCGACGATCTCGCGCTCCTGCGCATAGGCGTGGCGGATGCCGGCGGCGATCTCGTCCTCGCTTAGCAGGATGACATCGTCGAGCAGGTCGCGGCACATGGCGAAGGTCAGCCGGTTGTCGAGGCCGATGCCGCCGCCGAGCGAATCCGCCAGCGTTGGCAATTCTTCCACCAGCACCGGGTGGCCGGCATCGAGACTGGCCTTCATCGCCGCACCACGCGCCATCGAGACACCGATGATTTTTGTCCCGGGGCTGACGCCTTTGATGGCTGCGGCAACGCCGGAGGCGAGCCCGCCGCCGGAGAGCTGGACCAGAACGAGAGCAGCATCCGGAACCTGCTCGATCATCTCCAGCCCAAGCGTGCCTTGCCCGGCGATGATGGAAGGATGATCGAAGGGCGGCAGCATCACCAGCCCTTCCTGCGCGACCAGTCGCTCGACCTCCTGCTGGGCATCGTCCTGGCTGTTGCCGACGATGCGGACCTCCGCGCCAAGCCGGCGGATTTCGTCGAGCTTATTTCCCGGCACCAGCCGCGACATGCAGATCACGGCGCGCAGGCCTTCGAGCTTTGCCGCGTGCGCCAGCGCCCGACCATGATTGCCGGTCGAGGCCGCGACCACGCCCCGCGCCTTCTCATTAGTGCTCAGCGAAGCGACCGCATTGGAGGCGCCACGCAGCTTGAAGCTGCCGGTGATTTGGCGATGTTCGAGCTTGAGGTAAATTTGCGCGCCCAGCCGTTCGGAAAGACTCGGGGATAGCACGGTCGGGGTACGCTCGACCTTGCCTGCAATACGCTCACGCGCGGCGCGAATGTGCTCAAGGGTTACCCGTGTCATGATCATCAATCACGCGGCAGTGGCAGTGTCATCAGACGGCCGAATTCAGGACGCTGCGCGTCATCTCCACAAAGCCGCAAACAATTCCAGGCTGTCGCCTGGTTGCTGGTCACTACGGGGCGGCCAATCGCCTTTTCGATGCCCGTGACCGCGATTGCAGCGCGCAGCGCCGTGCAGGACACGAACAGGGCATCGGCGCTGGCTTCCGTCGCCTCACGCGCGAGATCGACAAGCTTTGCCGGGGCAATGCGCGCCATCTCGCGATCGTCCTCGAACCCGAGACAGGTGAAGCTGGCGATGTCGAACCCTTGCGCGGCGAAATAGGCGGCCATCGGCCTGGATGTCTCGACCGTGTAGGGCGTGAGAATGCTGATCTTGCGTGCACCCAGCGCACGCAGCCCGCGCACGCCGGCCATCGGCGGCGTGACGACTGGTACGCCGGGTTTGGCGGCCTGGACCGCGGCCTCGATCTCGGCATCGCCGATCACCACCGAGGCCGACGTGCAGGAATAGCAGATCGCATCGAGCGGTTCGTCGGGCAGGATCAGGGCCGCGCCTGCCGTCAGCGCCGGCTGCATCTTGCGCAGATTTTCTGGTGTCGTCGGGTTGGCGTAGGGAATGCGCGCGACATAGACGCCGATCCGTTCGCTCGCCACCATGCGGCGAAAATCCGGCTCGCTGGTGTGATCGGTGGCAAGGATGATCAGGCCAACGCGCCGCTCAAGCGGGCGCGCATCCAGCGCTGGCCGCTTCTGATAGACCTTGATCTCGGGCAAGAGTTTCACGAACTACCTCTCGATTTTGCCGTAGCGGCGTTCCAGCCAGCGCAGCAGCACCACCGAAAACAGACTGATGACGAGGAAAAAGGCACCGACCAGCGTGATCGGCTCGATGTAGCGATAATAGGTGTTGGCGACGCTTTTCGCCTGGTTCATCAGCTCAAGCACGGTGATCGCCGACAGCAGCGGCGTTTCCTTGAACATGGCGATGAAATAATTGGCAAGCGCCGGGATCATCGGCGGAATGGCCTGCGGAATGATGATGTGGGTCCAGGTTTGCCCGGCGCTCAGATTGCACGCCTTGGCGGCCTCCCATTGGCCGCGCGGCACATTGTCGATGCCGGCGCGGTAGACTTCCGCCGTGTAGGTGCCGTAGTGGAGCCCGAGCCCGATGACGCCGGCCACCAACGGCGGCAGCAGGATGCCGATATCGGGCAGCACGTAGAAGATGAAATAGAGCTGCACCAGCAACGGCGTGCCGCGAATGAATTCGGCCAGGAAGCCGACCGTGCGTGACAACGCCTTGTTGGGCGAGCGGCGCGCCAGCGCGATGCCCAGCCCGACGATCGCCGCCAGCACCGAGCCGAGCAGCGTCGCCAGGATGGTGATCTTCACCCCCTGGATCAGCGTCGGCATGATTTGCCAGACGAAATTCCAATCCCATTCCATCAGCAGGCCCAATTTATCAGAAGGGCATTGGCCATCAGACGCGCACCCCATCGAGGCCGCGCGCCATGCGGCGCTCCAGCGAGCGCACGCCCCATGAGATGAGCAGCGCCAGAATGAAGTAGATGAACAGGATGGTGGTGAACGGCACCATGGTGTTACCGGTCTGCGAGCGTACCACCTGCGCCTGGAAGGTCAGGTCGGCAAGCGAGATCAGCGACACGACGGCGGTCGCCTTGAGCAATTCGATGGCGTTGTTGCCGAAGGTCGGCAGCATCACCAGCAGCGCCTGCGGCAGGATGACGTGACGCATACCTTGCCAGCGGCCAAGATTGAGCGCGGTACAGGCCTCGTACTGTTCGCGGCCGATCGACTGGATGGCGCCACGCACCACTTCGGCGGCGTAGGCACCGACATTGAGGCCCAGCGCCAGCACGCCGGCCTGTAGCGGAGTCAACGAAATACCGATGAAGGGCAGCACGAAATAGGCCCAGAACAACTGCACGAAAATCGAGGTGCCGCGGAAGAATTCGATATAGGCGGTGGCCAGCGCGCGCAGAATGAAGAAGCGCGACAGCCGTCCCATTCCGGCAAGAAAGGCCATGAACAGGGCAAGCACCGATCCCATCAGCGTCAGCTCAATGGTGACAAGCGCTCCCTGCAATATCAGGCCGAAATAGCCGGACCACTGGGTCATCGAGGGTTCCAACGTTAGGTTTAGCTCCTTCTCCCCGTTCACGGGGAGAAGATGCCGGCAGGCAGATGAGGGGCGACGCTAAACTCTCAGAAGTAGGCGCCGCCGCTCATCCGTCACTTCGTGACACCTTCTCCCGTTTACGTGGAGAAGGGTAGAAAGGCGCGCCTACTTCGCCGCGCAGAGCTTGTCGCGTGTCGTCGACATCGCGGCCGCGGCCGAGAAACCGTAGGGCTCAATGATCTTGGCGAACTCGCCCGATGTCTTCAGCTTGGCCAGTTCGACGTCGAAGGCATCGCGCAGCGCCTCGTCGCCCTTCTTGAAGGCGGCACCGTCGCAATAGACCGGCGCGCCCTGCACCGGCGCGATGACTTGGAGGTTTGGATCATTGGCCTTCTTGACCAGGTCGTTGATCGACAGAACAGGCAGCGAGTAGACGTCGATACGGCCATCCTGCAACATCTTCACGCCGCTCTGGCCGTCAGGCACGACGATGACACGCTCGCGTGGCACGCCGGCATTGAGCGCCAGCTTCTCTTCTGTGCCGCCGCCGGGCGCGCCGATGGTGGCGGTCGCGTCCTTGGCAACATCCTCATAGCTCTTGAAACCCTTCGGATTGCCCTTCTTCACCAGCATCGCCTCGGCGTCGCACAGGACCGGTTCCGAATAGGCAACGGCGGCGCAGCGCTCCGGTTTCATGAACAGGCCAGCCGTGACGACGTCGAAGCGCCCGGCCTGCAAGCCGGGGATCATGGCGCCATACTCCGAGATCGAGGCGACGATGTCGGCGACGCCGAGGCGCTTGAAGATCTCGCGCGCCACATCGGGCGCCGCGCCCGAGACCTTGCCGTCGGCAGCGACCGCCGTATAGGGCGGCTCGTTGGCGATGGCGACGCGGGCAAAACCCTGCGTCTTGAGCTGCTCGAGCTTGCTGTCGTCGGCCGAACCGGCTGTCGAGGCGGCCAGCACCGCGGCTAGCGCAAGACCGGCGACGCCGGCCAGAATGCCAAATTTCTTCATTGTTCCCAACTCCTTGTTCCTTGTCCTGCTTTTGTACGGGCGGCGTTGCCGCCTGAAGGACGGTTTCGCCGCCCTTGGCATTGCGGTCAGACGCGATGTCCGGCCGCGATGATCTTCTTCAGGAAGCCTTGCGTACGCTCCTGCTTGGGATTGCGGAAAATCTCGTCGGGCTTGCCTTCCTCAACAATCTTGCCGCGATCGAAGAACAGCACCCGGTCGGCGAAATCATGGGCAAAACCCATCTCGTGGGTGACGAGCAGCATGGTCATGTCGGTCTCGGCGGCGAGCTTGCGCATGACGTTCATCACCTCCTCGACCAGCTCCGGATCGAGCGCCGACGTCACCTCATCGAACAGCATGATCTTCGGCGACAGCGCGAGTGCACGGGCGATCGCGACGCGTTGCTTCTGTCCGCCGGACAACTGCGCCGGCATGCTCTTGGCTTTGTCGGCCATGCCGACCATTTCGAGCAGTTCCATCGCCCGCTTTTCGGCGACGGCGCGCGGCGTGCCCTTGGTCAGCATCGGCGCCAACGTGACATTGTCCATGACGCATTTGTGCGGAAACAGGTTGAACAGCTGGAAGACCATGCCGATTTTCTGGCGCATCCTCGTCAGGTGCCGCTCATCGGCGGGCAGCAACTGGCCGTTGCGCTCCACGTGATAGAGCTGCTCGCCGTCGATCTGGATATGACCGCCATCGATGCGCTCCAACGTCATCAGGATGCGCAGGATCGTCGTCTTGCCCGAGCCCGACGGGCCGATCAGCGCCAGCTTCTCGCCAGGCATGACCTGCATCGACAGGCCGTCCAGCACCTTGAAAGTGCCGAAGCTTTTGGAAATGGCGTCGATGTTGATGATGGGCGTGGGCAATGCGGTTCCCCGTCCTGGAGAGGTCTAGGCTCTTAACGATGCGGAACGCGCAAAATCATGTCAATTGGGAAAATAATACCATGACAATTATTCTAATTCCGCACAATTTCCGAGCACTTGCGGCCTAGATGGCGAGCAACAGATGTTCCGGATCGCCAAGCAAAAGCTTGGTGACAACGCCCAGGCCGGCGCGCAGTTCCCCTTCGGTGGTCGAGCCCAGCGAGATGCGCACGGCCGGCTGCCAGGGCGCATCCGAGATGCGGAAGGATGTGCCAGGTGCAATCGCCACGCCCTGCAGCCGGGCCTGGGCGACAAAGCTCTCCTCGGCGCGGTTGGCCGGCAGCTGCAGCCAGACATGCAGCCCATCGCGCCGGGCGCGATAGTCGACCCCGGCCAGCACCTCCGCCGCGATATCCAGTCGTCGCCGCAGCGCCGCGCGCTGCCAGTGGACAAGCTCCATCGCGGTGCCGTCGGTGACCCATTTCGTGGCGATCTCGGCCACCAGCGGCGTCGCCATCCAGTTCGAGACCAGATGCCGGTTGGCGACGGCGGCGACATAGCGATCGGGCGCGGCGAGATAGCCGATGCGCAGGCCAGGCACCACGATCTTGGTGAAGGAGGTGACGTAGAGCGTGCGCTCCGGCGCAAAGGCGGCAACCGGCGGCGGCCGGTCTTCTACCAGGGGACCGAGCACATCGTTCTCGATGATGGCGATGTCGTGCTTGCGTGCGACGGCGGCGATTTCTTCGCGCCGTCGCGCGTCCATCAGCGTCGCCGTCGGATTGATCACCGAGGGCTGCACGAAGACGGCCCGGATGTCGGAAAGCCGGCACGCCTCGTCAAGCGCCTCCGGAATAAGGCCATTGTCGTCGATCGGCAGGCCTTCGAGGTTGAAGCCGAGATAACGGGCGAGCGGCACCAGCGTGTGGTGGCCGATCGCCTCGGTGGCGACCGTCGAGCCGGGCGGCGCCACGCTCATCAGCGCCACGGTCATGCCGGCGGTGGCGCCGTTGGTCAGGCTGATGTTCTGCGCGGAGCTGTCGAGCCCGCACAGTCTCAGCCATTCGACCGCCACCGCGCGGTGACGTGGAAACACCATATTGGGCCGGAACGAAAGTGCTGAACTCGACGGCAGATTCTCGGCCAGCCAGCCCAAGGCCTGCCTCAACCGCTCCAGATGCATCGGCTCGCAGACCGGCTTCAGGATCGACAGATCGATGACTTCGCCGAGCCGCTCCGGCAGATAGGGCGGTTCCGGCTCGCGGCGCTGCGTCTGGACGAAGCTGCCGCGGCCGATCTCGCCCGAAATCAACCCGCGCCGGATCAGTTCCTCATAGGCGCGGCTGACGGTCTGCACCGAAAGCTTGAGGTCGTCGGCCAGCCGGCGGTGGGTCGGCAGCCGCGCGCCATTGGCCAGGCGCCCGTCATGAATGGCGCGCGCGAACTGGTCGGCAAGCGACTGATACGCTGGCCGCCGGATGAGCTTGGGATCGGGATGCCACAATGTCATGACTTATTAGAGATCGAAATCAGTGCAATTGACAATCGAAATAATGCGCCGTCATGGTGCAGTCGACGAAAAGTGGATGCTGATGACTGCCGCGAAACTCGACCCGATCGACCTGAAAATCCTCGACGCCATCCAGCGCGACGGACGCATCACCAAGCTGGCACTGGCCGAGCAGGTCGGCCTGTCGCCGACGCCGTGCTGGATGCGGCTGCGCAAGCTGGAAAAGGCCGGCATCGTCTCGGGCTACCACGCCAGGATCGCCATGCGCGTCGTCGCACCCGTCGCAACCGTGCTGATGGAGGTGACGCTGGCCAACCACCGCCAGGCCGATTTCGACCGCTTCGAGCGCGTCATCCGCGACATTCCCGAGATCGTCGCCTGCTGGTCCGTCGGCGGCGGCGTCGACTATGTGCTGAAAGTGATGGCACGTGACATCGACGCGTACCAGCGTCTGGTGGATGGCTTGCTCGACCGCGAGATCGGCATCGATCGCTACTTCACCTACATCGTCATCAAGACGGTGAAGGACGAGATTGCGCTGCCTGTAGCGGACCTGTTGCCGGTCTCGCCATAGGGATCGGAGAGATCGTCTCGCCCAAGGACGCAATAGAGAGAAACTCTCTACATCAGGGCATCCAAACAGCCCCTCTGTCTGCATAGGACGAATAGTCTTCCCGCATCAGTCCGAACCGGGAGGCCTCGACCATGTCCGCGCATTTTGCCCGCTCGCATCGCCATGAAGCGCTCGATCGCCTAGCCGACCGCCGGCTGCTTCGTGAGCTCGCCTATATCGATGGGCACTGGACGGCAAGCGAGGCTGCTGAAAGCTTCGAGGTCACCGATCCGGCCACCGGCACGACTGTCGCTTTCGTCGCCGCGCTCGATGCACGGCAGACGACAAAGGCGATCGATGCCGCCGCGCGCACCTTTCCGGCCTGGCGGTCGCTGTTGCCGCAGGAGCGCTCGAAAATCCTGCGAAAATGGTTCGAGCTGATCATTGCCGCCAAGCAAGACCTCGCTTTGCTGATGACGCTGGAACAGGGCAAGCCGCTGCAGGAATCGCTGGGCGAAATCGACTATGCCGCCTCCTTCGTCGAATGGTATGCGGAAGAAGCAAAACGTCTGAACGCCGAGAGCGTCACCAGCCATCTGCCGAACGCCGAAATGATGGTGCGGCGCGAACCGCTTGGTGTCGTCGGCGTCGTCACGCCGTGGAATTTTCCGTCGGCGATGCTGACCCGCAAGGCAGCGGCAGCACTAGCGGCCGGCTGCACCATCGTTGCGCATCCGTCCTCGGAAACGCCGCTGTCGGCGCTGGCGCTGGCCGAACTTGGCGAGCGCGCCGGCCTGCCCGCCGGCGTCTTCAACATCGTCACTGGCAAGGCTTCGACCATCGTCGGACGGATGTGCGAAGATCCACGCGTTCGCGCCATGAGCTTCACCGGCTCGACCGAAATCGGCAGGCTGATCGCCGCCCAGAGCGCGCCGACGATGAAGCGGCTGGTGATGGAGCTTGGCGGCCATGCGCCGCTGATCGTCTTTGCCGACGCCGATATCGACAGAGCGGTGAACATCGCCATTGACGCCAAATTCGCCACATCGGGCCAGGACTGCCTCGCCGCCAACCGCATCTATGTCCAGCGGCCGATCTATGATCGCTTCTGCGCCGCCTTCGCCAGGCGCATTGAGACGTTGCGGACCGGCAATGGCCTTGCTCAGGGAATCGACATCGGCCCGCTGATGCATGAGCGCGCCGTCAAGAAAGTCGAGGAACAGGTCGCCGACGCGCTCACCCATGGCGCGCGCTGCCTCGCCGGCGGCGCGCGGCATCAAGCCGGGCCGTTGTTCTACCAGCCGACGCTGCTGGCCGATGTCAGCGATGAAGCGCTGATCATGCGCGAGGAAACGTTTGGACCGGTTGCCGCCGTGACGCCGTTCGACAGCGAGGACGAGGTAATCGCCCGCGCCAACGCCACCGAATATGGCCTCGTCGCCTATGTCGTGACCGAGAACGGCGCCCGCCAGCAGCGCATGGGCCGCGCGCTCGACTACGGCATGGTCGCCATCAACCGCGTCAAGATCACCGGCGCGCCGATACCCTTCGGCGGCATCAAGCAATCCGGCATCGGCCGCGAAGGCTCGCGCCACGGGCTCGAAGCCTTCACCGATCTGAAGTATCTCTGCCTGGACATCTCGTAAATCGTCCGGCCATCCCTCAAGGAGTCAAAAAATGCTCGACCAGTCCAACGAACTCGCCGCCTGGGATCGCGATCACTTGTTCCATCCCTCGACCCATATGGGCACGCATGCGCGCGGCGAGAGCCCGACGCGCATCATGGCCGGCGGTGAAGGCGTCACCGTCTGGGACGACAATGGCAAGAAGAGCCTCGACGCCTTCGCCGGCCTCTATTGCGTCAATGTCGGCTACGGCCGGCAGAAGATCGCCGACGCCATCGCCGCCCAGGCGAAAAACCTCGCCTATTATCACGCCTATGTCGGCCACGGCACCGAGGCCTCGATCACGCTCGCCAAGATGATCATCGACCGCGCGCCGAAGGGCATGTCGAGGGTGTATTTCGGCCTCTCGGGCTCGGATGCCAACGAGACCAACATCAAGTTGATCTGGTACTACAACAACGTGCTCGGCCGGCCGGAGAAGAAGAAGATCATCTCGCGCTGGCGCGGCTATCACGGCTCGGGCGTGATGACGGGATCGCTGACCGGGCTCGACTTGTTCCACAACGCCTTCGACCTGCCGCGCGCGCCGATCCTGCACACCGAGGCGCCGTATTATTTCCGCCGCGCCGACCGCTCGATGAGCGAGGAGCAGTTTTCGCAGCATTGCGCCGACAAGCTCGAGGAGATGATCCTGGCCGAGGGGCCGGAAACGGTCGCCGCCTTCATCGGCGAGCCGATCCTCGGCACCGGCGGCATCGTGCCGCCGCCGGCGGGCTACTGGGAAAAGATCCAGTCGGTGCTGAAGAAGTATGACGTGCTGCTCGTCGCCGACGAGGTGGTGACGGGCTTTGGCCGGCTGGGCACCATGTTCGGCTCCGACCATTACGGCATTAAGCCGGACCTGATCACCATCGCCAAGGGCCTGACCTCGGCCTATGCGCCGCTGTCGGGCGTCATCGTCGCCGACAAGATGTGGCAGGTGCTGGTGCAAGGCTCCGACAAGCTCGGCTCGCTCGGCCATGGCTGGACCTATTCGGCGCATCCGATCTGCGTTGCCGCCGGCGTCGCCAATCTCGAACTGATCGACGAGATGGATCTTGTGACCAATGCCCGCGAAACCGGCGCCTATTTCCGCGCCGAGCTGGCCAAGGCGGTCGGCGGTCACAAACATGTCGGCAACGTGCGCGGCGACGGCATGCTGGCGGCGGTCGAGTTCGTTGCCGACAAGGACGACCGGGTGTTCTTCGACGCTTCGCTCAAGATCGGACCGCAGGTGGCAACAGCACTTGCGGCAAGCGGCGTCATCGGCCGCGCCATGCCGCAGGGCGACATTCTAGGCTTCGCGCCGCCGCTCTGCCTGACCCGCGAAGAAGCCGACATCATCGTTTCGAAGACCGCCGACGCGGTCAAGAGCGTGTTTGCCAATCTCTGAGATCGACCATGAATGCCATGACCAAAACCCTTCCTGCCACCATGGCCGCCGTGCTGCTTACCGGGCACGGCGGTCCGGAAAAACTCGTCTACCGCAGCGATGTCAAAGTGCCCTCGCCTGCTCCTGGTGAGGTGCTGGTGAAAGTCAGCGCCTGCGGGATGAACAATACCGATGTCTGGGTGCGCCAGGGCGCCTATGGCACGGAAGAGGACGCGGCTGCGGTGTCGACCTGGCGGCGCCAGGGCAACACGCTGAGCTTCCCGCGTATCCAGGGCACCGACACTGTCGGCACCATCGCCGCCGTTGGCGAAGGCGTTTCGTTTGACCGCATCGGCGAACGGGTGATGGTCGATTTCTCGATCTACAACCGAGACGACGATTCGCTCGCCGACATCGACTATATGGGCCACGGCCGCGACGGCGGTTATGCCGAATACCAGGCCGTGCCGGCCGAGAATGCTCATCTCGTCGATACGAACATGACAGACGTCGAGCTCGCCACCTTCTGCTGCGCCTATTTGACCGGCGAACAGATGCTGGAACGGGCCGCGCTCAAGGCCGGTGAACGCGTGCTTGTCACCGGTGCTTCGGGCGGCGTCGGCTCCGGCATCGTGCAATTGGCTCGGGCGCGCGGCGCCATTCCCTACGCCATCGTCGGCAAGGGCAAGGAACAGGCGGTGCGCGACATCGGCGCCGAGGCCGTCATCACGCGTGGCATTGCCGACCTGCCGCATGCCGTGAACGAGGCGACTGGCGGCCAGCCGATCGATGTGGTGGCCGACCTCGTTGGCGGCGCCATCTTCAACGATCTGTTGCGTATTCTCAGGCCCGAGGGCCGCTATACCACCGCCGGCGCGATCGCCGGTCCGGTCGTCCAGCTCGATCTCAGGACCATGTACCTGAAGCAATTGCAGTTGCATGGCTCGAGCCAGGGCACGCGCGCCGATTTCCGCCGCATCATTGGATACATCGAGGCGAAGAAAATCCGGCCGCTGGTCGGCGGCGTCTACAAGCTCTCCGATTTCCACCATGCGCAGGCGGATTTCATCGCCAAGGATTTCGTCGGCAAGCTGGTTGTGGTGCCGGATGCCATGTGGGGTTCGGCTGGCTGAACCGATGCCTCGATGCGGAAATGAGCACGACACGGGTGTTTGACGGGCTTTTGCAGCATTTCCGCCTTGCGCCGTCCGAAACCAGGACGAAAAATGGCCGGGGCGCGCAGGCGGCCCGGCCAAAAGAAGGTCAAACCTTCAGAGGGGAACACCGTCCGGCGGAATGGGAGGAAACCGCCGAACGATTTTGCCAGTCTGGGCTTATTTCTGCGCCTCGGCCACGAATGGAATTCCAAAAAATGCGCAAATTGGCAAAAATTCGTGCTCGGCACCATAGGGCCCTCACGAGCCCGCGGCTCCGGTCTCGAGCAGATCGGCATAGTGGCGGCGTGCCACGTCGGGATGTGAACGCAGCCGGCTTTTGAGCACATTGGTGCCGACATCGCGGAACAGTGGGTTGTCGGGATCGCTTGCCGGTCCGCGTGCCTGCGCCGCCAGTTCCTCGGAGAGGCTGAGGAGCGGGATGATGGCATCCAGCCGCGCGCTGAAAAAGAAGGGAACGGAAATCCGCTCGACGCCGGCAGGCGGCGTGACGACGCGGTGCACGGTGGCGCGCAGATAGCCATTCGATGCCAGTTCGAGCAGTTCACCAATGTTGACGACCAGCGTTCCGGGGAGCGGGTCGACATTCACCCAGCTTCCATCATAGTCGACCTGCAGCCCCTTGTTGTCGTCCTGCAGCAGCAGGGTCAGGAAGCCGCCATCCTTGTGCGCGCCGACACCCTGGTCGGTGCCGGTCGCCTGACGGCCGGGATAGCGCACGATCTTCATGCGATGGTTGGGCGAATCCCGGTAGATTGCGTCGAAGGCGTCCTCGGGCTGGTCGAGCGACAGCGCGAAGGCCTTCAGCAAGCGGATCGCCACCGCCGTCGCCTTGGTCTGCCATGCCAACAGCGCCGGCTTGAGCTCCGGCAGGGCCCGGGGCCACTGGTTCGGCCCTTGCAGCCGCGTCCAGGGTGCTACTCCCGGCCCTTGCGCTATCGGCTGGCGCTCGACGCCGATGTCGAGCTGCTCGCGCCAGTCGGCGGTGCCCCTGGTCAGTTCGCCGCCGGCGCGGGTGTAGCCGCGAAACTGCGGGGACTTGACCATTTCGATGGCCAGCTTGTCGGCTTCGGGCAATGCGAAGAACCGGCGCGAGGCATCGAGCACCTCGTCGATCTCCGCGGCGGAAATTCCGTGGCCGCTGAGATAGAAGAAGCCGACGTCCCGGGCCGCCGTGCGCAGGTCGAGGAGAAAGGTGCGATGCTCGGACGCACCTTGTTCGAGACGGCTGAGATCAAGCACCGGCACAATTCTGGGCATGGTCAGGTTCCTTCCATTCTCTGCCTTGCCTGGGAGACGTAGAAGCGACCACAGGCAGGAGATCCGGGCACGGATCGCGCCTCCAAAAGTGGCACGTGGTGGCTGCCGATCAAAGCAACGGGCACGCCAATCTGGTCCGAATGGAAGAACGCCAGCGCTGCATATGATGGCCTGTCGGCAAATAATGTTCCAAGCTGCTATTTTGCCTGCAATGCGTCGCTTGGACCGTCTTTCGAGCGCGACATCGTCCAATAGCAGCTAGCGGAACAGATATTTCGACACTTCCGGATTGCCGCGACGCCACATCACATTGTCCAGGAAGTAGTGGTGCACGTTGATGAATATCCACGCTATGAAGAGGAAAAGCGACGAGCCGAGCACCTGTTTGTCGTAGGGAACCAAGGCGGTCAGCGCCATCGGCACGAGCCAGAAACCAAGCGCGCCAAGAATTGTGCCGGCGACGATGAATATCAGCACCCGCAGCCTGTACAGCGGCCCGACAATGGACAGGACCTTTAACCCCGGATCCCTGGCGGCATCCGCGCGGTCGCGCTCGACATTGGTCTGGTAACGCCAGACCACCGCCAGGTACTGCAACGAATGGAGCGCCGGCACCACAAGCAGCCAGAGCGGATTTATCGTCACGAACAGGATCCAGGCATAGAGGGTGACGACATAGGCGACGACGCCGTTATAGGGCAGCGCGCCACCATGCTTGCGCCAGCGATTGGCAAACATCACGACGGTGGCCGCCGAGGACGACGCGGCGACCGCAACGGCGATGTTGATGAGCCATGGCGGGACGGCGAATGTGTAGTAGTCCAGGCCCCAGAACTGCCGTTCGGTGATCACCGCGTTCGTCTGAAGCCACGCGAACAGCCACACGGCATAGCCGTTGAACAGCAGCACCTTCTTGTCCTGATCGCTGAAGAATTTGCGCTTCAAGACGGCGTCCACCATCAGCATGCCGTAGCCTTGCTTGACGTAGTGCCAGCCGACGAAAAAGCCCATCGCATTGGTGGCATATCCCAGCAGGCGAGCGTTCCCGGTTACGGCGCCATAGGCGAAGAAGGCGCCCATGATCAGCGGGACGACAATGCCCGCGAAAATGTAGCGAAGCTGGAGGCTCCTGTCGTACCCGTCACCGCGCACCTTGCGCGCGTAGTTGCGATAGAAAATCTGGTAGGAATGGGCGAAGTGCGGCTGGTTGATGAGATGGGACAGCAGGAACGCCATCAGCGCCACCAGACCTTCGTATCTGAGCGGCACGAAATACAGCACCGGCAGGATCACGAGCGCGCTCCCGCCCAGCATGAAAAAGTCGATGAACGGACCAAAGAGATATTTCTGCGGGGCGACTGAAACCGAGGCATCCGCCGAAAGGTGAAGTGCCATGCTGCCTTCTCCCTGTGATCGTTTATTTAGCCATCGACCTGATTGCCCGGCAAGGTCCCCGGGTTCCGAACTCAGGCTGACAAAAGATCTGACGACAGCCGGGTGTCGGCGGTGCCGTTCACGATAGGAATTTGTTCCTTGACTTCGTGACCTCAGCTATGGTACATATTTGCCTATGGTGCTGATTTGCGCCAGTGACCCGCCGTCCAGGCGGGTTTTCCGTCAGCCGACGCGCCGGCGAAGGCTCCGAAGAAACCTGTTAGTTCGTAGCCCTGGTCCCGAACAGGCGGCGTGGCGAGAAAGGCCCGCACGGCTGTGCCGATCCCCAGTACGCGGCGAATCCAGCTATGCGGCTGCGCGGTTCAGTTAAGCTGGTTGAGGATTCCAGAACTGTTCGCCAGCACCAAACTTTTGTAGATCACGAACGCTATCGTACAGATCGCGGCTATAGATATCGGCACGCCGAACGGCACAACGCCTTTGCGATCGAAATGCTGGACGTAGAGGCGGAAGGCGCCTGCGGGCAGCAGGAATGGATATTTCATGGCCGCTGCAGTGATTAGGGCGAAAACCAGTAGCAGCATGGAAAACACGACGAGATCGTTGCCGCCAGTCAGGAAAGGGATGACCGCCATCAGCTTGACGTCGCCGGCCCCGATCTTGCGCAAGAGCCAGAACGGGAACAACGCAAGAAACAGCACGAGGCCGGCAACTGCGCTCAGCCCCATATCCCACCACGATCCAGACTGGAGCGACAACAGCAGCATGCCCCCCGCCCCAAGGCAGAGCAGCAGCAGCACGTCGCGATTGGCTATCCTCTGGGTGGTGAAGTCGAGCCAGGCAATCCTTGCCAGCAGAGGGATGGCGAGGACCTTCAGCAGCAGCGCTTCGACGAGCAACATGCTAGCGCTCGATATTCTGCACGCTTGACGACAGCAGCCTCAGATTGTTGGCAACGGTCGGATCGTTGGGCGCCAGTTCATAAGCCTTGAGGAAATTGCTGCGTGCGTTCTGCAGCTTGCCGCGCAGCAGATAGGAATAGCCGACATTGTTGTAATATTCGGGCGTCGCGCCGACCAGCTTGGACGCACGGGCATAGGCCCGGTCGGAAAGGTCGAAGCGGTGGATCCGGTCGGTGCAGGCGGCCAGCCCCATCCAGGCGCCGCCGTCATTGGGCGCCAGCTGCGTCGCCTTGAAGAACAGCGCGCCGGCATTGCCGTAATTCTCGGCGCGGAACTGGTTCTTGGCTTCGGCAACAGCCTGGTCCGAGGCGTAATATTCGACGTCACTGACTGTCTTCAGCCCGTCGAAAGCATCGCCAAAGGACGTTACGTCGCCCTTCGATGGCTCATTGGTGCGAACGACACCGTCGGTTATGTCCGCCGTCTGGCAGCCGGCAAGCACCGCCATCAATAGACAGGCCGCGACCGCGAAAACCCTCTTCATATTGTATCCCCAAAAGGGCCCCGAATCTATTTTTAGGACCAAAGCATATAAGCGATCAGAAGAAAATGCCCCTCATCCGGATGATCACCGGTAGCATGATAACCATCATAACTACAGGGAAGATACACAGCCCCAACGGAACCATCATCTTTACCGGCAGGGAATTGGCTCGCTCCTCGGCACTCAGAATTCGTTGCCCGCGCATCTCGGCACTATAAACACGCAAGGCGTCGGTGAGGCTGGTGCCGAGTTCCTCCGATTGACGGAACAAGACAGCCAGCGCCCGCGCCTCATCAAGGCCGATGCGGTCAGCGAGTTCGCGCAATGCTTCCCGCAACGGCTTGCCAGCACGCAACTGCAAATTCATGATCGACAGCTGTATTCCCAGCCACTTGTGGGTGGCGGCCATTTCTTGACTGACGCGTTCGACTGCCCCCTCCAGGCTCATGCCGGCATCGGCGCAGGTGATCATCATGTCCATGAAGTCGGGGAAAGCCCGACGATAGATCTGTTTCTGGCCGTTCTCGAAACGGTCGAGCAGAATGGCGGGAAGCACGATGCAGGCGAGGCCGAACAGGGCAGAACCAGCAAGGGTGATGAAACCTGGCAGGTGCGGCGGCAGGGCGCGGGAAAGGAGTGCATACATTGCCAGAAAACCGACGCAGACCGCGACAAGGCGGCACAGCGTATAAATCAGCGGTGCGCTTGGTTTATAAAAGCCGGCGCGAAACAGCTTCGCTTCCAAGGCGTTTGGCTCTTCCCGCTCCTTCTCGATCGACTTGAAGTAGGCATCGACCGGCCGTTGCGCCGCAAGCTTGGCAAGCTGGTCTTGTCCGAGCATCGATCGGCGGTCTGTAATTCCTTCGCCCATCAGGCTCTGCGCGACGAGCTTTCGTGTCTGCAGAGCCGGCAAGAAGACAAGCGCACCGAACAGGAAAAGGGACACCGCCGCCACAAAGACGGCAATGGACACCAAGAAGCCCAGGTCCTGAATGTTCGAAAACAATTTCTTTCGTCGCTCCGAGTCAAAAATCGAAAGTAACCATCCGGTACATGATGAAGTCGCCAAGCAGCGCCCACAACCCGAAAATCAGGAATACCGGGAAGATGAGCGGGTTGCCCCAGACCGTGCCGTAATAGGCTGGGGCAAGGATTTGAAGTGCGATGAACATCACAACAGGAAACAAGGAGATGATCCACGCGGAGACGCGACCTTCGGCCGAAAGCGCCCTGATTTTCATTCGCAACTTCTGCCGTTCACGGAGGACCGAGGAAAGATTGGCCAGAATTTCCGTCAAATTGCCGCCCGTCTTGGACTGGATTGACAGCGACACCGACAGCAACTGAAGGCCCTCGAAGCCGACACGCTGCGAAAGCTTTCGCACGGCCTGCTCGATGCTGAGGCCAAAGGTGATCTCATCGGAGACGATGCCGAACTCGGTGCCGAGCGGATCCGGCATTTCGCGCGCGACCAGACCGATCGCGACCGAAGCCGGGTGTCCGGCGCGCAGCGAACGAACGATCATGTCGAGCGCATCCGGCAGCTGTTTGGCAAATTTCCGGATTCGTTTGTTGCGGGCACGCCGGAGGACGAGAAGCGGCAAGACAAGCCCTACGACCAGAAAGACAATGAGCGACGCCAAAGCGGAAAAATTGAAGAGGATCGCCAGCAGCAAAGCCATAGCCATCCCCGCAAGCAGGAAAGTCGCGGCGAACGTCAGGGGATTCCCGGTGATGCCGGATTGGGTATAGAGCCTATTCAACCAGACCAGTCCAAAAAGAAAGTCGCCGGAATCCGTCAAGCCGCGTTCTCGCAGCAGGCCCTGTAACGTTTGTTCGGCCGGAACCTCGCCTGCGAGCCGCTTCAGCCGGCGATTAACCGCCATGGATCGGGAGCGGCGTCCGGCAAATGAAAGATAGAGAGCTTCGCCGGCGAGAATGACCGAGGCTGCCGCCAGCATGTAGATGAAATACAGCAGAGCTTGACCCGTCGGCATCAGAGGGCAACCTGCGGGTTGAAGGCGTCCTTGGCAAAATGATGACCAAGCGTCGCGGCCTCCGGAGCGAAGCGCGGACGGACACCGGTTGCACGAAAGTCTCCGATGACCTTGCCCTCGGCTGTGACTTCACGGCGGACGAAATGATAGATTTCCTGGAGCTGCACGACATTGCCTTCCATGCCGGTCAGCTCGGAAATGGAAACGACTCGCCGGCCGCCGTCGGAAAGGCGCTGGGTCTGGACGATGATGTCGATGGCGGATGCGATCTGCGCCCGGATCGAATCGTGCGTCATCGGCATGCCGGCCATGCCGACCATCTGTTCGAGCCGCGAGATCGCATCGCGCGGCGTGTTGGCATGGATGGTGGTCATCGACCCCTCATGGCCGGTGTTCATCGCCTGCAGCATGTCGAAAGCTTCCTCGCCGCGCACCTCGCCGACGATGATGCGATCCGGCCGCATGCGCAGCGCATTTTTCAGCAGTTCGCGCTGGCGGACCTCGCCCTTGCCCTCGACATTGGGCGGGCGCGTCTCCAGCCGGCCGACGTGGGGCTGCTGCAATTGCAGTTCCGCCGCATCCTCGATCGTGATCAGTCGCTCCCTGGAGGGGATGTAGCTCGACAGCGCATTGAGCAAGGTGGTCTTGCCGCTGCCTGTACCGCCCGAAACCAGGATCGATTTGCGCGCCTGGACTGCGATCCGCAGCAGTTCGATCATCGGCGGCCGGATAGAGTTGAAAGCCATCAAACGTTCGAGGGAATAGGGATTTTTGGAGAACTTGCGGATCGACACCAGCGGACCGTCCACCGAAATCGGCCGCACCGCGATGTTGACGCGCGAACCGTCTTCCAGCCGTGCATCCACCATCGGCGACGATTCATCGACACGCCTGCCGATAGCCGAAACGATCTTGTTGATGACGCGTAATAGATGCGCCTCGTCGCGGAAACGGATCGCCGTCTCCTCGATCACGCCACGCCGCTCGATGAAGACGCGCTTGTGCGTGTTGATCATTATATCTGTGATTGATTCGTCCTTGAGCAGTGGCTCAATCGGCCCGAGACCCAGCATCTCGTCGGCGGTGTCGCTGGTCAGCTGGTCGAGCTCGCGCGCATTCAGCGGCACGTTTCGATTACGCACGAACTCGCGGACGATCGGACGGATCTCATTCAGGATCTCGTCCTTGGAGGCGCTTTCAAGAGCGGTCAGATTGAACCGATCGATAAGGTGGCGATGAATCTCGACCTTGAGCGTCAGAAAATCATCGCCATGTGTTTCAATGTCGGCCACCGGCGAAAGGGGCTGAGCAACAGGCGGCACCGCCAGCGGCTCGACCTTTGCCATTGCCTGCTGTTCGCTTGGCCCCTTGATGAACCGCCCCAGCATAATCCCCTATACCCCCTGCAGCGCACATTAGTGGAAACTAAACGTTAACCAAGCGACGCACAAGCGCCGGGGTTTCTCACTTGCGCACAATACTCTCAACATAGTTAAGGAGTACGCAAGAAAAATATCGTTTTTATTTCCGGCTGCACGCTGCCAATCAGGAGTGGCGCACTGCTCTGTACCCTCGCGCGCTCCGGCATGGGAATTTCCCTCCACAGCTGGACACAACCCCTTAGATATAAAGGAATATGCCATATTGCTAAAGTACGTCCATCTTGATTAGCCCATACGCATAATTGTGAACGAATGGTTAAGGACGCTTGAAAAATTAGACGAATCAAGCTCTTGCTGAAATTTAGGGCCGCGCTCAACTCGGGAGTTCATGTATTGGGAAGTTAAGGAACCGTTAATCCCGTTTGACTCTGCATTTTCTCGGGACCTAGGATCGAGATGACGGGGGATGCTTGGGTATGGATTTCATCCTTTGCTCTGTCTCGTCGGGTTGCAACCTCCAAAGGGAGAAATTGACATGAACAAGCTCATGACGATGACCCGGCAGTTCCGCGACGACGAAAACGGCGCTGCCATGGTCGAATATTCCATCCTTATCGGCATTATCGCCGTTGCATCGATCCTGACTGTCATCGCCATTGGCGCATGGGTGGCCGCTCGTTTCGCGGCACTCTGCACCGCCCTCGACGCGCATCCGACCGGCACCTGCAATGCCGGGGCCGGCACCGGTAGCTGATGAGCTAGCGATTTTCAGGCCCGGATCAAATCCGGGCCTGAAACCGTTCAAGTCACTCGGCCGTTTCTTCTGCCTTATTCGGGGTTTGGGCTTATGCGCGCCAACACACTTATCATGATCCTGCTCGCCGGCGTTTTCGGCGTCCTGGCGGTGGTTCTGGTCAATATCTGGCTGGCCGGCCAGCGTAGCGCCATGGCGCAAACGGGCCTCGTTCAAGGCAGCACAGTCGTCGTAGCGGCAATACCGCTGAAGTTCGGCGACGTGCTGACCACAGATAAATTGCGCGAAGTTGCGTGGCCGGCTGGTGCGGTTCCAACGGGCGCCTTCAAGACAACGAAAGATGCGCTGGCCGGCGAAGGTACAAGGCAGGCTCTTCAAACCATTAGTGCCAACGAACCTGTCCTCGCCAGCAAGATCACTGGACCTGGTCAGCGCGCCACGCTTTCGGCAGTGCTGGGCGAAGGCATGAAGGCCGTTTCCATCAGGGTGAACGATGTGCTCGGCGTCGCCGGCTTCGTCTTCCCGGGCGACCGGGTCGATGTGTTGCTGACGCGCACAGTGCGCAGCGACAATGGTTCGGATCAGAGTTTTGTCGACGTGCTGCTACAGGGTATGAAGGTGCTCGCCGTCGATCAGGTGGCCGATGTGAGCAAGGACAGTCCCACAGTGGTGAAGTCCGTGACGCTCGAGGCCAGCACCAAGGACGCACAGAAGCTGACCCTTGCGGCAGGTGCCGGCCAGTTGTCGCTGGCGCTTCGCCAGGCCGCCGCCAGCAAGGGCGAGACGACCGAACGGGTGACGCTTTCCGACCTGACCGGCGAAACGCCGGCTGACGTCGCAAAAAGGCAAGCCGAGTTGGACAGGCAGGCAGCAGCCGACGCCGCGGCAGCGGCCGAACGCCAGCGCGCGGAGGATGATCGCAAGCGCGCCGATGACAAGATTGCCGGATTGGCCCAAGCCGTAGACCGGGTGGGAAGCAAGCTGGACGATCTGAGCAAGGTCAAGCCGGCTCCGGCCGTCGTGTCGGCACCCGAAGTGCACGAGGTCGTCAAGGAAGTGGTGAAATATGTGACGCCCGAGCCACCGGCGCGTGCTACCATCGGTGTATTTCGGGGCGTGAAACTCGAGACATATGACGTACCGCGACAACCATGATAGAGTGCGGCAAATAAAACGGGGCTGCCATCGGCAGCGATTGGGGAGACGGGGATGCAGGGGACTTGGTTGAGGACGATGGCGGCGGTGTTGCCCTGTCTGGCGGCGCTGTTGCTGTCGAGCCTGGCGGCCTTTGCCGCTGACCGGTTCATCGACGTTTCGACCCCAAGCGTGCACCGGATTTTCCTGCCGATGTCGCAATCGGTAACGGTCCAGGTAAGTGCCAATCTGGGCGATATCGTCGTCGGCGACGAGAAGATCGCTGACGCCCAGCCGATGACCGACCGCACGCTCTATGTCATCGGCAAGGGCGCCGGCACCACCACGGTCAATCTGTTTTCCACGGACAAGCGCTCGCTCGGCGCCCTCCAGATCGAGGTTGGCGTCGATGTCAGCGACATGGCGGCGGCAATCCGCCAGGTTGCGCCGAGGTCGCGCATTGAAATCGGTTCGATCAACGGCAAGGTCAGGCTTGGCGGCCATGTCAAGGACGGCGCGACGCTGGCGTCCATCCTGGAAGTGGCGCAGCAGTATGGTCCCGACGCCGTCATCAACTCCGTCACCGTCGACGACAGCCAGCAGGTCAACCTGGAAGTGCGCGTGCTGGAAGCCAAGCGCAATGCAGGCCGCGATCTGGGCGTGTCGATCCGGACCAAGAACAGCAGCGGCACCACTCGCAGCGGAACTGGCATTGCTACTGTCGACGCGGACGGAACAGTGCTCGGCGCGGGTGATCTGGTCAGTGGCCTTCTGTCGAACTCCAATCCGTTTGCGGCGTTGATCACCCGGGTTATCGACAGCAATATCAAGGTCGACCTGATTATCGAAGCGCTTGAGGCCAAGGGCGTGGTGCGCATGTTGGCCGAGCCCAATCTCACCACGCTTTCCGGCGAGCCGGCCAGCTTCAACGCCGGAGGCGAAGTGCCGATCCGCACTCTCGATAAAGACGGCGAGATAAGCATCGTCTACAAGCAATTCGGCGTTAATCTGCTGTTCACGCCGGTCGTACTCGACGACGGCAAGATCCATATGAACCTGGCGCCGGAGGTCAGTGACCTGACCGGCTTCACCACCGCCGGCGACCCGATCTTCACCAACCGCAAACTGTCGACCGTCGTCGAATTGCGCGACGGTCAGAGCTTCGCCGTCGGCGGGCTTCTGTCCAGCAAGACCACCAAGCTTCAGAACCAGGTGCCGTGGCTCGGCCAGGTGCCTGTCATCGGCACGCTGTTCCGCAATTCGAGCAACCAGAAGGAAGAGACCGAGCTGGTGGTCATCGTCACGCCGCATATCGTGCGGCCGGTGAAGCCCGGCGAGCAGCTGGCGACGCCGTTCGACAAGACGCGGCCCGCCAACGATCCGGAATTCTTCGTGCTCGGCCAGCTCGAGGTTAACAAGGACATGATCCGAAAATACGAAACGGGTGATGGCGTCACCGGCCCCTATGGCCACATGCTCGACTTCAAATCGAAGGACAAGATGCTCTATGTCAAGAAATAGCGCCTTGATCCTCATCCTGTGTGCCGGCGCGCTGTCGGGCTGCGCCGCCGACTATCTGAACCACTATGATTCGGTGACCTTGGCCGCCGGCGACACGCAGAAGTTCAATTCGCTGCTGCAGACGGTCGACCCGCTCAATCCGGCTTCCAGGAACACACACATCGAAGGCGACGGCACGCGCGCCGCACTTGTTGCGCACAACTACAAATTTCCGCCGCCGCCGCCGCCGCCGCCGGCGATCACGGTCAATGTCGGCGGGTCGGGTGTGACGCAGTGAACTGAACGGAAGGATGCGGAGGGCGCCGGGCATGCGAGGAGCCCTGGCGCGAGGTGAAAGAGAGTAAGGTCATGTTGGGGACCATTCGAGCCTTCTGGAACGATCAACGCGGCATAGCGATGATCCTCGTTGCTATCATGCTGCCCGTGCTTATCGGCTTCGCTCTGCTGGCAATCGATATGAGCCGGGCCAACGGACTGCATAACGATCTGCAGAAGGGCGTCGATGCGCTCGCGCTTGCGACCGCTGCGGAACTGGATGGCAGAGCGGATTCAATCGACCGAGCCAACCGGGCGATGACGACCCTACTCATCAACAAAACCAAGTTTTCTACCTCTGACGATCCCACTTCTCACGATCACACGCTCGCCGTGGCTGATGTGACCGTCACATATCTGACGGGAATACCCGCCGACGATAGCACCACTTTGAGCGCCGCCGGCGTCGATTCTACCGGCCATGACTGGTCAAGCACCGATCCCAAAGCTGTGACATTCTCTCTGGTGACGGTGAACGCTTCCGGCTTGGCGGATGGCGCAGGTGCCTTCGCGACGATATTCCCGGCAAGCTTTCTAGGCGGCAGCGACACCATGGATTTAAGGCCACAGGCTGTGGCCGGATTTGTCCAGTCGATCTGCGAAACGGTGCCGATCTTCATGTGCAATCCGTTCGAGACGACCGACCCGTTGACCAGCAAAACCATCCAGCAGGCGTTCGCCGCCGGGCTCACCTACAGCCGCGAACTCCGCGTCCTCAAGGTCGACAGTAACCCCGGCCCAGGCAATTTCGGACTGATCGACAACAATCTCGCGTCACTGCGGGATGCGCTCGCTGTCGGAACCGCCGGCACCTGCTATCAACGCGATAAGCTCACCACTAAGACCGGCGTCACCCTGGGCCAGGTCAACGCTGGTCTCAATGTACGCTTCGACATCTACAGCACTTCGCTGAAGAGCCATGACACCGATTGGCTATATCGGCCAGCGAGCAATGTGCGCAAGGGCGTCGATAAGACCGCGAACTGCAACAAATACAAGCCCAACACAGACGGAACGGCGATGGCGCTGCCGCCGGGCGACAGCTTCGATTCCGCCACCGGGATGACGAATTCGACCTGGGATCGCACCAATTATTGGCTGATCAACCATGGTGCCGCATATCCCTCCGTCCCTAGCACAACCAACCCGACCGGCGCCTCTGTGCCAGCTTCCAGATATGACGTCTACAAATACGAGATTGCGAACGGGCTCGTCGGGGACAAGTCCCCCGCGCCGACAAAGGAAAGCGGCGTTCCAGCCTGTTTCAAAGGCACAACGCCGACCTCGGATCCCGATCGCCGTCTGCTCAACATGGCGATCGTCGACTGCATCGCCAACCAAGCCAAGATCAATGGCCATGTCCAAGTCAAGCCTGACGGCTATGCCAGTGTCTTTATAAATAGCCCGGTCCAGAAGCAGGATAACAGCAAAGACGATGAGGACACCACGGCCGGGGAGAAGCCCATAAGTCTGGAGATCGTCGACGTCGACGGAGGGTTTGCCAATAACACCCTTTTAGACAAAGCATTCCGCAACGAAGCCCAGTTGTATCGGTAGAGTCGACATGACCAGGTTCGGCAAAATCATTGGGCGGTTCCAAGGCGACGAAAATGGCGCCGCTTTGGTGGAAGCCGCGATCACCATACCACTCGTGTTGCTGTTATCGGCTAGTGTGTTTGAGTTCTCCAACATCCTGAACACGCGCCTGCTTCTCGAGGCCGGCGTCGAGGATGCGGGTCGCTACATGGCACGCTGCAGTAGCGACTGGGACATCTGCATGGGGCGAGCTCAAAACCTTGCTGCCAATGGGGCGGTCACCAGCGGCACCGCCAGGGTGACCGGATGGCTGCCGGCGGCAGTTGAGATCACCAAGGCGCGCTCGCTGGACGCGGTTGACGTGGACACGGGCACACAGCTTTATCTTAGCAGCAAGAGCACTGTCGATGTCGTGGACGTCACTACCTCCTATTCTTATCCGGGCGTCTGGTCGTCTCTCGGCTTTGGCGCGATCACGCTGAGCGTGTCCCATCAGGAACGAGTTATTGGATGGTGACGGAGCGCATCAAGTTTTGGGCCAACCGGTCCGGAGCGACTATGGTCGAAATGGCCATAGTGATGCCGCTACTGTTGACGCTTCTGCTTGGCTTCGTCGATTTCGGCTACGCCTTTTACCAATGGAATGCAGGGAACAAAGCAGTGCAAGCCGGCGCAAGGCTGGCGCAGATTTCTGCACCTGTCGCCAGCGGGCTGCTACTCGAAACAATTACGCAGAGCGACGCAACCAAAGTCGGAACAGCGGTTCCCGCAAACACTTACAATTATGTTTGCACGGCCAATTCCGCTGGAAGCGTTACTTGCACTTGTGGCACAGGCGCCACGTGCCAGAACCTTAATGTGAGCCAGGCCGCCTTTGATTTCATTTTTAGCGGCAACAGCAGCCGGGCTGGAATGCAGACATTCTTGCCAATGCTGGCGAAGTCCGAGGTGCAGATACAGTATCAGGCTTCCGGCCTCGGCTACTGGACGCGCCCCGCTGGGCCGGTGCCGACAATCACCGTCAGCATCACCAATCATCCCTTCCAGTTCTTCTTCCTCAGTTTCGCAAACATCACCATGCCCTCCATGCTGAGCACGGTCACGGGCGAAGACCTAAAGAGTACCTGGCCATGAATGCCATCAACACCAAGGTTACGCCGACCAAGCGAAAGCAGGTTGCGCTGTTCTCTTCGGATGCGGATTTCAAGCGCGATGTGGCGACGCGGCTCGATGCGCTGGCGATCTATGATGTCAGGGTTTCCGAGACGGGTGATTTTCTCAAGGGGCCGCCCGCCGATACGCGCCCGGGCATCGTCATTCTCGATCTCGGCAATGGCGAGCTGCTCGGCAGGCCTGGCATCGTCGAGGCGCGCGCGCTGTGGGCTACCGTGCCGCTGATCGCGGTTTCCGACGAGCTGACGTCGGAACGGACGCGCGTGCTGGTGCGCATGAACGCCTCGGACTGGCTGCACAAGCCTCTCGACGGCAAGGAGCTGCTCAACGCGGTGACCTTCCACGATACCGGCAACCAGGGAGCCAAAAGCCGCATCATCACCTTCATCGGCGCCAGCGGCGGCGCGGGCGCCACGACGATGGCGCTGTCGGCGGCCGAATTCCTGGCCTCCAAATCGGCCGAGCGCGCGGCATCGACCTGCCTGGTGGATCTCGATTTCCAGAGCGCCAATTGCGGCGCCTATCTCAATCTGTTCAACCAGTTCGACCTTGCCGGCATCATCGGCCAGCCGGAACGGCTCGATGTCGAGCTGATGGATGTCATCAAGCTGTCGCGCCCGTCCGGCCTCACCCTCTACGCGTTCGAGCGGCCGCAACTGCCGTTCGAGCCGCATGGCAGCGATTTCGTCTTCCGTCTGCTGGATCTCGTCGCCTACCGCTTCGACGACATCGTCATCGACCTGCCCAATCTCGAAACGCCCTGGCACGATTCCGTGCTGTCGACGAGCGACGAGATCTTCATCGTCTTCGAACTCAACGTCGCCTCGCTGAGGCAAGGCAAGCGGCTCTACAAGAAGATCCGCGAGCTGCGCGGCAACGCGGTCAACATCACGCTGGTCGCCAACAAGCACAAGCGCAAATGGTTCGGGAACCACTTTTCGCGCAGCGAGCTCGAAAAGATATTCAAGGCGCCGCACATCAAGTCGGTGGCGCTGGACAACGCGCTTCTGACCGACGCGCTGAACAGGGCCATCCCGCCATCGGAAGTCGATGGGCGGGCGCGCTTCAACAAGGACCTGAAGCGGATGTTCAAAGAGCGGCTCGATGACGCTGCCCGATAGACACCGGATCGCGAGATATCGGATTGCTGGGCGGCTGGCCGGCGCCTGCGTGCTCGGCGTGACGCTGGCGCTGTCCGTCCAGGACTTCGCCGAGGCGCGATCGGTCGAGCGGCCGCCGCTGCCGGCGATGGGGCCCAGCCTGCGCAAGGCCGTTGCCTTCGCAACCGCCGAGCAGCCAGGAACGATCATCATCCGCAAGGACGAGAAGGCGCTTTACCTAGTGACCCGCCAGGGCCAGGCGTTGCGCTACCAGATCAGCGTCGGGCGCGACGGGTTCGGCTGGACGGGCGTCGTCAAGGTGGGGGCGAAGACCGAATGGCCGGAGTGGCGCCCGCCACAGGACATGCGGGCCCGCCAGCCGGAACTGCCGAAAATGGTGCCCGCCGGTCCCTACAATCCGCTCGGCGCACGGGCGCTCTATCTCTCCCGGGACGGGCGCGACACGCTCTACCGCATCCACGGCACCAACGATCCGTCCGGGGTCGGCTTCGACGGGACATCGGGTTGTTTTCGTCTTACAAACACGGATGTGATCGATCTTTTCAAGCGCGTCGCGGTCGGCGCAAAGGTGGTGGTCCAATGACGACGATCAGCGAACCGGACATGCCGGCGATCGACGTCGGAAACCATGAACGGCGCGAACAGGACGCCATCGAGAGACCCAGCAAAACAAAGGCGATCGGCATTCTCATCGCCAGCGGTGCCTTGCTGATCACCGCGGTCAACATGGCGGCCGCGGTCTATCTCTATCGGGGCATCAGCGACCTGCGTTTCGTCGAGGCGCGGCTGGCGCAGCTTGGAGCGTTCGAGCAGCGGATCGCGGCACGGCTCGACACGGTCAACAACGGCTTCCAGAGCCGGTTCGAGAAACTGGACAGCCAGCTGCAAGGCAGCTTCAACGAGATCAATGGCAACATTGCCCGGTTGGCCAAGAATATACCGGTCGCCGGCGGCGAGGCCGTGTCGAGTGCGGCGGAACCGTCCGAGATCACCACCAGCACGCTGGCGGAAGCGCCCGAAGCTCTCGAAGGCGACAGCGCGAGCGAACCCAACGTCATCGCAGCGCCGCCTGCGCCCAGGAAGAGGACCGCACCGGCGGCGCCTCCTCCCCCAAGCTCCAACTACCAGCGTGTGGAGCAGCCTGACGGCAAGGTCTATTACCGCAGGATCAACTAGTCTGCGGTTTAGAGATCGCGCTGCAGGGCCAGGCTGCGGATGGACCGGGCTTCGGTCCGCGCCCGCGCTTCGCCGAGGAAGGCGATGTGGCAGTATGCACAGGCCGTGACGCCCAGAAGCAGCACCAGGCTGTTCTTCAGGGTGAAATCAACCGCCAGCGAGAATGGAAGGCCGCTGGGCGACGTGAACGCGGCGATCGTGCTCGCCGTTTCCGAGTGGCTGCCGGTCGCGATCATCAGCCCGGCGAAAATCAGGGCGACGTGGTTGGCGAGGAAGAAGAAAGCCGACCTTCTGGTGTTGCACGCCATCCAGCAGACGATCGATGCCGCGGCAAGGATGGCTGCGTCGAGAGCCATCGAGCCCCCCAGATTGAAATCGACCTGCTGCCAAAGCATCGTCGCCAACGGACGCAGTTCAAGCCATATCCACCATGCGGTGGGGCTGGCCGGATAGGCGCCCAGCAAGAACGTCGCCATGCGCTCCCCTGCCAGGATCGCAAGAATGAGAAACGGGAAGGCAAAAAGCAGAAGCGGCTTGCGTTTCATGTTCCCTCGCCAATCTGCCAGCCAGAATAGACTGCATAGATTGCGCAAGGCTTAACGCTTCCATCAAAAATGTCCTGATGGCTGTGGAGGTTGGCCGCGATTGCTTGCCGTCATGGAACAACCCGGCCCGTCCGCCGTTCGAAGAACCCTCGGGGTCTTTGAACTGGGCGGCAAGCCTCAGATATTGCTCATCGTGAACGCGGATATCCAGGGACGTCAGCCCATTGGACGCATGCGCGAACCGCCTCTGCGGCTAGTGCCCACGCGCAAGCAGCCAAACAGCCACCAGCCGGGTGAGTGGGCCGGTGATCGCGCTAGCCCAGGTAGTCCTGGCGCGCTCTCGGCGGTCTTTGCGTTCTTGACCGATCATGTTTTGGACTTCAGAGCAACCAAGTGGCGTCAGTACCCAGCTGTTGAGCTGAGACGATCTTCTCCACATTGGGCTGTTGTCGTCCGCGCAAGCAATCGACATATTGAGATAATCCGCCTTCCGGATCAGCCGCCGGGTCTTTATCTCCGCAATCTGTTCATAGTATATCAATGTTTCCCAATAGTGTCGGTACTCTAACTTTTCCCGTTGCGCAGGTGTGCAAGCATTTGCCAGGTCGATGTCATAGGCGTGGTCGAGATTCCTGATGGTTCGCCGGTACGCCGCAATTTCTAACAAGTCATTGATTTCTAATTGTATCGTCATATGACCTCCCCGCGCCGAAATAAAACGCTACGACGTCATGTGACGTTCGGTCCATTCCACTACTTGGTTAAGCTCACAAGTCAAAAGAACTAGACGGCGAGTAGCATAGCATCGGACGATCTGGTTCTGAAAAGCTTCGCCTAGCTCTGTCTTGGGCGGAATGGCTACCGGTCCGTTGGGCGCGAAGCCGTGCCGCACCGATCTGCCTGCTTTGGGAATGGCGCTGTGTTGAGCCCCGTTAGCGCCGATGCGGATTCTTACGCTCGATTTAGACGCCTTGCATCGTTGACGTTTTAATCTTTGGCCATTTCCGTTTCACCTATATTGGCCAAAGACGGTATTGCTGGGCACCACCAATAGGATTAATTGCGTCTCTGCTAAGAGGCCCTGTAAAATTGACCGGTGCGGGTGCGTAACCTAAGCCCGCCGCAATGGCCGGTGCGGTCCTCACGTCCCCGGAGGGCTGCCCCCCGCACCGGCCATTTCCGTTACGCTCTGGTAGCGGCGACGGTTGGGGATCCGATCTAAAGACTGATGCGCAACGAGGCCCAGTTGATGTCGCCAACGGCGTGGAATCAACCAAGCACCCCCCAGGGAGAGAGCCGGCCGCAGTTGAGATCAGAATGATGTCAGCTCGAAATGTAAGACCGATCAAATCCGGCCGTTTTGATCAGTCCCGCATGATCATGCAACTCGACCACACCATTGCGGAATGAAGCCAGTCCGCTTTCTCGCAAATCCTTCAACACGCGACTTACATGTACAGCCGAAAGCCCCAACGCATCGGCCAGCTCGGCCTGGGTCAGCGGGCATTCAAAGCGGTCCGGATAACTCGTTGCCGATCGATGTGCTCGGCAGCCCAGTTCGAGAAGAAGATGGGCCGTGCGTTCCACAGGTCCCCGTCTACTGACTCCTGCCAGATGTTCCGCAACCCTTGAGTGCCGCCTTGCCTCAGCCAGCAGGATAGCCTCGCAAAAGGACTGCGGATAGCGCGAAAAACAAGTATGGACAGGGCCGGTCAACTCGATCGCGGTCACATCGGAGAGAGCCGTTACCGTCTCGCCCCCTTCCCCGCAGAACTCGACCAGGGAAATTTCGCGAGGAAGCGCAAAATCGACGATGAGACGCGAGCCATTCCGCAACGTTTTGCCGAATGCAGCCCACCCCGCAGTCACAACCAGGATGAAGGATTTAGCCCGATGCTCGCGCGCGATCACCGTGTTCGCCGGATAGAAGCGACGCACAGCTCCCGGCAATACGGAGATCCCCCTTTCCCAACTCGCGTCGGCGAGCGTAGGTCCCCGTCCCAAATCAAGAGCCTGCTTTGATAAGCTCATTTTGTCTTGATCACCCCAGCCGTCGATTGCCCCTTCAATCAACCTGAAGCTACTAACCATCAACTACACAAAAAGTTCCGCTTATATTTTCATCCGAATGGCGTTCCGGTCTACCTCCCCAGGGCACAACCTTACCACCTTGGGTGTAAGTTCACCATCCAGCAGTCTCTCAATCTACCCACCGGATAGGCCTCGGCAAATTGCCCCTGGGCTGCCAGCAGCCAACACCCGCGGTCGAACTTGTCCTTTGGGCTGCGCCCGGCGGACCATCACCGCTGCGACACCTCACTGGTTGAAACCGTCGCCAAGCGGCGGCTGTTCAACTTGAGAACAGCCCGGTTAGACGCTTTTCCGAAAGCAAGTCGGGTCCTGCTGGTCGAGTTGAAGCCGGAGCCGCGGGCTCAATGGGCGGATCGGGCCGTTGTAGCTCTTGCCATGGCGGACCACCAGGGATCACCTGCGTCTCACTTTCGGGACGATCCATAGGGCTGGTTGCCGGTTTTCGGCGCAGGTGAAGCCGCGAGATCGAGGGACGCTTGGCGCTGTAAGTCTGCCGTCTTTCTTCGGCAACTTCGAGGTCATCGAGTGCCGAAATGACCAATGCAAGGCGATCCTCGATTTGGCTTAGACGCTTCCGGGTGGAAAGCAGTGCAACTGAAACCAGCAAAGCGTAGGCAAGTATGACAATGACCGCTCCTACAGAGCTTTCGATGCCGAACACAATCAAGGTGCCGGCCCCAATAGAAACGGCAAGGGCCCCATAGCCCAGCAACCTGCCTTTCTCCAAGAGAAGCATCAACGGCCACGTAGCGGACAGAATCAGAATGGCTGCCGGTCTGTTGGCAATCCAATCTAAGAGGCCCGGAACAATTTCGCTGTAAGTTTCCATATCAACCTCAGACTAGACGAGCTCAGACTAGACGAGGCCGGCCGCTTTCTTGTCGTCAGCGATGCAGACGCTCCCGCGCGCCCTGTACGCCGCAGCGCGGGAGAGAGATGTATGGTCCGGCGACTTCCTAAGGTCTGGAAGGCCTGCCGGGTAGACCAGATCGACCTTTAGCCGATTTACTACTCAATAATGGTAATGGCGGGGATGTCCGCGAAGCTGTTATGTTTCCGGCTGACGGGCGATGCCGTCGGTCGGTAGGCGGAAGAGAGCGATCTGGACATGTCGTAAGGGGGGCGCGAACCCCTACAACTCGTGCGCTGTGAGCGCTTAACAGGCAACTGCCCGAACTATTTTGAAGTGAAGCACATCCAGCCAACGCTGGAGGGGCGGAACTTGTGCTGCTGTTTGCGCTGGTGTTTGCAAGGATTCGGAAATGGCAAGTCCAACTGACAATCCTATCATGACCCGAGAGTTACTTCCGCTCGACGTGAGAGAGATCCTTGATTTCTTTCTCCGCCGGTGGAAGCTGGTATGTTGCATTGCAGCGCTGACCTTCGGCATATTTGTGGTCGCCGCCTACGTCCTTCCTCCATCCTACACGGGGTCTGCACAAGTCTTACTCGATGCCCCGATCGACTATATGACTCCGCAGGATTATTCGAATTCTGATTTTGCCGACAATTCAACATTTATTGAAAGTCAGATCGCAGTTCTGAGATCCACCTCGCTCCTTCAAAAGGTCGTCGACAGTGAAAAGCTCACAGAAGACCCAAGGATCGGGTTGGGGGCACTGGAATGGCTGAAGGGTTCACTGGGAGTCTCACGCGTCGGAATGGCGGACGTTATTGAGATTTCAGTGACCGCTTACGATCCGGAAAAAGCAGCATCCCTGGCCAACGCGATTTCCCAGACCTACCTCGCTGATCGCGTAAGGTCGCGTTACGAAGGAGCCAGAAAAGCATCCACATGGCTCACTGAGCGGGCCGCCTCTTTGCGCGAGGAGCTGAGCCGCTCGGAACAAACTGTCCAGAAGTTTCGGATCGATCACAATTTATTGGCGACTCCAGCAGGCAGTCTGACTGATCAGCAGCTGTCCGAGTTGAATATCGCCTTGATTAACGCAAGCGCCGAATTGTCCGAGAAGCGGGCCCAATTTTCTCAGGTCGACAAATTGCTGGCTAGCGGAGGCGACATCCAGTCGATACCGGATGTATTGCAGTCTGTGGTGATCAGCGCGCTTCGGGCTCAGCTCTCTGGAGTGACACGGCGGGAAGCCGACCTTAAGTTGAAATATGGCGAACGGCATCCGGATGTCATGACCGCCCAGGCCGAGCGCCGCGACATCGAGGGGCAGATTGCAGCTGAAGTTCAGCGTCTCATCGGCAATCTAAAGAATGAAGTCGACGCCGCAGAAGCCCGGGAGGCTTCACTGAAGCGAGCCTTGGATTCGGTATCCAACCGATCCGAGGTCGAAGGTCAGGTTGGCGTCCAGCTGCGCGATCTGGAGAGGATTGCGGCCGCGAACAAGGAGCTCTTCGAGACATTCCTTTCACGCGCCAAGCTCACCGAGGAGAAGTCCACCCTCCTCAACAGCGGCGTACGCGTGATAACGGACGCAGGTGTTCCGGGTTCGCCAAGCTTCCCGAACAGGCCTCTTTTTGCGGCCTTGGGACTCGTCCTAGGCCTCTTCGTCGGAGGCGCAGGCGCCGTACTTCGTGAGCTTTTCGCCTCGGGCTTCATGGCAAAGAAGCAGATAGAGGACGAGCTGGCGGTTCCGGTTCTCGCGTCCATGCCAAGAATGTCGGGCTGGTCGAGGGACGCCCAGTCGCTTGCCCAGCCTGTGGCCTATCTCGAACGCAGACCCCTCTCCAGATATAGCGAAGCCGTGCGGCGACTCCGCCTGGGTATCGACGGAACACCCGAACAGGCACGTTTGCCGCGCGTCATGCTGGTGACATCTGCGATGCCCGGCGAAGGAAAGACAACCCTGGTGTTGAGCCTGGCCTGCTCCGCCGCTGCCGATGGCGAACGGGTCTTGGTCATCGATGCGGACTTGCGGCTTTCGGCTGCCACGACCTTCTTCGGCATGGCCGACAGGATCGGGCTGGTTGACCTTCTGACTTTGCCGGTGAAGGCCGCAAACGCAATTCATCTGGACGAACGTTCGGGGATTTCCCTACTCCCTGCCGGCGCAAGGACCCGGAACCCGCCTGCCCTTCTTGCTTCGGTGCGAATGCGCTCGGTCCTCGATGAGCTTCGCGGAAAATTCGACACGGTGATCATAGACGCACCGCCTGTTGGACCTGCTGCCGATGCCTCGATCCTGGCGAGGTATGTCGACAAAGTTCTCTTTGTCGTGAGATGGCGTGAGACCTCGCGCGAGGCAGTCGCCGAAGGAATTCGGCATCTTGGCGGCCGGTCCAAGATTGCCGGCATCGCCCTGACGATGGTGGATGAGCCAAAGCTACCGAGATATGGCCGCTACACTTCACTCGAAAGTAGTGTCTTGGACAGTTACTATCTAAACTAGAGAGAGCAGATATTCCGCCATGCAGCACGCTGACTTATACCATCGCCTCCCGGAGCCGCTAGAGGAGGCCCACGACGGGGAACCTGCGCGCTGGTGCGTGGTCCAGACGCACCTGCATTCCGAGAGCTTGGCGGAGCGGCACCTGCTAGCGCAAAACTTCCGAACCTATCTGCCCAAGCGGAGGCGGACTGTCCGGCACGCTCGCATAGTCAGAACCGTTTCCAGTGCGTATTTCGACTGCTATCTGTTCGTCTCGCTTGTTCAGCAGCAGAGTTGGTACCCGATCAACTCAACCGTCGGCGTGCGGAAAATTGTCATGAGCAAAGGAATGCCGATACCGGCTCCTTACGGCGTAGTTGAGTCTTTGATATCAGCAACCGACGATGACGGAATTTTTCATCCGGACATTCTATTGAGGCCCGGTCAAAGAATTAGGATATTAGATGGGCCGTTCTCAGACCAGCTTGGCATTCTTGATCATGTCGGTAGCGCCGGGGCTGTCAGAATTCTTCTTGATATCATGAACCGATCAATTCCGATTACCATCGACCGGGATAGAATCTCGATAGTTTCTTGAAGTCTATGCGTTAGCTGTCAATTAATACAACTGTTCGCTCGCAAGATGCTGGAACCACCCGGCAATGAGGAAATGAGTTGGCACCCAATTCACCCTCTCTGCGGCAGCTTGCAAGGTGACATCCGAGCCTGCGGGTCGACAGTGAGAACCTTGGTGCTGCGTCCCAACGAAGTCGGCCCCAATCGGCGTGGATATAGCTCCGCCAGGTCGAGCCCCTTTTGAGGCGACGATGTGCGAATAACCCTCGACGCGATCAACTAGGGGATTCCCCTTGCAACCTTCACGCAGATCCAACCCCGGAAGCCAACGTCCCGCGGCCCCTGGAGAGCCTTGGGATGGCCTGCGGCCACAACAGTATCGTCATCGTCGCTGGACTCCAGAGCCGAAGGCAAGCATGGCGGCCGAAGCGTTGACGGAGGGGTTGAATGTTCCGGCGCCAGCCAAGTTGGTTGGGGCGGGCCTGTCGCGGACCGAAGCAGATGCAGGTTTCTCTCAAACTGACCGAAATGCCCCCCTTGAAGCGTTACCGGCCCTACCGATCGCCAGCGAAATGTTTCGAGCATTCAACGAAAGTGGCCTGAGGTACGGGATAATCCAGGATCTCGCATCCCTGCAAGACGGGCTTGCGGGCCGGGACGATCTGGACGTCCTCCTGGACAAACACGACTACGCGGCCTTCTGCTCGATCGTGAGCAAGCTGCACGGCTGTCGAGGCGTCAGCCTGTCTTGCTACGACAATGTCTGCGCCGGCCGCGAGGACTGGTTCCTGCCTGACTTTTCGCATGGTCGCTATCTCCATCTCGACATGCATATCGGGCTCCGCGTCGGCTGGGAGTTCCGCAAGCGATATCCGGTATTCGACTATGCGACGATTACACGATGGGAGCCGATTTGTGTGGACGGCGTATCGATTCCGGTCGTCTCTCCCGAAGACGAGATTCGAATAGCAATTGCCCGCTTCGCCTTTCGGGCCTGGGCATTGCCTTGGAGACAATGGATCACCGTCGGTGATGCTTGGAGGGACCAATTTGCACGCCTGCCATTTCCGTCAAGCGAGCAAAGCGTGGATGTCGTGGAATACATGTTTGCCGGCGGGAAAGCGGTGAGCTGCAGGTTTGTGCAAAACGCCGACGGCTTGGTCGTCCACCGCGGAGATCTTGCCAGGTTGCGGCGCGCAATCCGAGAAGTATGCGGTTTCACGGGTCGTTACGAAATCGCCGATGCATCCATCCATCTGGCCCGCAAGACCACGTATCTCGCCTTGAGATCTCTTCAGCACTTGATGCCCGGCAGATTTCCACCAAAGAGACGGCCTGCGGCTGGTGGCTTTGTAGTCGCGCTCATAGGTCCCGATGGCATGGGGAAGAGCACTCAGGCTGAGCGGCTGACACAGATATTTCGATGGAAGTTCGGGTGTGCGCAAGCCTATGTCGGAACCGGAGACGGCAATGGATGGTGGCTTCGCAAAGCGTTGCAGACGCTGGTTTTCCCCCATAGACGCCGCCTTAAGTCCTTGGTTCAGCGCAATAACGACAATTCCCTCAGTCGAAATTGGTCGAAGGGAAGATTTGTCGCTGCCGCGCTGGCATTGTGGGCGGTTTTGATTGCGTTCGAGCGATACGCCGTCGTGAAACGTGCACATCGATGGGCGACGCGCGGCCTGATCGTCATTTGTGACAGGTGGCCGCAGGCGATCTGCAGAGGGTATCTGGACGGGCCAACGATTCCACCGCACCTGTTCTCCATCCCAGGCTTGTCGGCACTCGCCCGGCTCGAGCAAAGACTCTATCAGAAGATGGCAGAATGCCGGCCACACCTTACTCTGCACCTCGTTTCAGATTTTGCGGTCTCCGAGCAGCGAAAGCCCGGTGAGATCAGGAAAGAAGCGTTCGATGCCCGGCTATCGCTGATGGCGGAGCTGCGATCCAAGGACAAGAACATCCCAACCATTGACGCGAGCGCAGGCATAGAGGCGGTCGGTCAGGAACTGTTCAGGCATATCTGGCTGTCTCTGTAGAGACAGAGCTGTCCCTGTAGAGACAGAGCTGGCGGCTCAACCGCCGACATCCACCACCATAGCCAACGCAAACGGGCAGCCCTGCCACATCCCGACCATGCTCGGGAAGGCCGCCGAAAGAATTGTCGAACGCCGCTGCTCGATGCGCTCGATCTTCCGGGATGTACCAACCCGGATGCCCAGAGGTGCACGCAAATGAAGATCGTCCATGTGCTCACCCGACTGCTTCGGGGAGGTTCCGAAGAGAACACATTGGCCTGCTGTCTCGCTCAGGCGCGGCACGGCCATGAAGTGCTTTTGGTTCACGGCGAGGAGTACGACCCGATTTTGCGGGCGTCCGTTGCCGAAGCCGTTCGGGTCATGACTCTGGAAAAACTCATCAACTCGATTTCACCGTCCCGCGACATTTCTGCATTTGGGCAACTCACGCGCCTTATGCGCGATTGGCGGCCTGACATCGTGCACACACATCAAAGCAAAGCTGGCATCGTCGGCCGCCTTGCCGCGAGGGAAGCCAATATCCCTTGCATCATACATGGCGTGCACATTTTACCGTTTGTGCATGTGGGCAAAGCGCAGAGCCTGATGTACCTGGCTGCCGAACGCCTGGCCGCGAAGGTCACACAGGCTTTCATCGATGTCAGCCAGGCTATGCGCGACATTTGCATCGCCAATCATTTGGGTAGCGCCGCTCAGCACCACGTCGTCCACTCCGGCTTCGATCTGACACGCTTCGCGAACGCGCAGTGGCCGCAACAATCGCATCTCCTGCTGGGGACGGCTTTCGGAGAGCCCAAGCCGCCGGTGGTGCTGATGCTGGCTGCACTGGAACCACGAAAACGCCACGTAGAGTTCATTGAAGCATTTGGGCAGATCGTCGAGCGAATTCCGAACGTGCGACTGCTGCTGGCCGGTGAAGGGCCGGCGCGATCCACTGTTGAATCGGCGATACAACGATCCCCTTTCGCAAACAACGTTCGCATGATCGGCTACCATAGCGAGCCTGAGCGACTGATCAGTCTGGCGGACGTGTGTGTGCTGACGTCGATGCGAGAAGGACTGCCTCGCGTCATGATGCAGTATCTGGCGGGCGGTCGAGCAAGTGTGGTTTCGCATCTGCCGGGAGTGGAAGAGGTCGTGAAGCATGGCGTAAACGGAATCGTGACGCCGGCGGAAGATGTGGGTGCCGCAGCTGCGGCGGTCGCCGATCTCCTTGAGAACGAGCAGTATCGCGCTCGACTGGCTGAGAGTGCGAAACTCACCGACCTTTCGTCCTGGGGGCTGGATGCCATGTGCGATAGCGTCGAGTTGATTTATCAATCCGCTCTTGAGTCAGCCCTTCCAGCCGCACGACCGAACGAGGCGCAAATTCGCGCTGGCCTCACCAAGCAAACCGTAGGACTGCACGGATTTTGATCCTTTTGCTCCTTCGACGGAGCGTGGATTCCCAAGGCTTACTGCTCGAACCCAACGAACACCCTGCTGTCACGCTCCGGCCGACGAAAGTCGATTGGTCCTGACGGCAGACAAGACAACGGAGTACGACGATGCGTTTGCGTGCTGACCAGCAATTTCCTTCCAAGCCTCTGCTAGTGAAGGATTGGGGCCGACGGCATTTTCCCGGATTTGAATTTCCCGGATTTGAACTTGCGGCCGGCCGCATGCTCGCAATGATTGGTGGCCTCGCCATTGCCTTTGTTCTGCTCACTGCTGGCGTATCCCGTGCGGACGGATATGCGTTCGACACCGGTGACATCCTGCGGGTGTCCGTGATTGGCGAGCAATCCTATCCGCTGGATGTGGTGGTCGATGATCGGGGTTCGATATCACTTCCCATGCTGGGCGATATTCAGGCGCGCGGCCTCACCACTGTTGCTCTTTCGCAGGCCATTCAGCGTGCATTACAACAGCAGAAGCTCATTCTCGAGCCTTTCGTGAAGGTGGAGATCAGTCAGTACCGACCGTTCTTTATTTCCGGAACGGTGGCTCATCCCGGATCATATCCATTTCAACCTGGAATAACGGTTCGCCATGCGCTGGCCATAGCCGGTGGCTTCCGGGCTACCGCCGTCGGAAACATGGAGCCGGCCTTGCAAATAGCTGATCTGCGCAGCGCGCGCGCAGGTCTTGCGATCGAAGAATATCGTCTGAAGGTACGGCTCGCCCGCCTCCAGGCGGAAAGCCGGCAGGACAAATCCTTCGTCGCTCCGCCGGATCCGCCAGTCGAGTTTGGCGGACACTTGATAGTCGACATCGTAGCGTCCGAACAGGCGCAGTTGGACGCCCGCCTTGCCGCATATCGGGACGACATTTCATTCCTTGAGGTCTCGTTGGATCGGGCCAGGAAGGAAGCGGATATGGTCGCTGCAGCCCGAACGGAGCGGGAAAAGACCGCGAATATTCAACTCGAGGAACTGCAATCCGCCCGGTCACTGCGGGAAAAAGGTCTGGTAACCAATTCGAATGTCATGACGGCGGAACGAGCACATACCAGCTATCGCGCCGAACTTGCGCAGACCGAGTTGCAGCAGGAGCAGGCGCAGCAGGCGATGCTGACCTCGGAGAGTGAGCTGAGGAAAAAGAAGCAGAGTTATGAAATGGATCTGATCTCGCAAGCGCAGGACACGCAGGTCGAGCTGGGAAAGATTCAAAGTCAAATAAGGTACGTTGCCGACAAGCTTCTCTTTATCTTTACCTACGGCGAACAGAGGACGTTCGACGACTTGCAAGGCTCTGTGAAGATTTCGATTTTCAGGCGCGACCAGAAAGTCGCCCACGACATCATCGCCGATGAAAATACGGAAGTCCTCGCTGGCGATGTCATCGAGGTCTCGATTGTAGCCAACAAAGGGTTCTACGCACCGGACACTTCCGGAACAATGGGGGGCCCAAAAGCTGAGGGCCCGGCCCTCCAGCCAAGCATTGTCGGCCAATAGCACGAACATGCCCACTTCCTCGAGCAAGGCTTTGCTTCAGGGCCGCGATCGTCGCTTCGCAACGCGCCTGGGTTCGTTGTGCCTTGAACGGACCGACATAGTCCGGCCTTGGCACCTCAGGGGTTTGACATGATCCTTGGGGCAGCACTGACAGTCGTGGCAAACCGCTTCCGCCGGACGAATTCCCATGCCAAAATGGAGCAGAGGCGGCTCAATCTCCTGCGTGCAACGGCGCGCCGCAAGACGACGGTGCGCAATGCTCCGCGCCACCGCTCCATCGTCCGATCGCGCATTCCAGGAGCAATCCTGCTCCTCCTCGCTCTTGCGCTTGCGGGAGTTGCATTCCTGCCGCGCCTCGTTGATCTCGGCAGGAACTGGCTGCCGCGACCGTGGACCGATCTTGTGCGGGGCTGGGGCCATCTTTCCGATGTCCTGCTGCCCGGTCCGGACGCTCTTCTGGTTGGGCTGGCGATCGCGGCCCTGGGCTTGCTGCTCATGGCAGTCGCCCGCAAGGCAAGGCGAAGGGGCGGTTTGCCAAGCGCGCTCGCAAACGCCGACGCCCAGCCCTCGGCAGGGAGCATCCAGCCGGCGCCCGGTTCGGAACTGGCCTATGCGTTGCGTTCCTGCAAGGCAGCATTCGCGGGCGTCGCGGTTTTTAGCGGCGTGAGCAACATCCTCATGCTGACCGGTGCGATGTTCATGTTGCAGGTCTACGATCGCGTACTGCCAAGCCGCAGCGTTCCGACTCTCGTAGCCATGGCGATATTGGCCGGCGTGCTGTTTGTCGGGCAGGCGGTCGTCGATCTCGTGCGCGGCCGCATTATGACCCGGATCGGTGTTGAACTGGACGAAGCGGTCGGAGGACGTGTATTTACAGCCGTGTCCAGGCTGCCCTTGTACATCGGCCACCAGGGCGATGGGCTGCAGCCGCAGCGCGATCTCGACAACGTCCGCATATTTCTGTCGAGCCCGGGGCCTAGCACGCTTTTCGACTTTCCGTGGATGCCCTTTTACCTGGCAATCATATGGAGCCTTCATCCGACGCTCGGGATTACGGCGATTTGCGGTGCAATCGTGTTGGTGGCGCTGACGGCAGCGACCGAGGTCTTTACGCGCAAACCAATGGGCGCCGCGGTTTCGACAGGTGTGATGCGCAACGGCTTTGCCGAGGCCAGTCGCCGCAACGCGGAGGTCCTCGCGGCGATGGGCATGGGCAACCGCCTGCACGACCATTGGCGGGAGGCGAGCCGCGAATACCTCACGCAACAGCAGCATGTCAGCGATATCGTAGGCGGCTTCGGCAGCTTCGCCCGCGCCTTGCGGCTGATGCTCCAGTCGGCAATGCTTGGCATAGGGGCCTGGCTGGTGATCCAGGGCGAGGCTACGTCCGGGATCATCATCGCCGGCTCCATCCTTGCGGGCCGAGCGCTTGCGCCCGTCGATCTTGCCATCGCCCATTGGCGTACCTTCGTGGCCGCACGCCAGAGCTGGAGCAGGCTGAGCCAGGTGCTCGCCCGATTGCCGCAAGACGCCCAGCCGATGGCACTTCCGGTTCCCGGTTCGAACTTGACGGTGGAGCGCATGACGATCGGCGCGCCGGGCGCGCAACGGATCATCGTGCGAGGTGTGGAATTCAGCCTGGACGCCGGCTCGGTGCTTGGCATCATCGGACCAAGTGGTTCCGGCAAATCCAGCCTGGCTCGTGGGCTGGTCGGCGCATGGCGACCGCTGGCGGGGCGTGTCAAGCTTGATGGCGCCGCGCTCGATCAGTGGTCGTCGGAGCGTCTTGGCCGCCATATAGGTTACCTTCCGCAGGACGTCGAACTGTTCGCGGGAACGGTTGCCGCCAACATCGCCCGCTTCGATCCTGGATCGGACCCGAAGGCCATCGTCGCCGCCGCCCGCGCGGCGGGTGTCCATCAACTGATCATCAGCTTTCCCAATGGCTACGAGACGCAGATCGGAGAGGGCGGAACCGCGTTGTCAGCAGGGCAGCGCCAGCGCGTTGCTTTGGCACGCGCACTCTACCGAAATCCGTTCCTGGTCGTCCTCGACGAGCCCAACTCCAATCTCGACATGGAAGGCGAACGGGCGCTTGCCGAGGCGATCCTCGCAATCAAGGCACGCCGAGGCATCGTGGTGATCGTCGCGCACCGGCCGAACATTCTCACCACCGTGGATTTCGTGCTGATGATGAAAGAAGGGCAGATGCACATGTTTGGAACGAAGCAGTCCGTCCTGTCCAAGCTGTTTCCGATGCAGGTCAATACCGAGGGCCTGCGGCCGGTTTCAACCTCTCCTCAACTGCCGAATTGACGACTTGCGGCACAGGGGAAACGGGCAATGACGGCTCCTGTCTTGAACCGATCGCTTTCCAACCGGCGATCCATTCGCCGCAATCTGCTCGGTGGAATGACTGTCGTCGCACTGCTCCTCGGCGGAATGGGAGTCTGGGCCGGGACAGTGGACATTTCGGGAGCAATTATTTCGCATGGCTGGGTGGTCGTCGAGAACAGCGAAAAGAAAGTGCAACACCCGACGGGCGGCGTGGTCGGCAAGATCTTCGTGAGCGATGGCGACCGTGTCCGAGCCGGGGATGTCTTGGTCCAGCTTAGCGACACCATCCCGCGTGCCACCCTGGCTTACGTGACAAAGAATCTGGATGAGCTCTATGCGCGAAAGTCCCGGCTCGAGGCCGAGCGTGACGGCAGCGGGCGGATGACACTTGCTCCGATACTTGCCACGCGAATGAGCGACCCGGAGATTGCCAACACGGTGGCCAGCGAACAACGGCTCTTCGAGCTTCGTCGAACCGAGGTTTTCGGCAACAAGGCGCGCTTGCGCGAACGCATCGAACAACTCGGAAAGCAGATCGAAGGCGATTTGGCTCAGGAATCGGCAAAGAGCAAGGAGATCGAGCTGATCAACGACGAACTCGTCGACATCCGCAGCCTTGTCGAAAAGAAGCTCACACTCAAGTCGAAGCTGACCGAATATGAACGCGAGGCAACACGCATCGAGGGTGAAAGGTCACAGCTTGTGTCAAACATGGCGCAGGCAAAGGGTGCCATTGCCGAAGTCGAGCTCCAGATCCTGCAGCTGGACAAGGAGTTCTCCAGCGAGACTGGCAGCGAACTGCGCGATGTCGATGCCAAGATCGCCGAATTCGAGGAACGAAAAGTAAGCGCCGAGGACCAGCTGTCACGCATCGACATTCGCGCTCCCTCCAGCGGCGTGGTCCATCAATCCTCAGTTCATACAGTCGGCGGCGTGATCAATGCGGGGGAGCCGATCATGTTGATCGTTCCCGACACCGACACTCTCACGGTCGAGGTGAAGGCCGCTCCGCAAGACATCGATCAGATCTCGGTCGGCCAACGCGCACTTCTTCGCTTCACCGCCTTCAACGTCCGCACTACACCCGAAATGGAGGGCACGGTGTCCATGATTGCGGCCGATGTAACGCGCGATCAGCATACCAATGAAGTCTACTACGCAGTCCGCATCACGCCCGATCCGAAGGATTCGAAGAAGCTTGGACCCGTCTCGATCATTCCCGGCATGCCGGTGGAAGCATTCATACGGACTGGTGACCGCAAGGTGCTGTCGTACCTGATGAAGCCTTTGACGGACCAGATGATGCGTGCGTTCAGAGACCAATAGCCGAGCGGCGGCGCTTGTCGTGAGGATCGGCGCTATCTTGGCTAACCTTCAGCGACGGAGACTTGTCATGGCAGCAACAGAGCTGAAACGTCCCATTTTTCTGATCGGCAACTATCGGTCGGGGACCACAATTGCACAAAAATTGATCGGGCTGCATCCTGACATCGTTACCTGGTACGAGCCAAAAACATTGTGGCTATATGCCGATCCGGCGCGGCGTCATGACGAATTCGTCGAAACCGATGCTACCGAAAGGGTCGCTCGTTACATTCGCGGCAGGTTCCTCGAATATCAGTCGCGGCACGGCGGCCGACAGATCATGGAAAATACGCCTGCCAATGTCTTGCGCGTACCGTTTGTCCACGAGATTTTTCCGGAAGCCATATTTCTCTATATTACGAGAAATCCATTTTCATACATAAGCTCAATGGAGCTTAAGTGGCAGCGAGCAAAGTCCTTAAAAGGTATAATACGCCTGCTGAAAATCACTCCTGTCACACAAATTCATTATTATGCAAGAGATATTATAAAACAGGTGATCACAAAAAGGGTGCTCGGAAGGAAATATACATCGATCTATGGCCCGCGTTACAACGGAATAGATCGGGATTTGAAGGATAATGAAAAGTTGACGGTGATCGCGCGTCAGTGGGCGCGCGGCAATCGAAAGGCTCGAGAAGATCTCGCCAAGCTTGGCAACGGCCGCGTTCTGTCGTTTCGTTATGAGGATTTGATACAGGATCCCGAACTGGTCTTGCGCCGCATCTATGAACATTGCGGGCTGAGCTGCACCGACAATATCGTCCGCATGGCCAAGGAGATGATCGACCCCGGCCGACAGCAGAAGTGGCTCCGCCTCGAAAGGAAGGACCTGACGGCGATCATACCGGAGGTCCGGGATGAGATGGAATTCTATCGCTACGAGATTCCCTCGCTTCTTCAATAGGCAAGGCGCACTGCGCGCCGGCGGGCGGCACCGCAGCCGAAGCCCCTTCGTGACCAATGCGGTCGTTTCATGCAGGCGCGGGCGCGCCGCCGAGCGTCACCCAATGTAATCGTGTCCCTCGGCGGATCCGGGATGGACGCAATGGCCGCCTGTTGGGATCGGCCGAAGAGTGGAGACAGGCGTGAGCAACGACAGGCGCGGGCTGGCAAAACAGAGTGTCGTGGGCATGTTGTGGACGGCCTTGTCCATGGGCGCCCTCGCCGTCGCCGAGCTTGCCTCACTTCTCATCCTGGCCCGGCTGCTCTCGCCCAATGAGTTCGGCCTTTACTCCGCAGCGCTGATCGTCATCAAGTTTTCGGCGATCTTCCAGGGACTTGGCATTACCCCCGCGATCGTCCAACGACCTGTGCTGGAAGAGCGACATCTCCGGGCCGGATTCACCTTGTCATGCCTCCTCGGCCTCGTTGTGTCCGCGTTGGTCTGGGCAATGGCACCGGCAATTGCCGGCCTGCTTCGACTTGCCGATCTGGCTCCGGTCGTTCGTGCCATCTGCTTCGTGTTCCTTTTCCAAGGCGCTTCCATGGTGGCATTGGCCGCGGCCCAGCGCGCGCTGCGATTCCGCTGGCTGGCGCTCGTCGATGCCTGCGCGTTCGCCACGGGCTACGTCGTTGCCGGTCCGGTACTGGCTTGGCTCGGCTTCGGTATCTGGGCCCTTGTCGGCGCACTCCTGATCCAGCAATTCATCCGCATGGTCGTGCTGCTCGCTGGCCAGCCGCATCCGATGCGGCCCTTGCTGGAACGAAGCGCCATCTTCGAACTGCTGTATTTCGGAAGCGGTTTCACCATAGCCCGGGTATGCAACTACCTCGCCACCCAGGCAGACAGGCTCGTCGTGGGGCGCTGGCTCGGTGCAGATGCGCTTGGCCTGTACGGGCTGTCGTCACAGCTGATGACGACGCCCGCCGTCATAGTCGGTCAGGTTCTCGATCGGGTGCTGTTCCCGACCATGGCGCTGGTCCAGGAGCAGCCCGCGCGGCTTGCTCGCGCCTATCGCAGCGCGGTCGCGGGCTGCGCCCTGATCGTCCTACCGGCCAGTATGGTCGTGGCGATCGTCGCGCCGGAGTTGGTTAAGGTCACTCTCGGACGGGGATGGGAGGGGGTTGTCGCCCCACTCCAGATCCTGGCGTTCAGTATGTTGTTCCGCACGAGCTACAAGCTGAGCGATTCCGTCTCGCGCGCAACGGGGACGGTCTACGCACGTGCGTGGCGCCAGGCCGTTTTCACCATCGGCGTCTTGGTTGGGTCCTTGATGGGGCAATTCTGGGGAATAGAAGGCGTGGCATTCGGCGTCGGCGCGGCATTCGGGATCAACTTCTTCCTCATGGCACAGTTGAGCCTCCGCGTGACCGGGATGACCTGGGGCGACTTCTTCATGGCGCACCTGCCTGGGCTAGCGCTCGCGGGCGTTGTCGGAACGGGCGTCTGGGCACTCGTGGAATGGCTGCGCGAGTTCCATTTATCTGCTCTTCCCCTGCTCATCGATACGGCATTGCTGGCATCTGCCGGGGGCTTGCTACTGTGCTGGATCCTGCCGTCGCTGTTCCTTGGGCGGGACGGGCTATCACTGCTGCGTCTGCTTGCCGCCGTGGTGCCCGCCTGGCCCAGGATGAGGAAGGCAACTGACTGATCAAAGTAGACTTCAGCGCTCGACCGCCCGGCCATGCATCGCGGGCGACGGCTTTCGTGTCAACGTTACCCATCGCCATGCTCGATCTGGGGTCGGAACCGCCCCTGGTCGGACACGTCGAGATTGCGATTTTAGTCGAGAGATATGGAGAGGAAATTCGACATGGCAAAACTGGCTGGGCTTCCCTGGACTGACACGAAACTCTTGCTGACGGACTCCGGCATTGACTCCGGCATCAAGGGCGACTGGCTGAACATCGACAATTTGACGCTGCCAATCGGAAGCGTGAGCGGCAACGAGAAGACTGGCGATATCTCCGATCTGAGCGACGAACCTGCTGCGGAAACCGGCAAGGGGAGTCACAGTCACGGACTGGATCGCGCCGCGAACAGCCTCGATCTCATTTCCGCGGATGGGATCACTCCGACATCGGGGAGCGATGGCGGATTGAACCTCAGCGGACTGGCCGAGGCGGCAGCCGGAGTTGGCATTCATCTGGACAGCAGCTTTCTCGATTTGTGGCAGGACGCGACAACGGGCCATGCCGACAGCCAAGTCACCTATGCCGCCACAACCCCTGAGGCAGTTGCTGACCTCGGCACGGTCTCGACGGGCGCCGCGGCCACCTCCAGCAGTCTCCTCGCCACCGCCTCAAATGCAATCGACCCGATCTTCGAGACAAGGGTGGCGACCGCCGGCGACGATGTCGAGGAGAAGGGTTCGGGTTCGATCTCGACCAACATAAACGACCTGGAGCTGGGCTATGACAGCAGCACCCGACAGACGGTAGGCATCCGCTTCACCGCGATCGACATCCCGCAAGGCGCCATCATCACCGGCGCCTATATCCAGTTCCAGGCCAATGAGGTGAAGACCGGCGTGACCTCGCTGCTGATCAAGGGCGAAGATACCGACGACGCGAGCGCCTTCACCAGCGTCAGCTTCGACGTGTCCTCACGCGCGACGACGGACGCGTCCGCAGCCTGGACACCGGACCCGTGGAACACGGTAGGCGAGCAAGGGCTGACCGAGCGCTCGCCGGACCTGTCGGCGATCGTGCAGGAGATCATCAATCGCTCGGGCTGGGCTGCGCTCAACGACATGGCATTTTTGGTCACCGGCACCGGCACGCGCACAGCCGATTCCTACGAATACTCGCCGACCAGCGCTCCGCTGCTGCACATAGAATATCTGCTGCCAGGATCCGGAAGTCCGGTGGCCTTCAACAGCCCGGCTGACGCCAACGCCGCCGCCAACCAGATCGCCGAGCTTGCCGCGACTGGCGCACCCACCGGGATCACCGCCTCGGCCACGGATCCCGATGCCGGCTCGACCATCACCTACAGCATCAATGACTCGCGCTTCGCCATCAATGCCAGCAGCGGCGTCATCACGCGCTCTGCCAACGGCACGCTCGACTTCGAGACCCAGCCGTCGATCAATCTGACAGTGACGGCAAAGTCTTCCGACGGCACCACCGCCAACCAGGCCTTCACCCTCGCCGTCCTCAACAGCGCTGAGCCGGTCGCCTTCAACACCCCGCCGGATACCGACACCGCCGCCAACCAGATTGCCCAGAACGCCGCCGCCGGCACGGCGGTCGGGATCACCGCCTCGGCCACGGATCCCGATGCCGGCTCGACGGTCGCCTACAGCATCAACGACACGCGCTTCGCCATCAATGCCAGCACCGGTATCATCACACGCTCGAGCACCGGCACGCTTAACGCCCAGTTAGAGCCGTCGGTCAACCTCACCGTCACGGCCTCCTCGGCCGACGGCAGTACCGATACCCACGCCTTCGCCGTCAGCATCACCGGTGCTAATCAGCTGCCGACATCAGTGACCTTGGCGCATACCATCCTGACGTCGCTGTGGTCGCCACCGAGCCCCGATCCCACGGATCTCGTCTATATTTCTCATCTCGACACGCTGCTGGTTGCCGATAGTGAAGTTGACGAAATGTCCATCTTTACCGGCAAGAATCTCTACCAAATGAATCTGAGCGGCACCCTGGCGGGCACGCTCACGACGATCAATTTTTCCGATGAGCCGTCGGGGATCGCCTACAATCCCACCAACCACCATCTCTTCTTCACGGACGACACTGGCACCAAGAGCGTGTACGAACTCAACCCCGGACGGGACGGACTTTACAACACGTCGGACGACCTTGTGACCTCATTCAAGACGGCCGCATTCGGCAGCACAGACCCGGAGGGGATTGCCTATGATACAAAACGTGGGGTCCTATATGTCGCCGACGGCACAACCCAGACGATTTACACCATCGCTGCGGGTCCGAATGGCAAATTCGATGGTGTCGCGAGCACGGGCGGCGACGACGTGGTCACGAGTTTTTCTGCGCGTGCGCTGGGGACCCCTGGCGACGAAAGTATTGCGTACGATCCAGTCCACGACCTCCTTTATATCATTACGTCGAAAAACTCGGTGGCAATGGTAACGCCTACCGGGCAGTTATTGGGCACGCTCGATATCTCCGCGGCCCATGCCCACAAACCGTCGGGAATGGCGCTGGCGCCAAGCAGCGACGATCCAAGCCATAGTATGAGCCTGTACATCACTGATCGCGGCGTGGACAATGACTCCCATCCGACCGAGAACGACGGCAAGATCTATGAATTCCATATAAATGATTGGCTGCTCGCCTGATCCTGCACGGCGCGTGTTTCAGACCACCGGAACTCGTCATGCCCGGCCGGCTCACTGATTTGAAATTCGGACCCGTGAGCCGGTAGCCGCCGGCAAAGAAAAGCCCGGACCACTTGCGGCACACAAAAGTGCCGCAAGTGGTCCGGGCTTTCAAATGACAGGCTTACGTTCTCACAACGCTGTTTTCAGCGACCATGATGCTCGAAGAGCTTACGCCTGCCCGGGAGGACCGGAGTGGATGTGGTTCTTGTCTCCCCAACCATTGCCCGGGCGTGATCCGCCCGATTGGGCAATCGCCTTGGAGTTCAAGCTCGTGCCGAGCAAAAGCGTCACAGCCGGCGGCGTAACTGCCGCAAAGCGCCCCGCCTTCTTGAGAAAGTCGCGGCGTGCCTGAGCTTCCGAGACCAGGTTCTCCTGAGTCCGTTCTGAGCTTTTTGTGCTTTCAGTTGACATGTCAAACCTCTCCACAACCGTCTCAAATTTACAGATCGAGCTTATGCTTTGTGACCCGGGGGCACTAGTTCTCCAAAAGGCTTAGATTTTGGTGCGAGGGTTGAAAAGCGTGCGAGCAATGCGACGTAAGAAGTCCGACGGCCCACGTCGCACCAAGCCGTAGCCGCGTGAAAATCGCCATGTCCCCCACATCAAATTGCCGGCCAAGCGCAGCGGCGCTCCGACGACGGGGTGGGTCGCCGTGAAGATGCGTCTCCAGTGCTGGATACGGACCATCCGGCGTTGTGCACACTTTGCCGGGATTCTGGTTCCAAAGAAATGATGCATGGCCAGGAGCTGGGTGTCGAGCGCATTACGGGCGGTTCCATCCGACATGGATTGCTGCAGTGACGTCCAATCCACGTCATCGCTTTCCGCCAATCGTGCCAGATCATGAAGGTGCCTGAGATCTATCCTTCCGCGCCAGTAATCTCCCTCCTTGAGAAGGTCGTGCACCATCCAGTGCATGGCGCGGGCCTGAGCGGTAGGAATTTTCACCCGAAGGCCGCCTCGCTGAACAAGCTTGGGGGGGTGACAGCCGTTCGCTCGGCTCGAGCGGAGCTCCAGCATTCCGGCGTCCTGCTGGCGGGCCATGCCTCGAGCGCCCGCCACATCGACGTAGCCAAGCTCTTCAAGACAGGCTCTGGCGACCGTCTCTTGGCGCGGATTCACAGCTAGATCAAGGTCACTCGTCATCCTGCTGGGAATCCGGCCGGCCGGTGAAAGGAACAACGGAATGGCACCCTTGAGCAGGAGCGGAACGATATCGCTGCCATTGAGGGCCGCAACGGCTTCACGCAATTGGGAACGCAAGCGCAGGTTCCGTTCCCGATTGCAGTCGTGAACGAACCGAAGATACTCACGCACGTCCTGCGGGAGCTGGTGGATTTGTCCGGCACGCGCGAGGGAGGAAAACAAATCGGGTGTGAGCAGAGTGTGATTTGCCAAAGCAATCACGGCCTGCCAATCGGCCCTGTCAGTCGGACTGCCGCGAAGTCCGGCGATCAACGCCTCAAGCGCGTTGCCCCTGCTCATCATCGGCACGCTTGCGATATAAGTTGTACCGCATCATCAAGCTTCGAATAGTTCAGGCAATAGGTTTCGGCCGATCCGATGAGTTGGGTCAGAACTTCGAACGCGGTGCCACTCAGCCTTCCGCCGGGTGCAAGCGCGCCGTTGAGAAGACCGCGCAATGCGTTGGCAGGATCGACCGGCTCCAGGCAAGCCTTCGAACCGTGGCCTCGACGCAGCAGGACCACACTGCCGATAGGCAGGGGAGAATGAGCCAAGGGCGCCGACGCCTTGGGCACGGCAAACCGCACACGCCTACGGTCGGGCCGGCGGCAGACTGGAGCATCGTCGAGATCGGCGCAGTATTCGGCCAGAAGCGGCCATGCCCCCGCCTTGACCGCGCAGGCAAACGGCAGGCCAACGCCACGCCCCCTGGAGTCCAGCAGAGTAACATCATCAGCGGCAAAGCCGAATCCGGCATGGACCAATGCCAAAGTCAGTGTTGTCTTGCCCGCGCCCGGATTGCCGCAAAGAAGGACCATACGTCCATTGCTGAAAAGGCCCGCCGCATGGAGAGCGAGTTCATAGACGCCGCGATCGAGAACCTCGTTCAGCAATTGTCCTTTCAGTGTGACGGCTAGTTCGTCGGCAGGGCAGGACAGAATCCAATCGCCATCCCGGAACAGATGGATCCGTCCCCCGTGCTCAACTACCTCGAGTAGAACGTCGGCCGCCTCACTTCGCACCTCAAGATGCCGAAATACGGTGATTGCGGGGAATGCGGAGGCTGCTGGATAGACGATCCGAATGTTGAGGCCCGCAACGGCAACCACCTGGCTCACGAGTTCCTGAGCTGCTGACGGAGACACAGGCACGCGGGGCCGTATCAGGCTAAGCCGCTGCCAGTCCGCGAGCGCCGCCTCGACATGCCTGTTTGCCTCAAGCCTTTCAACGCCCCTGCGCATCATCTCGACCGAAATGGCTTGCGGTGCCATGCCTTCTTCCAGACAGCGCCAGATGTCGGCAGCAGTGTCGTTGATGGCGAAAATGGCCTGATTTGTCGGGCTGAACAGGACGTTTCTTTCCCTGACGCGTACCAACCGTCCTTGGATTACAAACGTCGCAGAACTGTGATCGGCGAGGCGCGGTGTCGCAGTTCTGTCAATGGCCTCGTGCTGATTCATCGCGGTGACGGTCCAAGCTGTTATGGCAAGGCGGGTGTGGTCGATGGGCGAGCGACATGCATTATCGTCACCGAGGGCTGCGATTTCTCACAGCACTTCGTCGGAAAACCTGGCCACATCCTGATGCGCTGCGATCCACTGGAGGTGCGCCCTGCTCCAGTAGCTCCTGGCGCCGGCGCCGGTCAGCACTCTGAAACCAGACGGCGGCAGCGGCAACGCGGAGGGTATTGGCGCGTCGGGCAGCCACAGCAACACATTGTCGCGACTTTCAATCGTCAGCCGCCATGTTCTTTCCAGGCGACGGAATCCACGCATGTTAGCCGCAGCCAACGCAAAAACCGATTCCGTAATCCGCAACCTGGGTGACTGGTCGACAGCTTTGATCGGCGCCTGATGTGTGATTTCGCCCTTGGAGAGAAAGGCGTGCATACGAATGAGGGATCTGTCGATCCGCACGATTTGGCCTGTTCCGTCCCGTTCGTTTGATGCAGGATCCAGGCTGATCCCTGAGAAACATCCGTCGAACAGGCAGTCTTCAACGATGCCGCTGAGAAGATAGTCGTTCTCCACCGCATCATCCCTGATTTCGCTGAGCCAGCAGCCTTTTAGCCGAAAGCCGTCGGCGTGCTCGGCGAAGCGAATGCCATCCCAGCAGCGACGCGCACGGATACCCTCTATTGTCGCGTCGGTGGTTCCGTCCCTGACAAGCAGAGCGGCGCTGTTGCAATACGTGTCGCGCCAATCAGACGTTAGCGGCACCTGACCATCGAAGCGCCCTCCGATAAGGCGAACGCCGGGGCAGTTGCGGATGACGAGGGGATAGCGATTGACGGGCAACGGCCCCTCGTCGCATCCGGTCGTCGCGCTGGGATCGCTATTTCTGCTGTTGGCAACCGTGAAGGAAGCATTTCGAGCGTCGATTGTTGCTCCCGGCTCGAGGTTCTTAATCGATTGCTGTTCGAATCCATAGGCACCTGCCAGGACGAATTCCTTGCCTTTCGGCGCCTGTTCCTCTTGCGCTGAGCCCGAGCCCGGCAACAGGGCGATCAGGGGATACAGGCCGGCGACGCCCATGAATGATCGGCGGTTCATTGTAGTGCTCATTGACCTGCCGGATCGCCCAGCCGACGTCGTTCGAGACAGGCCAAAAGCACAGCCTCCAGAACCCTTTCGGCGACATCTTCGGGCGATGCCAACCTTTCCACGTCGACCGCCGCCAGCACGCCGACGTGATCTTCCGTGTCCATTCCCCTCTCAAGATCGGCCGCAATCTCGCGGCAAGCACAATCCGCAGCCGACCAGAGATGACCGCCGCAATCAGGAGATGCCCTTTGCATCCGCGAGGACCGATCGCCCCTTTTTAGAAGTCGATTTCGTGCTAGGCCGATCTCGCCGCGCAGATGGACAAAAACCATGTCATGCACGCCAATGGCGAACAAGATGTCAATCCAGCTCTCCGAAGTTGCCCGATGCTTAGCCTTAAGCGATATGGAGAGGAATCCCTGCAGCAGCCCCTGATCCATAATAGTGATAGTATTCTTTCCCTGCCTTTCGGTTTGGATATAGGCAACCAAAACGGAAAGGTTCCAAATAACCCTGATTGCATCGACAAACGACGATTGGCCACTCTCGATGACAAAACGTGCAATTCGGGCGAGCAACGAGCGAAACTGACGGTCCTTGAATCTCGGGGCAACAATACCGATCCTGTGGATCTGGCGGTCGATGAACGTTCTTGTCTCCCACGCTATTCTCACATCGCCTGCCAGCGGGCCGCACCGTCGCAAGTCGTTCGCCAACAGGGTGGAAGCGGTTGTCTTTCCGATCCCAGGGAGACCAAAGAATTCGACGAATCGAATGTCTGTTTGAGGCGCGCTTGCTTCAAGGCTTGGCGGCAAGCCTAGCGCCAGCTCGCTAGCTGTGTGCGGAATCATTGGGCTCGGTTGGCGAGGTTGGTTCTAGGGAGACAAAGAGACATGGCGGAAGCTCAATGTTGAAAGAGCTGAGTTCCAATTCTTGCGTACAGCTTTGGGCTCTCACCAAGCCCGCTCTGCATTGATCGTTGCCTGCCGCGGTAGAAGATGAGCAAAGCCAAGGGCAGCCAGAAGAAGGGCGCTGTTGATGGGCCGAAAGAATCGCTCATCTGGTTTGCGGCGATGTAGTTGAAAACGGAAACCGATGTTCCGAGCACCATCACATTAATTTCCGTCGAGTGGTCCCCCCTGTCCTTATCAAACAATGTACTGAAGACAGCGCTGACAACATATGTCACGACCACGAGTACCATCACTGACATCAACCCGACGCCGGGCACCCCCAGTGTTCTAAAGGCGTCGATGAACAGGTTGTGGCTATGGGGAGCAATATCGCCCACCCACTGCCCTGCGCCGACCCCCATAAACGGATGCGATAGGCCGAGGTCTATAGATATAGACCACAGCCGCTGCCGCGAGATGACCGAATGTGCCTCGCCTCCGGACAATTGGAGGGCGAGCAGATTGTAAGCCCGTGGATTGAGGTACTGCAATGCCACCAGGCTCGCTTCCAGCAATATCGGAGCCGTAACCATACCCGCGATTACTGCTATCGGGCTCTGCTTTCTTCTGACCAGATAGAAGCTGTATATTCCGAAGAACGCTCCGAGGCCTGCAACGCCGAGAACGAAATTTGTCTTTGAACCCGATTTCACCAAACCCAGGAGCACCGCAACGAGGCAGCCCAAGAGGAGAACACGGTGGCTGCGGGATGAGACCAGCTTCGCGGCGACAAGCGGCAGAGCAGCCGACAAGGCGATCCCGAGTTGGTTAGAGTGCTTGAAATAGCCTTCCGCGCGATCGGCAAATCTGGCATCGCCCAGCCCGATTGCGACTAGACAGGATGTTGCAACACTCATGATGATCATCGCCATCACTATCCTATCGATTGCCACGAGACCCTTTGGTCTGGTGGAAATCGCTGCGACTGCTGGAATAATCGCGAAGCCGAACACCTGCGCAAAAACCGCGCGCATCGTCCTGATCGGACTGTCGGCGTAAAGCATCGACAGTAGGGACAGAACCATGATGAAAGCAGATATGGCCAGCACCGCAGTCGCCAGTGCCGCTTCGGTCCGATGGAGGCGTCTTGCTGTTTCGGCATAGGCACCGACGCTTACCAGGGCGCAGAACAGAGCAAGCAGGAAAGAAAGCGAGCCATCCGTTCCGGCAATCCGCGTGGCGCCAGGGAACCAGATGGACACGATCAGCAAAAGAACGGATACCTGCAGCATAGATGGGATGTCACACCGAACGCGTGATCTAGGAATTTCGTGCCGACGCAACTCTGCCCTGATGCGCAACGTACAGCGCCTTGTTGGCAAGCTGCCGCACGGCAGGTGAATCTCCGCATACCTATTTTCACGAGCAGCCTAGGCTCAGCGGATGGACATGGAAATGTGCGAAAAGGGTGCATTGGGACAGGGTGCACTACGCCTTTTGTGCAAAGCGGCTGAGGTGTAGCGATTTCCCACAACTTGATCGACAGTCGGCCAGTCAGTGCAGCCGGATTGGGTGTTGGTACGGATTCGCAGATGTGGGAGACTCAGGTACGGCACTTTGAGTCTTCTGAGTCTTCCACACCGTAGGAGATCGCCGTGCTTTGGGGCCTTGTCGCAGTCGGCTTGATCGGCATTTTGCTGGGATTTCGTTTTCGAGCGGCTGCGCTCATCATCATGACGGCGGTGACCTTCGTGGTCGGCGTCGTTGCAGGCGGCATCGGCAGTTGGTTTGACTGGGGCCGCCTGGTTTCAATCCTGCTTCTCGTAATCGTTCTGCAGTGCGCCTATTTGCTCGGCCTCGTCCTTGGCGTCATCTGGCGCCGTGGCATGTCACGCGAGCAATGACGATCCGCGGCTGCATTTTTCGCGCCCCGGCGCCGGAGCTGTTCGCCGTTGTTTTGCCGCCAGGACACGCCGGCGTCTTTGCGGCAACGACATGCATGAGAGCAAGAACATGAGAGCAAGAATTTGCGGTGCGCTTTACTTAAGACGCATGGTCGAATTTCATCACGGCGAAGACAGTCCGGATGAGAATAACGACATCGGCCCACAGCGACCATTCCCGCACATAGCGGCTGTCGATGGAGACACGACTGGGATAATCCATCGCGTCTCTGCCGTTTACCTGCCACAGGCCGGTTAGTCCCGGTCGGGTTTTTAGATAATCGATCGCACAGGAGCCGTAACGTTGTAGTTCGTCGGGAACGACCGGACGAGGGCCGACACAACTCATCTCGCCACGCAGCACGTTAATGAGCTGAGGCAGCTCATCCAGGCTCGATTTCCTGAGGATATGCCCCAGGAATGTGATGCGCGGGTCGTTTTTGATTTTCCAATTCTGCTCCCACTCCTTGGCGGCTTCGGGACTGCTCGCGAGATAGTCGGCCAGAACCCGCTCCGAGTTCGCCACCATGGTCCTGAATTTATAGCAGGCGAAGCGCTTGCCATTGAATCCGACCCTGGTGTGGGAGAACACCGCCGGTCCCCCATCAGTCAACAATATCAAAAGGGCAACCGCCAGCATGACCGGGGCGGCAAGGACAAGTGCGATCGATGCGACAGCCATGTCCATGATCCTTTTGGGCCGGCCTCCAAGCGGACGGAGGTTTTGGCCGATCCGGGTGCTGGGCCTGCGGCGCTTTATGTCAAATGCGCTGATTGTCACGGGTCTCACCAAGAAACGCGGTTGGTGTTGCTGCCCAACTTCACAGCGGCTTGGGATTCTTGGCAAGAGAAGCAAAGGAGGTAGCGGCGTACCCGGTGCTCGTTACTCCTAAGCCTGACCCGCGCGTCGATGGCGTGGTGTCTATAAGCCTTCTGATCAAACGGCGTATCACCTAGCATCCGTTTGCTGCGGTAGCAGTCCGGGCAGGTCGGCTGTATTGCCAAAGTCTGCATTGGACCTGGCTCAACCACCAGGAGATCAGGGTGCCAACCGAATCCAGGCCGTCACGCTCGTGGAGATACAGGAACCACGTTTGATAAATGCGCAAGGCGCAAAGGCGTCCGTCAAAGCAATGCAGGAAATACACGTGCATCACGCCGAGACAAGATCCCCCTGGGCGGTTTGTCAGCTTAACGGACATTCCAGGCTTACAGTTCAGGCTTATTTGACAGTGGAGCGCGCAACGTGGTGTCCAGCTTGATGCCTTTACCGCGTGATCTTGCCGCGGCGTCGTTTGCTCGTGATATTCACGAGATCGAGCTTGCCGAAGTACTTGCCATTGTGCGCAAGCAGATTGCCTTGCTTGATCTTGATCTCTCCGGCCTCACCGTGGTCGTTGGCGCTACGACAGGATACCAAGCGGTGACTGCCACAGCGGCGGCGCTCGCCAATGCCAGCCGTGTCGTTGCGCTCGCCCGCATAACCTCCAGACATCCGAGCCTGGCAGCCATCGCAGATGCGACGTTGGCATTTGCCAAACACGCTAAAGTCTCCGAACGCATTGAAGTGACGAACCGCATCGGCAGCCGCAAATGGCAGGACGTCGACCTCGTCACCAGTTGTCCCCAGGTCGGACCGATTTCGAGGTCTCTCATTGAACTCTTGCCCTCACATGCGGTGATTTCGCTGATGGCTGAACCATGGGAGCTTCGGCCGGGCTTTGTGGACTTCGACGCCTGTGAAGAGGCCGGCATCAAAGTCGCCGCTCCCAATCTTAGCCACCCAGCCATAGACCTGCTGCCGGAATTCGCGCGGTTATGCTGCATCTTGCTCAGCGATGCTGGTGTCGATCAACGAGCCGCGAGGCTCGCCATCGTCTGCGACACGCCCTGTGCACCATCCCTTGAGCAGGCGCTACGCGCCGGCGGGGCGAGAGTAAGTGTTTTTTCGCATCCCATGCTCCTGACCGACGGCACATGGGATGTGATCGTGGTCGCGATGAGGCCGTCCGACAAACCTTCAATGGACATTAACAGCCTGGGCCGTATTGCCCGGAACTCTCGCCAAGCGCTCCTGGTGCAGTTCAGCGGCGGCATCGATCGCTCTGCCGCGAGCTATTTTGGCCTCAGGGTCTGGCCACCGAAGCGGCTCACCCGTGGTCAGCTAGGCCTTCCACTTGACGTACTCGGATCGGCTCCAATCGTCCGCAGACTGACGGGAGGGCTGAAGGCTGCCGAAGCAGCATATCGTGGCGTAGAGCTTGGACGGGACAGCATTGGATTTCTCGTGACGGCGGGGTCCGCAACGGTTGGTGCCTAAGCACACGCCCAGCGTGCCGTTCGCGACAAGGCACGGACGGCAGCATCGATCTTCGGAACTTGCCAGAATGGCGAACCCGTGGTCCCGCCCTTAACGCGCCCGGCGGTTTATATTGCCAAGCCGGCCAGGCAAAGACCGATCGGGCAGCCTTCACAGCAACATTTGTCTAAGCTTGTACGCTACCTCCGTGCGGTTTGTAGCCTTGAGTTTTTTCATGATATTTCGGATGTGGACCTTGACGGTGCTCTCGCAGAGGTTGAGCTCGTAGGCAATTATCTTGTTCGCCTTGCCTGTCCTGAGCGCCTCCACAACCGCCGCCTCGCGTGTGGTGAACATGCCGGTGAGCGGACGGGCCCCGTTTGTGGTCGAGTGGATGATCTCTCGAAGAGCCAGCACGCAGCTGGCGGGGACAAAGATCCCTCCGGCACGAGCGAGACCGATAGCCTCGGCCGCTACCTTCACCTTCACGCTTGTAGGGATGTAGCCTCGGGCGCCGCATTCGAGAGCAGCGAGAACCTCCCCCGGCTCGTCGGAATCCACCACGACGATTACGGGTACGGTGCCAAACTCGGAAATGAAGTGCGAAAGTTCCGCCCGAACGCTCTGGTCCGTGACCTTTCTGGCGCCGAGAATTACGAGGATCGCGGACGGCTGCGCTTCCCCGGCAATGTGCTGGATTTCGTCGAGCGATCCGACCGCGCTAACCCGCCAAGTGGGATTGTGTTCGATGAGGCCGCGCGCAAGGCATTCACGTTCGAGTGCCCGCTTGTCGACAATCATGACCAAGCCTTCGCTTGGGCCTCCTTCATCGAGATCGGACCCGCTAAGACCATTCGCGTCCGGCAGATGCCCATTGTGTATCGGTCTTGTTGCGTCGTTCCAAAAATCGGAAATTTGGGGGTGTCCCATCGCCTTACTTCTCCTCTCCGTCGCTCCCTTTTTGTTTTGCCCCCTCTCGCAAAATTCGGCAGAAGCGTGACCTGTACGCTCGTTCATCATGTGTCAGGTTGCGTAGTTGTTGACTGACGATTGGATTCAAGGAGTAGGGCATACGCCGCCCCAACGCACGGACGTATGGCTTCCTCGCTCCATGGAGGTAACCCAACCTGGAAGGCATACTACGATGCTGTGGAAAAGGCGCATTAATCCTGGTTAACAATTTGGTAATTATATCTTAGGTAGCTAATATACCTGACCGCATCACAACCTGTAATTGCATTTCTCCCACGCGACACTAATAAGGCGAACTCAAGCTCCGAACTGAGACCGCCGGTTGACCAGTTCTGCCTCGACAACCAGCGAGCTAAATTGGCTATCGGCCGACCCCCGAATTGTGGCTCTCGTACTCCGTTCGTATGCTTTGCGCGTGTTCAGCGTGAGCGCATATAGTCCCCCAGCCCCCGGCGCCGTTTCTCACAAACTGCCCGTCGGTTAGGCCCGGTGTCCTAGCCCCATCCCAACAACGGGTGCCGGGCCGCTCCATCAGAACTCCTCGTTGACTAAAGGCCCGCCACCCCATTTGCGAGGCGACGAGCCCTCGCCCCAGCCCACACATCTATCAAAGCAATTGCGGTGCCAGATGTACTGACCCGTAACGGGTCACTTTTGGCCCAGCGGCGGACGAGCTTCCACATCGGAGCTCGCGGCAACGATAGTGGGATTTCATGGACGCGCGCCCAAGCGTATAACGGTCCAGCAGTCTTCTCGCCTGACCTTGCGGAAGCGCAGATCGCGAGAAGACAGCCGGTCATAGGGTTGGAGACGGCCATGTCCATCAGACGCCAGATCGGATCGCGCGGCAAAGTGCAGGCCCGCCTTTCGAATTGCATCGCGGCCGACTGCCGTGGATGAGGGTCGCCGGACGGCAATTCTTAACCTGTCCTTTTCCAGTGCGAGGAACGTCCGCGATTATCTGGCGGCGCAGGAGAAGAAGTCGCTGCTGCGCTTTCTGACCTGCGGTTCGGTCGATGACGGCAAGTCGACGCTGATCGGGCGCCTGCTTTCCGACACCAAGCAGATTTTCGAGGACCAGCTCGCCGCGCTCGAACGCGATTCGCGCAAGCATGGCACGACCGGCGACGACATCGATTTCGCGCTTCTGGTCGACGGTCTCGAGGCCGAGCGCGAGCAAGGCATCACCATCGACGTCGCCTACCGCTTCTTCGCCACGCCGAAGCGCAAGTTCATCGTCGCCGACACGCCCGGTCACGAGCAATACACCCGCAACATGGCAACCGGCGCCTCGACCGCCGACCTGGCGATCGTGCTGATCGATGCGCGGCAAGGGGTGCTGCGCCAGACCAGGCGCCATTCGATCATCGCCTCGCTGCTCGGCATCCGCCACATCGTGCTGGCCGTCAACAAGATCGATCTGGTCGGGTTCGACCAGGCGGTCTTCGAGCGGATCGTTGAAGACTACCGGCAATTCTCGCGCGATCTCGGCTTCCAGACCATCGTGCCGATCCCGATGTCGGCTCGTTATGGCGACAACGTCAGCCGCCGCTCGGACAACATGGAGTGGCATTCCGGCCCGACGCTGATCGAGCATCTCGAAACCGTGTCGGTCGATGCAGCGGTGGTCGACCTGCCGTTCCGCTTTCCGGTCCAGTATGTCAATCGCCCCAATCTCGACTTTCGCGGTTTTGCCGGCACGATCGCCTCCGGCTCGGTTGCGTCAGGCGACGAGATCGTTGTCGCCAAGTCGGGCAAGTCTTCGCGCGTCAAGCGGATCGTCTCGCATGGCGGCGATCTTGCCCAGGCGGCTGCCGGCCAGGCCGTCACGCTGGTTCTTGACGACGAGGTCGAGATCTCGCGCGGCAACATGCTGGTTTCGCCGGCCGCACGGCCGCAGGTCGCCGACCAGTTCGCCGCCAACATCGTCTGGTTCGACGAGCATGCGCTGCTACCCGGCCGCTCCTACATCCTGCGCACCGAGACCGACCAGACCAGCGCCACCGTCACCGACCTGAAATACCGGATCAACGTCAACGACTTTGCCCATGAGGCGGCCAAGTCGCTCGAAATGAACGAAGTCGGCATCTGCAACATCTCGACGCGGACGCCGATCGCCTTCGATCCCTTCGCCGAGAACCGCACCACCGGCGCCTTCATCCTGATCGATCGCATCTCGAATGCCACCGTCGGCGCCGGCATGATCCTGCACACGCTGCGCCGCGCCGAAAACATCCACTGGCAGTCGCTCGACGTCGGCAAGCGTGTGCGCGCCGACATGAAGAACCAGCGGCCCGCGGTGTTCTGGTTCACCGGACTGTCGGGCTCCGGCAAGTCGACCATCGCTAATCTGTTCGAAAGGAAGCTGTTCGCCACCGGCCGCCACACCTATATCCTGGACGGCGACAACGTCCGGCACGGTCTCAACCGCGATCTTGGTTTCACCGACGCCGATCGCGTCGAGAACATCCGCCGCGTCGCCGAAGTGGCGCGTTTGATGGCCGATGCCGGCTTGGTCGTCATCGTGTCGTTCATTTCGCCGTTCAGCGCCGAGCGGCGCATGGCGCGCGAATTGATGGCCGATGGCGAGTTCATCGAGGTGTTCGTCGACACGCCGTTCGAGGAATGCGCCAGGCGTGATCCGAAGGGCCTCTATGCGCGCGCGCTGAATGGCGAGATCAAGAATTTCACCGGCGTCGATTCTCCCTACGAAGCGCCGCAAAACCCGGAAATCCATCTCCAGACACTCGGCAAATCGGCCGAACAGATGGTAGACGCCCTGGAACACTGGCTGAACGAGCGCGACATTGCCGAAGACCAATACGACAGCGGCGGCGGCATCTGACGACAGCGAGATGAAACTTAAAGGCCCCGGCGCATCACCCAGCACCGGGGCCCTTGAGGCATGTACGAGCTACCTATCATGTCTGCATATGATCGTGGCCTAATATGATGAATGAACAGTGAATGACCACCATCTAGCCTGGGGACAATGACCGGTGCAGCGGGCGACCTTGGAGGGGCTGATGACCCGCCGCATTTGTCACTCTCCCCACGGGATATCCGCGATTTGACGGTACCTCAGCGTTTAACGCAATTGCGCCAAAAGGATTACCCCAGTCAAAGGCAGGGGAATCGCACATGAGTACAAAGGGACTCTTGTGTGGTGTGCGGAAATCGATTCTGAAAGGACCTCTGGATGATCGGAGG